>NZ_QTMJ01000007.1:0-22529 GCF_003635485.1 Parabacteroides sp. AF19-14 | reverse complement strand
GATAACCAATAGACAGACTGAAAACGTGAATAATGCCGGTAAGCAATGTACCAGCTTCAATGAGCCGGGATGTTTCCGGTTCAACGCGATCCGGGCCTCCCCCGAATGACGCACCTGACGGAAGAACTGCATGAGATCCGTCCGCCTTTTATGATAAACCCATGCCGAAGGAAATAGCCGGGTCCGATAACCAGCCTCCATGATCCGTATGCTAAAATCAATGTCCTCACCATATCGCATGCCGGAAAAACCGCCCAGACGCTCATATACATCCCGCCTTATTCCCATATTAAAACTACGGGGATAAAATTTATCCAACTTTTTCTTCCCGCCGCGGATACCACCGGTCGTCAGGAATGAGGTCATGGCGTAATTGATCGCCTTCTGGATCGGGGAAAACGAGGCATGCGCCTTATCCGGGCCACCGAACGCATCCACCGGATAATGATTCAACGAGTCGTGTATATGCTCAAGCCACGTGGAGGGTAGTACCACGTCAGAATCCAGTATGAGCAGATACTCGCCAAGCGCTTGCCTAGCGCCATGATTACGCGCCATACCCGGGCCGGAGTTCGAGATCACATAATAATGAAGATCCAATCGCCTTTGGTATCGCCCAACAATCTCTTTCGCCGGTATCTCCGAACCATCCTCCACCACGATAACCTCAAAATGGACATAGGTTTGCTTGCAAAGGCTTGATAACAGATCATCAAGCTCATCCGGCCTGTTATAAACAGGAATAATAATGGAGTATAAACGCATATCTTTTGTATAAAAGTCTAGCACAAATGTAGACTCATTTTCATACATAGTCAAGGAACACACATGGACAAATCAAGACCAGATAACACTGATAATCAATAAATTAAAAACACGCATATGGACATCCCCTGTTTTTAGTACTCTTTGAGATATTGATCTAGTAAGAAACTTACGTCGGAAGGTATTTGTTTGCTTTTTTTGATACGCTGTTTGATACGCTGTTTCTGTTTGGATACAGACTCGGGGAGAGAGTTCGCAAAAACAGCTATTTGGGAAGAACTGAACCCCATCTTGATTAAGCAGCAATATCGCTTATCTAATTCGGAGAAATCAGGGAAATCTTTCTCTAACCGTGTATAGAACTGATGGTATTGCAAGTTTGTCCAGTTTATGATTAATGACCAATCTGCATCCTTCAGATATTTAGGATGCTCTTTTAGGTCTTTCAATTTATCGAAATAAGGTAATTGCTCATCTAGTTTCTTATATGAGGATTTCAGTAGCTCTTCATATTTCTCTATCTCTTTATGGGACTCCGCATTTTGATCCAATAAACTTTTATTCTCTGAAACAATCTCGTCGATTTCCTGCTGTTTATTATTTAACGTGGCGATCAATTGCTCATTTTCTTTTATACGATTCTCATTCTCTCTTATCGATTCCTTGTAAATTCGTATTTGCTCTCTAGCATGCGCTAAAGATTTTTCCTTCCGCAATACACGATATTGATAGACTATTATAAGAATCAACAGAACCGCAGTGACAAACAAGCCGATTATCTCTTGATTCGTTTTTTCTAGTTTTAGCTGGTTATTTATGTTCAACAATCTCTCATGATCATACCGAGCCTGAATTTCAGCCAATTCTCCAGCATGATTTATTACCTGTAGCGAATCTGAGTAAATAAGATATTGGTTATTATATTCTATGGCCTCCTTGTAAAGTTTTTGTTCTACACATATATAATATAACACTTCATAGGCTTCACTTAGCGTATACAAATTGTCCGTTTCTAAAGATTTCTGAAAGTAGACCTTTGCTGAGTCTAGTTGCCCCAAACTCCAAAAAGCACTACCTATCTTGTAATATATTTGAGGAAGCTTATGTAAGGAAGATACTTGTAAACATAAGTCAAGCTCTTTTCTAGTGTAATGTAAAGCTTTTTCTCCTTGACTTAACTCATTATAAACAACGCCTAGCTCTCCCATAGCCATAGCTTCAAGTTCTAAATTTCCTAATCTTTTAGCATTTTCCAATGATTTACCAAAATAGAACAAGGCACTATCCATTTCATTTTTATGCACATAAGTTCTTCCTAGTTCTGATAGAGCATAAGATATCCGTTCTCCATTTCCTGATCGTAATGCGTATTGATAAGCATCCTTTAATTGTACCAACGATTCTTCATAAAGATCTTGATAACGATACGTATTTCCTAATGATTGGCAGATCAGATAAGTAAAAAGCGGCTCATCCAACCTTGTCATTATATCTTTAGACTTTAAAAAGAGAGGTATCGCTTCCGTTAACTTTTTCTGATCCTCCAATAATTGTCCCTTATAATAATACGCTTGCGCCATCCTTTTCAAGTCATCCTCTTTCTCGAAATAATCCATCGCATCTTGAACCAACTTATCCGAAAAAGGGATATTCAACGAATCCGGAAGGCGTTTACCATATACCTTATCCCGGGCTTGTGCCAACAATAGTGCCCAAGTAGCATAGTTCTTTCCGCTTGAAAGTGATGATTGAGGCATAGAACGTAATATAGATAGAGCGCTATCC
This sequence comes from Parabacteroides sp. AF19-14, assembly GCF_003635485.1. Taxonomy (NCBI): domain Bacteria; kingdom Pseudomonadati; phylum Bacteroidota; class Bacteroidia; order Bacteroidales; family Tannerellaceae; genus Parabacteroides; species Parabacteroides sp. AF19-14. The sequence goes on along the minus strand of NZ_QTMJ01000007.1, from coordinate 19,979 downwards.
GGATGCTCCCACATAACAGATTCCGCACGAGATAGTTCCGCAGGTAATGGTTTTTCTTGGCGCATACAAGAAAAAAGGGTAGCGAAAAGTAGCAAAGTCAGTCCTAGTGTTCTCTTCATTTAGATTACAGTTTACAACTTAAACGCAAGTTATAAAATTTATTTTATAAATACCACTAAAATATTTGTTTTTCAATAGTGATTTTGAGATACAATCAGCCAGTAGGGAGATGCGGCACACTACGTATCTACTAGTTGTATTATGTATTTAAAATATTAGCATATAAGCATTTGCAGTTTTTATGGTAAAAAACAAAAGTTTATCAAGCAGAAAACTTTTGTTTCCCTATATAGAAACTAAAGTTTCTTCAGCACGAAACTTTTGTTTTCCCTAATAGAAACTACTTTTACATATATAGGCACTACGACACACGAACCTAAACGATAATTTGGTTTCTTGCGTTTTCTATCAAAACATGGTAGATAAAGAATGATAATTGTAGATATTTTCTATCTACAACCACTATATAAGATGTTTATTTATAAGGCATATAAGAAGGAATTGTAGATGTGGTAGATATTAAGTGTTTTTTATTAACTGGTAATTTATGGAACTCGATTATATAATCCAACAAGTTCTTGTAACTTTGCAGCCATTTTAATTGAAATCCCGATTGAATATGAAGAACAAATACGAGGCTAGGCTAGGTACGGAACGTATGCTACCGCTGGTTTTCAAAATGGCGCTTCCGGCGGTAGCGGCCCAATTTGTCAACTTACTTTATAATATCGTAGATCGTATCTATATCGGGCATATTCCCGAGATCGGGACAAACGCTTTGGCCGGTATAGGGGTGACCACCTCCATCGTGATCTTGATCTCCTCTTTCTCCGCTATCGTGGGAGCGGGCGGTTCGCCGTTAGCGGCCATCGCTCTCGGACAGGGCGACCGGGAACGGGCCGGAAAAATAGTGGGAAATGGATTTATATTGCTTATCCTATTTACTATATTCACTTCCCTCATCACCTATACCTTCATGGAACCGATCCTGCTTTTTACAGGAGCATCAAAATATACGTTAGGATATGCGGTGGATTATCTCTCTATTTATTTACTGGGCACTCTGTTTGTCGAGATATCCACGGGCTTGAATGCCTTTATCAACGCACAAGGGCGTCCGTCTATCGCTATGTGCTCGGTTTTGATCGGGGCTTTATTGAATATCGTATTAGACCCTATCTTCATTTTCTGGTTGGATATGGGGGTAAAAGGCGCCGCGCTCGCCACGATCCTATCACAAGCTTGCAGTGCCATATGGGTATTGAGCTTCCTTTTCTCAAGACGTGCCTCCTTGCCTTTGGAAAGGCGGTATATGAGACTGGACCGAAGAATCGTACTCTCGATGTTCGCTTTGGGAATTTCTCCGTTCATCATGGCCAGCACGGAGAGTCTGGTGGGTTTCGTCTTGAATAGTAGTTTGAAAAATTTTGGTGATATCTATGTGAGCGCATTGGCTATCTTACAGAGTGCCATGCAATTCGCTAGCGTACCGCTGACCGGTTTTGCCCAAGGATTCGTACCGATCATAAGCTATAATTACGGACATGGAGACAAACAGCGGGTGAAAGATTGTTTTCGTATCGTGCTAATCGTTATGTTCTCTTTCAACTTGATACTCATGCTATTCATGATCTTATTCCCCTCAACCGTAGCCTCCGCTTTTACAAGCGACGAGGAGTTGATCGATACCGTCCGTTGGGTCATGCCCATCTTCTTGGCGGGTATGACGATTTTTGGCTTACAACGAGCTTGCCAGAATATGTTCGTAGCGTTGGGACAAGCTAAGATATCTATCTTTATCGCCTTGCTTCGTAAAGTAATCCTCTTGATTCCTTTGGCATTACTATTACCTCATTTTATGGGGGTAACCGGCGTATACGCGGCAGAAGCCGTATCGGATGCCACGGCCGCTATTTGCTGTACGTTGTTATTTATATGGAAATTCCCGAAGATACTAGGGAAAATCAAGCAAAAAGAAGAAAGGGCTGCCCAATAACGGACAGCCCCCTGATAAAGCCTTAAAGATTAAAATGAATCGTATTAATATCCCGGATTCTGTGTCAAGTTAGGATTCAGGCTAAGGATATCGGCATAGATGGAGAATACCGTTGTATATCCCGTCTTATCCTCTTGATAATCCAGCGAGCTGGCGGAATGTTTCACGCCTACATAGCGGTCTACCGTAGCCTCGGTAAACTTACCGAAACGGATCAAATCCTGCCGGCGTACGCCTTCCCAAGCTAATTCAAGCATACGCTCGTCTAATAGCGTATCCAGCGTTACGTTTTGTAGCGGTTTGGCGCCTACACGGTTACGAACTTGGTTCACCTCATCGTCTCCATTCTGTCCCAGACGAATCTTGGCTTCCGCCTTCATCAGCAATGCGTCGGCGAAACGGAAGATCACGCAGTCATTTCCATGCAAGTTTCCACCATCCTGAGCATTTTGGTCGAACTCATATTTAGCCATACGAGCTCCGGCAGTCTTCACCAACAAACCATCGGAGGCATCCATATATACCTTCGGGGCGTTCGGCTCATATTTCAAAGGCACTTTCTGTCCGTCCCATTCCGTATAGATCGTCTTTCCATCCGGGCCGGTCACCTCGCCCGTAAAATAAGTAAGCTTACAACGAGGATCCTCATCCGCCGTACCGAACTTAAACACGTTCATCGCCTTCACCGTAGCGCAAGAGCCATTCCATCCGGATTGGCCGTAAGCCGTAGCATGATCATAATGGCGGGTACGTACCACGTTATAGTCCTTAGCGTCCGGATAAGCGACCGGGTCCATAGGAACCGTGAAAATATTCTCAACCGAGGTCTCGTTCGCTACGGCGAAATTCTCAGAGAAGTTTCCCTGCAATTTATAGCCCAAAGCCTCCAACTTATCCACATAGGCGATCGTAGCTTCCCAAGCGTTCATCTCTTTACCGTCAACGGTAAACTTGATGTTCTTTCCATCCGGACGATTGCCGTCCGTCCAATTGTCGTCCGCATAAACCTCCGCGTTCAACGCCAACTTAGCCAAGATCATATAAGCCACCGGCTTGGTAATACGTCCGTAATACTCACCTTTTTGGTTACTGCGGTTATCTGAAAGATAAGGCAACGCCTCCTCCAACTCCGAACGGACAAAGTTAAATACAACGCTACGCTCAGATTGCTTTACCTCAGACATCGGTGTCGTAGAGGAAGTTACCAACGGAACACGAGCGAACAAATCCAACAACTCATAATAGAAAAACGCACGGACCGCACGGACCTCTTCCAGATAAACCTTGAAATATTCCACGTCCGGTTGTTCCTCGGCAAAGGCTTGCAACTTATCAACACTCTGGTTACATTTTCCGATCTGCTCATACAAGAAATCCCAAGAGTTCTTGGTCAAATCATTCATCGTACCCCAACGGTGTAAGAAAATATTCTGCCATAAACCGCCATCTTCCCAGTCACCGATACGGCAAGGAAGCATAGCCTCATCGCTGGAGAAGGTATTCAAGTCATATACATGACGGTCGTTACCCATGATCTTGAACATATTATTGTACAGGCTCGCAACCGTGTTTACATAGACCAACGTAGGGCTTTGAAACGCCGTCTCCTCATCAAACGCGTCTGTAGGACGCTCTTCCAAAAAATTAGAACAGGAAGAAAATGCCGCTGCGGCAGCGGCTATCATAAAGCTATATATAAATTTCTTTTTCATGACTTTTTAAATGGATTTAGAAGTTAACACTCAAACCTAATGAATACGTACGGGATAACGGATAGAAACGTTTGTTATCCATACCTAGATCCTTATTATCTTTATCGACCGTCGTACTGTTAATCATCGGAGATAAGCCGGAGTAACCCGTGATCGTAGCTACGTTGTTCACCGAGAATGTCACACGGATATTCTTCACGTATTTCTCGATCTTCTTGCAATCGATGTTGTAACCCAACGTAATATAATCGATATTCAAATAATTACCCTTTTCCAACCAATAATCAGAGATCGACTGATCGTAGATCTTGCTTTCCGGAGCCTTAGCCAATGCGTTGTATGTAGGGAACTGGCTCAAGTTCATATAAGCTAGCGATGTACCGTTGAAGATCTTATGACCGAAAGCGCCGTTCATCTGCGTCATCAAGTCAAAGCGTTTGTAGCGGAAGCTGAAGTTCATTCCCAGATAATATTTCGGCATGGCTTGGCCGGCGATATAACGGTCGCCACCATCATTGGTATCCAAACCCTCTTTTCCATCGATCGTCTGATCCAAGTTGTAGATATAGCGGCCTTCGATAGCGTTTCCATTCTCATCCAAAGCCGGAGTCAAGCCCAAGCAACGAGGAATGTAGAACACTCCGACAGGCTGGCCTACCATCTGATAAACCACACGGTTGTTTCCTACGAAACCGGCACCACTCATACTGGACAGATCCATATATTGTTTCGCCTGCAACTCTTGTCCCATATAAGAACCGCTCAAGGAGTTCAATTTATTCTTCTGGTAAGAGAAATTCACGCCCATGTTGAAATCGAAGTCCTTTGTCTTCACGATACCACCGCTTACAGCCAATTCCACGCCGGAGTTGGTCATCTCTCCCAAGTTCGCCAATAATTCCGGATATACGAACGGAGGAACCGGAACCGCGTATTTATACAACAGATCCGTAGTCTTGGAAGTATACCAATCGGCGGTCAACGTAAAGCGGCCATCGAGGATACCAGCGTCCACACCCACATCGAATGTCTTTTTCACCTCCCAACGCAAGTCCGGGTTCGAGTTACGTGTAAAGCCATAGGTAGCGGTAGAATTTCCATTGACGGAAGTCACACCGTTCGGGCTCATCAAAGCCAACGAGTTATAAGCCTCGATAGCATCTTGGTTACCGGTCAGACCATAACCCGCACGTAGTTTCAACTGGCTCAGCCAATCCACGTCTTTCAAGAAAGCCTCCTCATTCAACACCCAAGCGGCGGAAGCGGAAGGGAAGAAGCCCCATTTATTATTCATACCCAATTTAGAGGAACCATCCGCACGTAAGTTCACGGTGGCGATAAAACGGTTGTCATACATATAATTGAAACGACCCATGAATGAGGCCAGACGATTCTCGTTTTGGAAAGAAGTCACGTCTCCGTATTTCACCGTACCACCCGCTTTCAGATTGTTATAACCGAAGTAATCCGTCTCAAAGCCACGGGCACCGGCGCTAAATCCCGTATAATGATATTTTTGTCCCTCTACCAAGGCCAAAGCGTCGATATGATGTTTCTCATTCAAATCCTTATTATAGGATAACTGGATATTACCCATCAAGATATTCTGCTTATTATCCGCACGGTAACCATGAGCGTCGGAAGTCTGCGTAATCGCTTTCAAATCTTTCGGGATATACTTCATGTTCTCCTTCACGTTATACGTATAAGAGCCGAATGCGCTCAGTTTCAACCCGTCCAAAATCGTCCAAGTCAATTTACCGTGTACGTTCACGTAAGCGTTCTTCTCACGATCCTGTATCTCAAGACGTCCCAGCGGGTTCTGGATCTCGTTCGCGTAGGGATCCTCATCCCATTTGCCATCCTCATTCTTATGCGTAGGGAAGGTTGGGTTGTAAGTGGCGGCCGAATAGAAAGTTTTCTCATAATCGTTCGTATAATCCACTTGCTTCAAGGAACCGAACATACCGAACTCGATTTTCAACTTATTGTTGAACATATTCTGGGAAGCGTCCAGTTTAGCCGTATAATTCTTCATACCGCTATTCTTGATAATACCCTGTTGATCGATCACGCCTACAGAAGCACGATAATTCGAATCGTCGTTACCTGCGCCGAAAGAGATGTTATGATTCTGCGTATAACCCAATTGCTCGATCTCGTCGAAGAAATTCGTATTACCTCCCATATCCAGCGGAGTCATACCTAACGCCTTCGCCGTAGAGCGGAACTCATCGGCGGATAACATCTTCAAGTTCTTATAAACATTACTGATACCGAAGTTGCCGTTATAACTCAACGTCTTCATACCGTTCTTACCTTTCACCGTAGTCACTACGATTACACCGGCGGCACCACGTGAGCCGTACTGAGCGGTCTCGGAAGCGTCCTTCAAGATCGTGAACGTCTCGATGTCGGCGGGAGCGATCGCGTCCAACATGCTCAAATCACCGAATACGCCATCGATAATCACCAAGGGATCATTACCACCGGACAAAGAGGTCGTACCACGTACACGGATAGAAGGCTTAGAGGCAGGGTCGCCACCCGTCTTGGAGATTACCACACCGGCAACCTTACCCTTCAAGGATTCCAACGGCGTGTTTACCACACCTTGGTTCATATCCTCTTTCTTGATACGCTCTACCGCACCGGAGATCGTACGCTTGCTACCGGTAGCGTAACCTACTACTACCACCTCGTCCAACGCCTCTACATCCTCGTCCAGAATGATATTCAGGTTCTGCTGTCCATTTACCGGGATCTCTTGTGATTTATAACCGATATAAGAGATGGTCAGAGTCCCGTCTTTCGGAGCTGCCAACGTGAAATTTCCGTCCATATCGGAAATCGTACCATTCGTTGTTCCTTTCACAAGGACACTAGCTCCAATAATCGGATCGCCGAATTTAGAGTCTTTCACTACACCTTTTACGGTAATGTCTTGAGCATAACTGCTAAAGGAAAGAAAAAGTCCCAAAAGAAGTAGGAACAAACCTCTTTCCCGCAAAGAGAAGAAATGCTTTTTCATGCTTTACAATTTAAGATTACTAAATTAATTTTATTTATTTCGTTTGCTTGATAAAACAACCAAGAGGGGGAATCCCCCCCTTCTCGGACATAAAATAATCTTACAGGAATAAAGGGCGGGTAAAAGCGGGCCTAGTTGTTATATAATAAATTGATTTGATCATAAAATAGAATACTTTTGTTACATTTGCCTCAATCTTTTATCTAAAGTGGTATGTGTGAGCAATTGTATCTAACGGATGATCGTCTTCTTTTCGATAAGATCAGAGGGGGCAACGCAAAGGCGTTCGAATACGCTTTTCGCAAGTTCTCTCCCCGTTTAGAGGCATTTGCCCAGAAATACACCAACGATACAAACGAGGCGGAGGATATCGTACAGGATGTATTCTTGAAATTATGGGAAAGAAGGGAGTTGCTGGATAACATCTCGCTGACCTCTTTTCTTTTCATGATGGTAAGGAATAGTTGTCTAAACTATTTAAAACACCGTCAGATAGCCGATACGGTACAGCAACGGATACCGGATACCGAGACTGCCGAGCGATTATACGCGGCGGATTTCGTACCTGACCCTTCCTCCTTGCTGATCCAAAAGGAACTGTCCGACTCGATCGATCAGATTATGGAGGAACTGCCGCCCAAATGCAAGGAAGCGTTCGTTCTCAGCCGTCTGAATGGCTTGAAAAACCGGGAGATAGCGGAACATATGGCTATTACGGAGAAAGTGGTGGAGAAACACATTACCCGTGCCTTGAAACGATTCCGGGATGGATTAAGGCGTTATGCCTTATTACTGGGAACGCTCCTTAGTCTTTGGAAATGGTAATACAGATTTAGTAAAACAGGAAAATGGAGAATAAACGATTCGAACATATAATTACACGGTATCTGAAAGGCAAGGCGACCCCGGAGGAAGAAGCGGAGTTGCTTCAAGCCATCCATGCCTCCAAGGAATGGGAGGCCGCTTTCCGGAAGCGAACCGCCGAATGGAATCCTTTGGAAGAGGCTGAAGCCGATCCGGAAACGGACCGGAAATGGAATCGGATCGCTTCGATCATCACGCCCTCGGAATCTCAATCGCAAACAGAAGAGGCACCGGTTATTTCCTTGGTCTCAACTTCTTCCCGAAGAATATGGTTCTCGATAGCAGCGGTGGTCTTACTATTGCTTGTATCCGGAGTTACCGTCTATTTCTTGAATCAAGGCGGAAAAGCGGGAACAGGAAATGCCGAATGGCAAACGATTATAGCTGCGCAAGAGGATCGTTCGATCCTTTTACCCGATGGTAGTTCCGTTTATTTGAGAGAGAATTCCGAGCTAAGCTATCCCGAGGTATTCGCCTCTTCCGTACGAGAAGTGAAAATCAGAGGAGAAGCCTTCTTTGAGGTCACTCCCAATAGCGAGCAGCCTTTTATAGTTGATGCTTCCGGCTTATCGGTCAAGGTACTGGGAACCTCTTTCAGCGTACAGACCTCCGATCAAGGAAACGAGATCTCCGTGATCTTGGTAGAAGGAAAGGTGAGCCTGAATAATGCGCATGAGAAAGAATTGGTACAGTTGCATCCGAACCAAAAAGCCGATTATTTCGTGAATGACGAACATTATACGGTAACGGAAGTTGATAGTGAACGGCTTACCTCGTGGAGAAAAGGGATCATCTTTTATGATAACGCTTCCTTAGATGAAATCGTACGCTTGATCGAACAAACCTATAAGGTCTCACTCATGTACACACGTCCGGAAAACGATGATCAACGTTTCTCCGGCGCTTTTCTAAAGACACAAAAATTAGAAACCGTATTACAACAAACCAATAAACTCACGGGTACGAACTTGATTCTTATTCAATGAAGAGATACGCGCCACTGCTGTTAACCTTTCTTTTTCTCCCGCTGCTCTTCTCCTGCTTCGATCTGGAAGAAGACCTATACGACCAGCTGGAGAAAGAGGATTATTATACGGATTATGAATCCTTAATGGCCTCCGTACTCCGTCCTTATGAGCATGCGAAATGGGCGGAGACTAATTTCTCTTTCTGGCTGCAAGAGTTATCGGCGGATCAACTCGTGATCACCCAAAAACGAGAGCATTGGGAAGACGGGGGCGTATGGCGTATGATCCACCAACATACATGGGACACGTACGAGAAAAACAGTGAGCAAATGTGGAACGCTTGCTACGGAGGTATCGGATATTGTAATAATACATTGGCGGATATCCAAGAGTTATCATATGATAACTTCGGACTCTGCGAGTCCGACAAGCGGCAGCATATCGCCGAGCTTACCGCTTTACGGGCTTATTTCCAACTTTTACTTCTGGATGCGTTCCGCATCCCCGCGATCTCCCTCACGACAGAGGAAGAGGTCGGTTCAGCCACCCCACAAGAAAATTTCCACTTTATAGAAGAGAGCTTATTAAACGCCATCCCCGATTTACCCAAGGCACCCTCTAAGAATTACGAGGGACGTATCACCCAAGGAGCGGCGGCCGTATTATTGATGAGGCTCTATTTTAACGCGTCTTGGTACATCAATATACCGATGTGGGAACAGACCGGAGCGCTTTGCGAACGGATTATCAACGGAGAGTTCGGCACTTACTCTCTCACCTCGGAATGGACCGATTTATGGAACGCAGGCAATCAAGATTGTCCGGAATTAATCTGGTCTTATCCCCAGTCCCGGCAAGTAGGATATGATGATTTTTACTATCTGTTTTTTATGCACTACCAAGCGCCCGAACGATTCGGCTGTGGCAAGGATTTGCCGGCGGCCTATAATGGTTGTCACCTCAGTCCCTCTTACGATCCATCCGGCAAGCCCTACCCTTATACGTTAGGACGCACGTTTTCCAAATTTCCTGATACGGATCTCCGGAAGAAGAACTTCAAGGTACTCTCACAAGGCATTTACGAGGGATTATTCCTCTTCGGACCCCAACAGATATACAATAGCGACCAGCTTCAGTATGGTGCCGAGGAATGGGGAAACTACCCCCTCATTTTCATAGATCAAGTAGCACGTTATTCCGACCATCTATCCGATACGGAAAAGAAAGCGCTCACAGATAAACAATTATCTTCCGATACGCCGTGGATCATACAAGATAAAAGATTCACCTCCCTCGCATCCAATATCAAGACCGGCGAGGAGAATACAGGTATCCGTATCGTGAAATATCCGCTTTATCCATCCGGAGACGTGGGGCTGATGGCGAATAATCTGGTAGTGTTACGGCTGACAGAGGTTTATTATACGCTGGCGGAAGTTTCCTTCCGTCTGGGTAATCCAGCCAAGGCCGAGGCGATCTTGAACCAGATACGCAAACGATACTATGCGCCGGAAGACTGGGAACAAGTACGCTATCCGGAAGATGGCTCCGTCCTTACCGCACAGGAATTATTGGATGAATGGGGACGTGAATTTCTAGCGGAGAAACGAAGACGTACCGATTTAAACCGGTTCGGCCTATTCACGACCGGTATCTGGTGGGATAAGCAACCCTCCGATAGTTATCGCCGGTTCTATCCGATACCTGCCCGGGCGATATCGGCCAATCCCTTATTGAAACGCTCGGAAGGATATATCTATTAACCGTTTAATTCACCCTATGCAAATCAAGATATACATATCATTCTTAATAACGGCTCTGTTCCTTTGCGTCCCGCATACACGGGCCCAAGAGATCGAGGTTCCCATCACCTTGAATGAACATGGGACTCAATTAAGGGATGTATTGCGGAAAATAGAGCAACAATCCCCTTATCTTTTCCTATACAACGAGACTCAGTTGGATATGAAACAGAAAATCAATGAGAAAATAACCTCGCCGGATATCCGTAAAATACTAGACCGGCTATGCGGACCGATCGGGATACGCTATGAGATCATGGACGTACAAATCTTGTTGATGCCTAAGATCGATACGGGGAAGCCCAAGCCCTATCCAGTCCCGGTTACGGGTTATATCACGGATGAGAAAGGGTCTCCCATGGAATTTGTCTCGGTAATCGACCTTCTTTCCGGTAAAGGAGGACTAACGAATGAGGAAGGGTATTTCCGCTTCTTTACAGATAAGGATTCGTGCCGGCTACAAATCTCCCATCTGGCCTATAAGCCGGAGCTAAGGACGGTGGGGCCCGATAACCGTCATTTACAGATCCAATTGATACCGGCCGTCTTTAATTTGGACGAGGTGGTAGCGATCGGCTACGGAACCTTGGCACGCAAGGAGCTGACATCAGCCGTGGGTTATGTATCCTCGGAACGGTTCTTATCCGGGAAGGTCAACAATCCCATCCAAGGCATCAAAGGATTGATCGCCGGAATGAGCATCTCGGGATCTTCCTTGTCCGATATAAACTCGATACCGGATATACAGATACGGGGCGCCGGGTCTATTTTGGCCGGAAACAATCCGCTAGTCGTGGTAGATGGGGTACCCGGAGTATCCTTGAATAGTTTATCACTAGCCGAAATCGCCTCCATATCGGTATTAAAAGACGGATCTTCCGCCGCCATTTACGGATCGAACGGGGCTAACGGAGTGATCTTGATAACGACCAAAAGCGGTAAAAGCTCGGATAAGTTGCAGGCCAATTACCAAACCTACCTAGCGGCCGCTCACGAATATAATAGACCTCGTGTCCTTTCGCCCGAAGCCTTTGTAGCAGCCGGGAGAGACGCTGATCTAGGGTACCATACGGATTGGCAAGCCGCTTTGATACGTTCCTGCCCCTTGGAACAAAATCATGATTTATCCATTCAAAACGGATGTAAAAGCGGGGCGTTCCGTATCTCCATGAATTACAGGGACGGACAAGGACTAGACATTGTATCCTCCCGCCGGGAATACGCCTTACGTACCCATATCAGCCAAAACCTCCTCTCCGGCTATCTGGAGCTAACCGTATCGCTCGCTTACAAAAAACAACATTTGCGCCTAGGTAACCATACAGCTTTCCAACAAGCGATGCTAGCCAATCCTACCGCCCCGATCTATACCGATGAGGAGGAGACGGAGTATCTCTATCCTTCCGGTTTCGAGCGGGATAATCCCGTAGCCTCACTAAAAGAGGAAAACCGGCAACAAGAGAACCAGTTTATGACCGGCTCGCTAACCGCACGGATCAACTGGAGCAAACCTTTTTACTCCACCATTATGCTCGCCGAGAACCGGGAAGAGAGTGAGGAAAATGTCTATTGGACCTCACGGGCCAAAGAATCCGTAGACAATAACCGGAAAGGGCGAGCGGATCGTACCTCTTCCAAATATGTAAACCGGACGCTAGACTGGACCAATCATTACGATAATACGTGGGACCAGCACATGGTCAAAGCGATGATAGGCTATTCATTCCAACGTTGGGATCATTCGGGAATGAACGCCGGAAATGCCGACTTTCCTACCGACTTCTTCACATGGAACAACATAGGCACCGGTTCTTACCTTACCGATGGAAAAGCGACTTTAAGCTCATTCAAGAATTCCAGCAAGTTGATTAGTGTCTTTGCCCGGTTTAATTATTCCTACCGGGACTTATTGATGCTTTCCGCCTCGTTTCGCAGGGAAGGTTCCAGTAAATTCGGGGCGAATCATAAATGGGGCAACTTCCCTGCCCTTTCGGGTGGTATACGCTTGAGCGAGTTACCCGCCTTCCAAACGGAATGGTTGGACGATCTTAAATTCAGGGTTGGTTACGGGGTATCGGGCCGCCATAATTTCTCCCCTTACCAATCGCTAGAGACGTACGCCGGAGCGGGTAAAGTCATGGTAGATGGCAAATGGATACAAGTATTCGGACCTAGCAATAACCCCAATCCGGATTTACGCTGGGAAAAAAGCCTGCATACCAACATAGGCGCCGAGGCGATCTTACTTAACTCCCGCCTCATGCTCTCCTTGAATCTATTCAAACGTACGACAAAAGATCTCCTGTTTGTCTACAACGCAATCAAGCCTCCCATGATCCATGACAATATCACGACAAACGTAGGTACTATCGACTCCAAGGGATTGGAATGGGAAATGAACTGGCTACCCGTGCGTACCAAGAACTTTCAATATTCGGCAAGCCTCACCGGTAGCCTATTGAGCAGTACGCTGAAAAGCCTTTCCAACAACCAGTTCAAGCTAGGCTATACCTATCTGTATGATCTTCCCACCCCCGGATTACCCGGCCCGGCTATCCGCTTGGAGGAGGGAAAGCCAATCGGCTCCTTTTTCGGTTGGCGCTATGCCGGAACCGACGCCGAGGGTAATATCTTGGTATGGAGCAAAGACGGGAGAAAGATCCCGACCACGGAACGAACCGAGGAAGACAAGAATTTTATCGGCAACGGCGTACCGAAAGTGCAGCTCTCTTTCAGCCATACGTTTACTTGGAAGAATTTTGATTTACGATTGTTTTTCACCTCTTGGCTGGGGTACGACCTGTTGAATCTGAAACAAATGTACTACGGGCTACAAAACGTACCGGTTACCAATCTTTTAGAAGACGCTTATACCCGTAACGACGCCATCAAGGGAGACAAGATCTATTGCGATTATTTTCTTGAGAACGGTAATTTCCTGAAATTAGAAGAATTGACCTTGGGATATAAAATTCCTCTCCCAGACAATAAATGGATTCAATCGTTACGCTGCTATTTCTCGGTAAATAATGTATTTACACTTACCGGATATACCGGAGGCGATCCCGCTAATATCAACGTGAATGGCGTAGAACCCGGTATCGAGACCACTTCCATCTATCCTGTAGCCCGTACCTTCACGCTGGGATTATCCGTCCAATTCTAAAGGCCTCCACTGCAAGCCGGGTTGCAGTAACACAACCCGCAAGGCTCTATCCGGGAAACCTGTAGTCAATATTTATTTTGTACGAAAAGCAAGCGCAAAAGGAACAACCTAATCAGTTAATCCCTAACTTTGTGAGCCTAAACAGTAGAAAACATGGTACAAAGATTCGATTACTTAGTGATAGGCTCAGGAATCGCCGGTATGAGTTTCGCTCTGAAAGTAGCCAATGAAGGCAAGAGCGTAGCACTTATCTGTAAAGCCGGACAAGAAGAAGCCAACACATATTTCGCACAAGGAGGTATCGCTTCCGTAACCAACTTGAAAGTAGATAATTTCGAGAAGCACATAGAAGACACGATGATCGCCGGCGACTGGATCAGCGACCGGGCAGCCGTGGAGAAAGTCGTGCGCGAGGCCCCTGCCCAGATCGAGGCGCTTATCCGATGGGGAGTTAATTTCGATAAGAAAGAAAGCGGAGAATTCGATCTGCATAAAGAAGGAGGACACTCCGAGTTTCGTATCCTGCACCATGCCGACAATACGGGAGCCGAGATACAGACGAGCTTGATAGAAACGGTAAACAACCATCCCAACATCACCGTATTCACGAACCATTATGCGGTAGAGATTATCACCCAGCACCATATGGGCATTATCGTCACCCGCCATACCCCCGGTATCAAATGTTTCGGTGCCTATGTATTGAACGAGGATACGGGCGAGGTACATACTTTCTTGTCAAAGATAACCGTTATGGCGACAGGCGGTTGCGAGGCCGTTTACCGGAATACGACAAACCCGCTGGTAGCTACCGGAGACGGTATCGCCATGGTTTACCGCGCGAAAGGCTCCGTAAAAGATATGGAGTTTATCCAGTTCCACCCGACCGCCTTGTATCATCCGGGCGACCGTCCCTCTTTCCTCATCACCGAGGCGATGCGCGGATATGGAGCTGTATTGAGAAACCTTGGCGGCGAGGAGTTCATGCATAAATATGATCCCCGTCTTTCCTTGGCTCCCCGTGATATCGTAGCCCGTGCGATCGATAGCGAGATGAAACAACGGGGTGAAGACCATGTCTATTTGGACGTGACGCACAAAGATCCGGAAGAGACGAAGAAACACTTCCCCAATATCTATAAGAAATGCCTCAGCTTAGGGATCGATATCACGAAAGATTACATCCCGGTAGCCCCTGCGGCCCATTATTTATGTGGAGGTATCAAGGTAGACCTAAACGGGCAATCCAGCATCCGTCGCCTATATGCGATCGGAGAATGCTCTTGTACCGGCCTGCACGGTGGTAACCGCTTAGCTTCAAACTCATTGATCGAGGCAGTTGTATATGCCGACGCCGCGGCGAAACACTCATTAAGCGTCATGGATCGCTATGAGTTTAACCAAGATGTACCGGAATGGAACGATGAGGGAACGATCACCAATGAAGAGCGTGTATTGATCACCCAAAGCATGAAAGAGGTAAACCAGATCATGGAAGCGTATGTAGGTATCGTTCGTAGTAACACACGTTTGATCCGTGCGTGGAACCGTCTGGATATTTTATATGAGGAGACAGAGAGCCTTTTCAAACGTTGTAAGGCATCCCGTGAATTATGTGAGTTGCGTAATATGATCAATGTAGGTTATTTGATCACTCGTCAAGCGATGGAACGGAAAGAGAGCCGGGGATTACATTATACGATTGATTATCCGCCGGTTAAATAATTGAAAATTGAGAATTGAAAATTGAGAATTACTAACTATGTTAATTCTCAATTTTCAATTCTCAACTTTTAATTATCAATAGTTCTGTTTCATCGGTTCGAAATAAGCTTGCGGATGAGCGCATGCCGGACAGTTAACCGGAGCTTTCTTGCCCTCGAATACGAAACCACAGTTGCGACATTGCCACAAGATAGCCTCAGCTTTCTCAAATACCGTACCTGTTTCTACATTATTCAATAACTTACGGTAACGATTCTCATGCTCTGCCTCTACCTTAGCGATCATCTTGAAAGCTACAGCGATAGCGGGGAAACCTTCTTCCTCTGCGATCTTAGCGAACTCAGGATACAATTCAGCCCACTCCTCATTCTCACCAGCTGCCGCGGCTGCCAAGTTCTCAGCGGTTGTTCCGATTACGCCCGCAGGATAAGAAGCGGTAATCTCAACCATTCCACCTTCCAAGAATTTAAAGAAACGTTTAGCGTGTTCCTTCTCTTGCTCGGCTGTTTCCATGAAAACACCTGCGATTTGCTCGTAACCTTCTTTCTTGGCTACGCTAGCGAAAAATGTGTAACGACTTCTTGCCTGAGATTCTCCGGCGAATGATTTCAATAAATTCTGCTCGGTACGTGTACCTTTAATACTTTTTTCCATAATGCTAATTTTATGTAGTAAATTAATGAGTCTGTTTTGTATATCGTTTTTCTTATGACCGATCAAAAGTAAGAATTTGTTTCCAAACATCGATTACGCAAACATTAAATAATATCTATCGGGAGATAGATATCACTTATTTATCAAGGAGCAACTTCTCTACCTTTATATTATGAAACAACAAATCCTCCTAAATTGTTTACACAAAATCGGAATGCGTCTTTAGATTTTTTGCATCTTCTTTATTTTATTAACTTTGCATCCTCAAATCAAACAGGCAAGAAGAAAAATGAAGAACAAATTTGATTTTCAGCCCAAGCTCTTTACGGCGCTGAGAAATTATTCCAAAGAGAGGTTCATGACGGATCTCATGGCGGGTATAATTGTCGGCATAGTTGCCCTACCACTCGCCATCGCTTTTGGTATCGCCTCCGGGGTAAGTCCGGAAAAAGGATTGATCACGGCTATTATCGGTGGATTCATCGTCTCCCTTTTAGGAGGCTGCAACGTACAGATCGGCGGACCTACCGGAGCGTTTATCGTGATCGTTTATGGCATTATACAGAACTTCGGTATCGAAGGGCTTGCCATCGCTACCGTCATAGCGGGTATTATTCTGGTATTGATGGGCGTGTTGAAGCTCGGTACCGTGATTAAGTTTATCCCCTACCCGATTGTCGTAGGTTTCACGAGTGGTATCGCTATCACTATCTTCACGACACAAATGAAAGACTTATTTGGATTGACTATGGATAAAGTCCCCGCCGATTTCATCTCTAAATGGATCGCATATTTCGGGGCGTTCGATACGGTTAACCCTTGGGCATTCGTTATCGGTATCATTAGTATCCTGATCATTACGTTAAGCCCGAGGCTAACGAAGAAAATTCCGGGTTCCTTGATCGCTATCGTCATCATGACGATCGTTGTTTACATTATGCGTAATCATTTGGGTATTACAGGTATCGAGACGATTGGAGACCGGTTTACTATTAACGCTTCCTTGCCAGCCCCGGCTCCGATCACGTTTAATATGGAAACTATCAACTTATTGCTTCCCTCCGCCTTTACGATCGCTATCCTTGGGGCTATCGAGTCTTTATTATCCGCTACGGTAGCGGATGGTGTGACAGGCGACAAGCATAATTCGAATACGGAACTAATCGCCCAAGGCGCGGCGAATATCATCGTTCCTATTTTTGGCGGTATTCCCGTGACCGGCGCCATCGCCCGTACAATGACCAATATAAATAATGGTGGACGAACTCCGGTTGCCGGTATTATTCACGCCATCGTATTATTATTGATCTTGCTTTTCCTCGGGCCGCTTACCAAACACATTCCAATGGCTTGTCTGGCTGGCGTATTGATCATCGTATCTTATAATATGAGTGAGTGGCGTACGTTCCGTTCCTTGATGAAAAACCCGAAAAGCGACGTATCCGTCTTGTTGGTGACTTTCTTCCTGACGGTTATCTTTGATCTTACGATCGCTATCGAGATCGGTCTTTTGATCGCCATGTTATTCTTTATGCGCCGTGTGGCCGAGACCACGCATGTATCCGTCACCACGGATGAGATCGATCTTTCCGACGAGGGCGAGATTCATCATGACGAGGAAGTCCTCTCCCTGCCTAAAGGTGTAGAGGTATACGAGATCGATGGTCCGTTCTTTTTCGGCGTAGCGAATAAGTTCGACGGCATCATGAAAAGTATGGGAGATAAACCGAAAGTCCGCATCATCCGTATGCGTAAGGTTTCGTTCATAGATTCTACCGGTCTGCATAACTTGGAAAGTCTTTTCCGTCTTTCCGAGGCAGAGCATATCCATATGATACTTTCCGGGGTCAATGAACATGTACACCGTGTATTGACAAAATCCGGATTCGATAAGAAGATTGGCGCAGAAAATATTTGCAGTAATATCAATGAGGCAGTAGAGAAAGCGAAAGCTGCCGTACAAGACTAAGATACTATCAGACAGTGGGAGACGCAGCATGCTGCGTCTCTACAACTGGATATTTATTCCGGTAAATAATACCAGTCCTCTGGTAAGACAGCTTCCTTTATTTTACGGCAGGAAACCCCGACCTCCAAGGCCTCGCCCATATAATCCTCGAAATACAAAACACGTAATTCGTGGAAACCAGCGTCTAACGCTACCTTTCCTTTCGCTATACGAGCATTATGAGAGCCATCATTATCAACAATAGCTTTACCGTCTATAAATAGTTTGGAACCATCATCCGAATACGTATAAAAGCGATATACACCTTTTTCAGGGATATTTATCAACGTACGGAACTCATAAGCGAAATGATCCTTGGCCGGAGCCTCCTGAATAGAGATATTTTTCATCGTACCCTCTTTCACTTTTGTCCCGGAAGCGATCTGATCCGTATGTTTAAATTTACCTTCATAATAGGTATAAGCTACCCCGTGCTTTTTAGGTTTTACCGTTTTGGCGGGTAAGAATTCCATCGTTTCCTCATCCTTAGAGGTCAGGCCAGATGGATAATAATACGTATATTCCTTTCCGGACGGGGTACGAATCCATGAATCAAACTCAAACTTGCCTTCACGCAATTCAATGATACGGCCACCCCGCTCGAAATCTCCATAAGCGTCCCATCCGGATACACGCCCGAAAGCTAGCCCCACATTATATAACATTCCTATATAATCGTTATCATGATCGTGCCCGGCGAAAGTAGCCATCACATCCTTCATTTCCACCAAGGAAGCGAAGAAGCCCGTGTTGATCTTGGGAGAGGCGATTCCCTCTTCTTTCTGTCCTAATGTAGTCTCCGCCCCAACGATCTCATTATATTCCAGCAGAGGAATATGAAAAAAGGCCAAGGCTGGCAACGGTTTGCCGCCATTTTCCTTGGTATAGCGCATACTTTGCTCACGATACCAATGGATCTGGTCGAAATGAATCCAATCATACGTGCCGTAATCTTTTAGCGTAGGATAATCGTTGGAGTCGATACAATACAATAAGGCCGCCGGTTTCTTTCCGTCCGAACTGTAGACCGGTACCACATAGTTTCCGGCTCCATGGATATCACCCGGTCCCTTCTCGCCCATAAAATAAGGTGATTTACTAAGCATGGCATAAATCTCGTCCTTGGAGACGATCTCCGCGTCATGATTTCCCATCATGACCGTAAACGGTATCTTGGCCTCCTCAAAGATCCCGATCACCGACTTCCATCCTTCCAAACCGGGGTTTGCTGTCACCACGTCGCCCGTCAGCATTGCCACATCCGGATTCTCCGCCTTTAATACGGATTGTATCGTAGCGACTGTCTTAGCGCATTTAGATGATTTCTGATCCCAATGAATGTCTGTAAATTGGACGATCTTGAATTTCCCATCCTTGAAAGCAAGCTGTTTTTGCGCGAATAAGCTCATCGGGGCACAAAAGCACAACAAGGCTATCGCTAATAAAAAAGTCTTTTTCATGTTCTTCGATTTAGTAATTGGGGGCTAAGTTATAAAAAAAAGAGAGCGATGTATAAAAACAGGCTCTCTTCCTTATGTTAAATGCCACAATGAAACCCTTGCTGTCAAACAAAAGCTATATACATATCCGCAAGCCGGGTTTTCCTGTCAAAATGCGGGATCTCTTTTACTATTTTCTCACAATCCTCAAGGCTCATTCCTCCTTTAGGTTCCCCCCAGTACCAAAGTTTAGGGGTATTCTGTTTTTTACTTGTTGACTCCATAATTCTCGTTGTTTTTATCGTAAGACAGGAAACGCTCAAATACCCCTATCCTCAAAATATATAAAAGATTAAAATAATGTGAATTTATATCCTACCGACAACCCCAATTTCAAATCCCGGTCATTGACACAATTCTGGAAATAGTTCACTCCCACATAAAATCTTTTTACCTCTATACCGGCCGCCGCCGTAGCTCCCAGATTCCAATATTCACCACTACCGGTGTAAGCACCCGCATTTAATCGGAGATTCACTTTATCGCTCAACGGA
>NZ_QTMJ01000066.1:413-627 GCF_003635485.1 Parabacteroides sp. AF19-14 | reverse complement strand
GCAGTCCTCATCTTATCCGCAAAGGAAGGCATACAAGCGCAGACAAAGTTGCTGTTCAGTACTTTACAAAAGCTGCAAATCCCGACAATTATATTTATCAATAAGATTGACCGTGCCGGTGTGAATTTGGAGCGTTTGTATATGGATATAAAAACAAATCTGTCGCAAGATGTCCTGTTTATGCAAACTGTTGTCGATGGATCGGTTTATCCGG
>NZ_QTMJ01000066.1:0-403 GCF_003635485.1 Parabacteroides sp. AF19-14 | reverse complement strand
TGGATCGGTTTATCCGGTTTGCTCCCAAACATATATAAAGGAAGAATACAAAGAATTTGTATGCAACCATGACGACGATATATTAGAACGATATTTGGCGGATAGCGAAATTTCACCGGCTGATTATTGGAATACGATAATCGCTCTTGTGGCAAAAGCCAAAGTCTATCCGGTGCTACATGGATCAGCAATGTTCAATATCGGTATCAATGAGTTGTTGGACGCCATTTCTTCTTTTATACTTCCTCCGGCATCAGTCTCAAACAGACTTTCAGCTTATCTCTATAAGATAGAGCATGACCCCAAAGGGCATAAAAGAAGTTTTCTTAAAATAATTGACGGAAGTCTGAGACTTCGAGACGTTGTAAGAATCAACGATTCGGAAAAATTCATCAAGATTAAA
>NZ_QTMJ01000065.1:281-664 GCF_003635485.1 Parabacteroides sp. AF19-14 | reverse complement strand
CCCCTGCTGTACAACTACGTGTTCGTCCACGCCTCGGAGGACGAGATCTTCCGCCTGAAGCGTACGCTTCCCCTGTATAATTTCCTCCCCCGGGTTTCCTCCGGCGGGCGGTCTTATTTCCCGTACCTCTCGGATCGTGAGATGGAAACCTTGCGTTGGGTCGCGGCTTCTTACTCCAACGAGCTTCCCGTATACGTGCCAGATAGCGGCCGCTTGTTGAAAGGCGACCGTGTGCGTATCACCTCCGGCCCTTTTACCGACATGGAGGCGGAGGTGGTGGTGCAGCCGGGCGGTGGGCATAAGGACGTGATGGTGCGTATCCTCGACTGTCTGTGGGTCCCCTTGTTCGAGGTGAGAGCTGGGGAGTATGAGTTGATCGAGCT
>NZ_QTMJ01000065.1:0-271 GCF_003635485.1 Parabacteroides sp. AF19-14 | reverse complement strand
GGGGAGTATGAGTTGATCGAGCTGAACACGGGGGGCAAGCACGTCTATACCCATTTGGACAACGACCGTCTGTCGGAGGGCTTGCACGATGCCTTGGGCCGTTACCATGCCTCTGGCGTGGTAGTGGATGAGGATGCCCGTCTGGCCCGTGAGGTCCTGCGTGGCTACGCCTCTCTCCGTGGTGAGACCGACGTGATCCGTTGCAAGCTTTACTCTTTGCTCCTTCCTGCCTATCTGCTTTTGGGCGAGTCGGATGAGTTCGATCGTTTGC
>NZ_QTMJ01000064.1:476-713 GCF_003635485.1 Parabacteroides sp. AF19-14 | reverse complement strand
CATTTCTGAAGCGCCGTTCTCTCTCGAATGCGGGTGCAAAAATAGTGTTATAAAACATACGGTCCAAATTTATCGGGCATTATTTTGCAAGTTTTTTTCACGAGGGGGATCGCGTACATTAATAATACGTCGATATCCATTCTCGGCTCACATGGCCCACCACGTGGCCTCACGTATCACCACGTGCACTTAAAACAAATGCTCCACGAGTACATTTGCACGTATGAAAACGACAAA
>NZ_QTMJ01000064.1:0-466 GCF_003635485.1 Parabacteroides sp. AF19-14 | reverse complement strand
TGCTCCACGAGTACATTTGCACGTATGAAAACGACAAAAACGATCTTGGCCCCGATAGGAAATCACACAGAAAAAACGGCTTTTAGCTCATGAAATCATGCGAAATGCACTTGGTTTTAGTGCTTTCGGATCACGTAAACGTGGGTAAGGACCCATTATATCGCCCCCCAAAGACCCAAAAAGCCGAAGAGGGAAGAACCACACAAACAACTGTATATCCACATGTTAAGGCATCAGGAAAATTCCCCGGCAAAAATCCTAGGGCGCAAAAGGCGCATCTTTACGCTTTCAAAGAAACATTTTTAGAAAAATAATATTTACATCACTCTACAGACAAGAGGGGTATAAACGTTATTTACAGAAAAAGTTTTAGAAACATACGTAAAGATGCGCCCCTTGCGCCCTAACCTATCAGCAACATCCCTAATACGGGATACAAAAAAGTCAATGGGACACGGCCGTAAAG
>NZ_QTMJ01000063.1:0-719 GCF_003635485.1 Parabacteroides sp. AF19-14 | reverse complement strand
CTTTCAAATTAGTATCTTTGATCCATTGGAAACATCATCGTTGAAAGAGATCAACGAGGGTCTATAGTTGTGATTTGCTTTCAAATTAGTATCTTTGATCCATTGGAAACATCCTATGCGTGCTTGACCTAATGCAGAAGATGGTTGTGATTTGCTTTCAAATTAGTATCTTTGATCCATTGGAAACATCGTAAGAAACCTAATGAAATAAGAGCATGTTGTTGTGATTTGCTTTCAAATTAGTATCTTTGATCCATTGGAAACATCGCATCATCATTATATCCCTTCTCATCTCCAGTTGTGATTTGCTTTCAAATTAGTATCTTTGATCCATTGGAAACATCAGCGCAGCTAGCAGGGGACGCTTGGGGGGCGTTGTGATTTGCTTTCAAATTAGTATCTTTGATCCATTGGAAACATCTGAGTCTGCTGTGCGGCTCTTTACCCTGACGTTGTGATTTGCTTTCAAATTAGTATCTTTGATCCATTGGAAACATCAAGCTAGGTTGGAATGGTCAACGCTTCATGTTGTGATTTGCTTTCAAATTAGTATCTTTGATCCATTGGAAACATCTATTCTTTGACAATATTAATTTTGATTCCAGTTGTGATTTGCTTTCAAATTAGTATCTTTGATCCATTGGAAACATCCGATGAGGGCAAGAATGTCTCTCTTGATCTGTTGTGATTTGCTTTCAAATTAGTATCTTTGATCCATT
>NZ_QTMJ01000062.1:0-755 GCF_003635485.1 Parabacteroides sp. AF19-14 | reverse complement strand
TGGCTGAACCTTATTTTCTCTATCGCCTTGTCCACGTCTTTAACAGTAGGGGGAATATATGATTTCACTTGCAGTACGGCTTCTTCTATTTCGTAGCCTGCGTATTCGGGATTCTGCGCCAGTTCCCCGTAAATGGCACTGAAACATTCAAGGTGTCTAATCTTCACCGTCTTGGTTTTCTTGTTCGGCATGGCTCAATCGAATTTGGTTAATAACTGCGCATTCCTTATCCGCTCCTCCTGCTCGAAACTGGCGAGGTAGTTCTCCGTGATGGCAAGGCTTGAATGCCCCAAACTCTCGGATATGTAAGCGATGTTCGTTCCGCTGCGTTTTAAGACAGTCGCATAGGAATGCCGGGCGGAATAGGTCGTGAAACGTGGGACACCGACAGCTTGGGCTATTTTAGCCAAAGCGATGTTGCAACGGTGCGTTACCCGTCTGACAATATTGGAAATGACAAATTCGTCCTCCGTTTCTCTGGCGTACTTGAACAGGAAAGTATCGGGTTTCCCATCGTCAGGGTTTCCCCACCGTTTTATAATATCCCGCATTTCGGGAGTGAGTACCGCCCTTATTTCCCGTATATGGTTGGACGTGTGCGATGTCTTGGAGCGTACAAAGCAGATTTCACCGTCCACGATGTTCCCATACCGCAAGAAAAGCATATCCCTGAAATTGATACCGTTGCACAGGTAGGAGAAAAACCAAAAATCCCGGTACTTCTCAACGGTCTTGCTGCCCTTGTATGTCACGAC
>NZ_QTMJ01000061.1:0-898 GCF_003635485.1 Parabacteroides sp. AF19-14 | reverse complement strand
CCGCCACCGGCGGTAGGGAGCGTGAGCACGTACCAGCGGACGGCCTCTTGATCACGTCGCTTACGAACATGCGTCATGAACCTATCCGAGCACTTGCCTGTCAATATATCCATCTCTATGATTATCTTTTCCAGTGGTTATCCCATGGCCCGAAAACAGACCCCATGGCAATTCAGAGCCCTACCAAGAATCATTTATATCATCTTGATAAACAGTACTTTATATTTTTAAATATGGCATTACTGAAAATTACCATCTCTCGAAATCTTATGCTACTTGGGGAGTAGCCTAAAGGTGCGAGAACGGTTATCACCCGGTTGTAGCTTTAAGTTACCATTTGGAGGGGATGAGACGGGGCACGCCCCGTCTCTACAGGAATACACACAGGTTATGAGGCATGGTGGAATGATACCGGGAACAAGAGGTCATTTCACCCGCATCACCATGTCTATACGTCTAGGATAAAATAGGAAAATCAAAGAATAGAGAGGATCAAACGCCTACAATGAGTAAACAAGCGCATTTGTTTGCTTGTTTTTAGTTATTTTTTACTACATTTGCGCCGTGAAAGAATACGCTACTCCCCAAGTAGCCTACTCCCTTTACCCTACTTTCGGTACATGATTGTACACACTCTCAAAACAAATTTTATTCACCGCAGACATCTTTTCCAACGAGAAACTTTTCAAATAGATTTGTGTAGTCTTGATCGATTTATGGCCCAATAGTTCGCTGATCATCTCAATCGGGACATCCTGTTCCTTCAAAATCATCGCAAAAGAATGACGGATCGAATATGAGGTGATCGGGATAGACACACCGCAGGCTCTCGCCAACCTCTTCAAGTTCCGGTTAAAATGGGCTCACCCGATAAACCTGGGGGATTAAGCATACAGCT
>NZ_QTMJ01000060.1:0-904 GCF_003635485.1 Parabacteroides sp. AF19-14 | reverse complement strand
TAGGAAATACGAGATCATTTCGTCTCTATTGCCATGTCTATGCACTAGGAATAAGAACGAAGATTTAAGGAGAATCAAGGTCGGAGCACAAACTAATGAACAAACTAAGCCTAATGATTGCTTGTTATTTGTTATTTTTTATTACTTTTGCGCCGTGAAAGAATACGCTACTTCCCAAGTAGCAAGCCTCTTACCCCACTTTGGGCATCGGTTTACACACGCTCTCAAAACAATTCCGGTTCACTGTCGACAAACGTTCCAACGAGAAGCTCTTCAAATAGATCTGTGTTGTCTTAATAGACTTATGCCCCAACAACTCACTGATAACCTCGATCGATACATCTTGTTCCTTCAAGAACGAGGCGAATGAATGACGGATCGTATATGAGGTGACCGGAAGCGTAACGCCTGTCGATCTCGCCAACAACTTCAAGTCATGGTTAAAGCGGGACAAGGTCCTGTTATATTCTTTGTAGGCCGCCTCACCGGTTCTCCTTCCACTCAAAAAAGGAAATAAATAAAAGGATTCCTTTGCCGTACAAGCGGACAACTCATCCAACAGCCGCAACGCCCCGGAGGGAATCTCCAGCTGTATGAGAGACCCGCTCTTTTGTCGGTGATACTGCAATATCCCATCCCGGATATTCTCCCATTTCAAATGCGTGAGATCCACAAACGCTATCCCGCTGAACGCGAACATCAACCGAACGGTCAACTGTACACGCCGCAAGGACGGATCCTCCAACGGGGCGTTAAACATACGCTCCAGCATCTCTCGCGGCAACGCCTTCTTCCGCTTGCTTTCAACGCCCGTGAAGACATCCTTGAACAGGTTGGGTACAAAGGGAGCCTCGTTCGCCTCCACGGCTAAGTTATAAATGTGACGAATCCGACGCATATAGGT
>NZ_QTMJ01000006.1:120661-306144 GCF_003635485.1 Parabacteroides sp. AF19-14 | reverse complement strand
TAGAATTAAAGAATTTTCCCCCTGATTTATCGGGTGAGCCCGATTCTATTTCATCAGCGAAGAGAAAAAACGCTGGGGACTACCCGGCCTGATCATGTGGTTAATCCCGGCGCTACACAAATCTTTTGGAATCGTAGGTTATAAAGTTGGAGAAATAAGTAAATAGGTTATCTACCAAATAAAAAAGCTAGTTCTGTATTCGATCATGAGTTTTGGTATTAAATAGAAGACCTCCACGTAGTTTATCAGAAGGACTTTCCGACAATTGTACCCCCTAATCGTTTTTTGGGGAAGGGGGTACGATTTGGATACTCAACCGTATCTTTTCGTGCGCCTTTTTGGGCTTTCAAGCAAGACTAAAACATAAAAAAGCCCACAATACGTTAATATTGCAGGACTTATCTCTTTTGGCTTTGTTCTTATGTGATCCGCCTGGGGCTCGAACCCAGGACCCCAACATTAAAAGTGTTGTGCTCTACCAGCTGAGCTAGCGAATCATCCTGTGCGTTACTTCTGTAATGCGGGTGCAAAGGTAGGAGTATTTTTTTAATATGCAATAGGCATGGCTATTTTTTTGCGATTAAATCTGAATTTATTTTCTCTCGCTTAGGTTGATGAGCAAGGTTTCCGGGATCTAACTCATTATCTTCGTGCAAGATAAAGCGTTTATAGTAGGATAAGCACAATGTTGTCAATGGGAGGGCTATTATTAAGCCTATAAAGCCTAGGATCGTTCCCCAGATGGATAATGAGAGTAAGATGATGGCGGGATTCAGTCCCATAGCCTTACCCATTATGCGGGGGGTAAGATATAAATCCTGTATACATTGTACGATACCCAAGACTAAAATAGCCATACCAAAGATCAACCAGAAGTTCTCTCCAGTCTCGGCCGAACGCAATAAGCTCAATAGAATCATCGGGATAATACCGATCGCCTGCATATAGGGAATTAAGTTCAGCACGCCAATAAACAGGCCCAGCGTGACCGCCAACGGGAAATTAATGATCTTAAAACCGATCGCGAGCAGAACCCCTACGGAGAGAGCGATCAACGATTGTCCGCGGAAATAACGGTTCATGCTGTATTCCACATCCTCAGCCAAACCTTGCAGGAACGGACGGTAACGCTCCGGTATCAAATCGATCCAACCATTCGCGATCTTCTCATAATCCAAAAGGATGAAAATAAAGTAAAGCAAGATCACGAACACGATCGTGATACTGAAAAGGATTGAGAAAGTGTTCGATAAGATAGACCATAACTGGGGCGCAATCTGCTTCACCGCTTTCAACAAATTCTCCTTACTCAATAACTCCATGATCTGGGCGAAGTTCACATTACTTTCCAGATATTCCATCCATGAATGCGGGATCAAAGGGACATGACCTTCACCGGGATCATGTGTGCGGATCAGTTCTAGCGTTTTATCCGCCTCAGCCGCAATGGAAGGAATGACCATGACTACCAGCAACGTTATCAATAGCCCTAAAGTCACCAATACCGCCATAATCGATAAGATGCGGCTCTTAAAACATAATTTATATTGGAAGAACTTTACGAACGGTTGCATCATATAAGCCAGTAACCAAGCGATCAGGAAAGGTAACAAAGCGTTTCGTAATAAGGCTATCAAATAAATAATTCCTGAGATGACCAGTATACCGAACACTATGCGTATTACACGGTCAAACGTAAAAGGCTTGTCAAACAGTGGATTCATATTATTTTCATATCTTTGCTTGCGACAAAGATAGAATAAAGTAGAATATATAAACATCATGATACGTAAAATATCCTTTTTCTTCCTCATTTCTTGCTTATACCTTTCAGTGGGGGCACAGACTCCACAACCTATCAAGCAATTCCTGCGCAAGCCTTATATGGAAGGAGCTTCATTTTCCTTGATCGTGAAAGAGGTTAACAGTGGCGAGACGGTATTCGCTTACGATACAATCCGGCAGCTGACCCCAGCCTCGGTCATGAAAACGGTTACGACCGCTACCGCATTGGAGATATTGGGCGAGGATTATCGCTTTCCCACGACATTAGAATACGACGGCTCCATCGAGAACGGCTTGTTAAAAGGCAATTTATATATCAAGGGAAGCGGAGATCCTAGCCTTGGCTCAGCGCATTTAGCCCCGGATCATAAGCGGTTTCTACAGGAATGGATCTCCGCCTTGAAAAAGGTGGGTATCCATAAAATACAAGGAGCCGTAATCGCTGATGAAAGTATATTTGACACGGAAGGCACTTCCCTTAAATGGGTTGGCGAAGATATGGGTAGTTATTATGGTGCCGGAAGCTATGGGATTTGCGTATTCGACAATCTTTATAAATTAGGGTTGCAAACCGGAGCTCCCGGAACCCGCCCGAAGTTGAAAGGAACCGAACCGGAATTATCCGGCATCCATTTCCATAATTACTTAACGACCCAGCAAGTATCTTCGGATAGTTCTTTTATCGTAGGGGCGCCATTCGCCACGGATCGTTATTTATATGGCATTGTCCCCGCTAACCGGGAATGGTATCCGCTCAAAGGGGATATTCCCGACCCGGCTCTTTTCCTAGCGGATTATCTCACTAGGCAATTGGAACATGAAGGGATCACGGTCGACGAATCACCGTCCTGTTTCCGTATCTTGCGGGAAGCCGGTAGGTGGCAACCCGGGAAACGGACCGAGATTGTTACCACTTACTCCCCTACGCTTCGGGAAATCGTGGAAGTGACCAATCATGTCAGCCATAATTTATTCGCCGATGCCTTGATCAAGACGATCGGCCTACGCTATACGCCCCGTAAGGGAGAGGTCATATCTTCTTTTAACCGGGGTATCCAGGTGCTTCGGGACTATTGGCAAGGGAAAGGACTCGACCTCTCGTGCGTCTGGATGTACGACGGTAGCGGTCTTGCGGTTACCAACAAGTTATCAACAGCTTTTGTGGCTGATTTATTGATTTATATGAAAACCTGTTCACAACAACACACAGCCTTCTACGAATCATTGCCCGTAGCGGGGGTAGAAGGCTCGGTGAGGAACTTCTTAAAAGGCTCATCCCTCCAAGGAAAAGCTCATCTTAAAAGCGGAAGCATGAGCCGGGTAAAAGGATATGCGGGATATATAAACAAAGGCGATAAGCAATACGCCATCGCCCTATTCGTAAACAACTATTCCTGCGACGGACGTCCTATGACCGTAGCGATAGAGAAATTATTGCTCCAGTTGCTCAACTAACCAGCGGTTATTTCGGCAGGATCGATCTACGCTCTATCATCTCTAGGAAATGCTGTTTATAATTGTCGGAGATCGGGATATACTCCTTTCCAAAGACAATCCGATTCCGCTCGATCACCTTGATCTTCTCCGGCTGGACGATAAAAGAGCGATGAACACGCACAAAGCGATCCGAAGGTAACATATCCTCCAAACTCTTCATGCTCATCAACGAAAGGACCGGACGGGGCTCATCCTCCACGAATATCTTCACGTAATCCTTTAATCCTTCAATATATAATATCTTGCGCAGCTCTATTTGCAACAGCTTATACTCACTCTTGACGAAAATACTCTCCATCCCGCCCTTCTCCGCGATTGGCGCGGATCCTTCCTTCTCTTCCGAAGACACCGGCTTACGGAGCAGCTCATACCATCGCAACGCCTTATTCGCCGAGGCAAGGAAGTCCGGATAACTAATTGGCTTCAACAAATAATCCAGCGCGTTTACCCGGTAACTATCCACGGCATATTGATCGAAAGCCGTCGTAAAAATGACACGGGTATCGGCGTTCAAGATACGGGAGAACTCCAATCCGCTCAACTCCGGCATCTGGATATCCAGAAAAAGCAGATCCACCGGCCGATCCCGTAAGTCGGAAAGAGCGTCCAAGGCACTATTATAAGTCCCTTGTAAATCCAGAAACGGAGTTTTCAAGACGTAGCTTTCCAGCAAGCTAACCGCTAAAGGTTCATCGTCAATAATAGCGCAAGTCAATCTCATATCTCAGTCTCGTTTATAGTAATTGATAGATAAGAAGAATAGTTATCCCCCTCCCGACCGCATTGGAACGAGAAATGCCCCGGATAGAGCAGCCCCAAGCGTTTCTCCAGATTCACCAGCCCGATACCGGAACCACTTTTATCTTGATCCGGGCTTTTCGGGAAATAGCTATTCACAATAGTACAAACTACCTCCGCCCCCTCCTGATGGATATCCAAATGGATGAAAGACGGCTTATTATTGCTCACCCCATGCTTAAACGCATTCTCAACCAAGGAGATAAACAACAGGGGGGCGATCAAGGTTCCCGGGGAGGAAGCGACGATATTCGTTTTCAGCTCCACATGTTTGGGCAGGCGTATACGCATCAGCTCCACATAATTACGAAGGAAGTCGAAATCCTTCTCCAATGGGACAAAAGGCTGGCTACTCTCATACAAGACATAGCGAAGCAAGCGGCTCAAATCGTGCACCGCCTCCTGTGCCTTCTCCGGGCTGAACGCTATCAAGCTATAGATATTATTCAACGTATTAAACAGGAAATGCGGGTTAAGCTGGCTCTTCAGGTTCTGCAATTCCGCCTCGGCACGCTCCTTCTCCAGTTCCCGCTGGATAGCCGCCACCCGGTACCATCCGTCCGTCATCTTGATCGCCACGCTAAGGCCGGCTACCAAGGAGTAGATAACGGCGTTGACGAGAAAGAACCCCACCGTCTCGTTCAACGGGCGGGGCGGACGAGCCGGATGATGCATCTCCGGCGGATAGAAATAGCGCATGCAGAGATGCACGAACAGCATCATACCCCCGATAAGCAATAGGTTGATCAGCAGGAAACGCCCTGTCCGGCGGTTAAACAAATACCGCCTCACCAGCCACCCGTAATTCAAGTAGAAGACGAGCATGAAGGAAAGCGGCACGATGATGCTCCGGAAATAGCCCTCGAACGTGACTTGCGACTCCCTCCCCGTGAAGAAAAAGGGGGAGCAGAACAGGATACCCCATCCCGCGATGTGTATCAACTTTCCCAAACCTTTGATAGGGGGAGATTGTGGTGTGTCATTCATCTTATTATCCTCTTTAGTGCTACGCAAATATAGTCATTCCTACCGTTATATGAGCCATGTAGCCTTATCTAGTGAGCATTCGTCTACTCATAGCGTATGGCCTCGATCGGGTCGAGCTGCGCCGCCTTCTTGGCCGGGTACCATCCGAAGAACACGCCCGTCACCGTACATACCACGAAAGAGAGCAGTACGCTCCACGGCTGGATATAGATCGGGAAATGCGCCACGACGTTCACGACCAAGGCGGCCCCCACGCCGAAAAGCACGCCGATCAATCCTCCGGTCACGCTGATAAGGATAGACTCGATCAAGAACTGAGCCAAGATATCCATGCCTTTCGCACCGATACTCATACGGAGGCCGATCTCCCGCGTACGCTCCGTCACGCTCACGTACATGATATTCATGATACCGATACCACCAACGAGAAGAGAGATACCAGCCACCGCAGCCAGCAACGTCGTCATTATATCCGTCGTACTTGTCAACATCGTGCTCAACTCCTGCATACTCCGGATCGTGAAATCATCATCATCGGTTTCCCGCAGCCTATGGTTACGCCTCAGTATCTCCGATATCTCGTCTATGGCTTGATCGGTGTACTCCTCCTTGAGCGCCGAGCAGGTTATGCCTTGCAAATGGGTAATGGCCAAGATCTTTTTTTGAATAGTTGTGTATGGAGCTAAGATCAGGTCGTCTTGGTCCATTCCCATGCTGTTGTATCCTTTGCTTTTCAGTACGCCCGCGACCCGGAACGGTAGCTTCTGGAAACGGATCACCTTACCGACGGGATTCTCTCCGCCGGGGAAAAGGTTATCCACCACCGTCTTCCCGATCACGCATACCTTGGCGGCGGTCTGTACGTCCTGATCGCTGAACATATCGCCATCCTCCACCTCGTATCGGCGTATCTCCATATAATCCGGGCTAATACCGTAGACGGTAGTCGGGGCGTTATTGGCGCCATAGATGGCCTGTCCACTACTGTTCACGGAGGGCGAGGTGGCGGAGACGTAGCGAGTCTCGTTCACGATATCCTCGTAGTCCTGTAGCTTCAGCGTCTCCATGGCAGAGGCGTCTTGGCGTACGCCGCCACGCATGTCGGCTCCCGGCTGGATCATGATCATGTTCGAGCCCATCTCGCTGATCTGCGCCTGTATACTCCGCTTCGAGCCTTGACCGATGGCCAGCATCGTGATCACGGAAGCCACGCCGATGATGATACCCAGCATCGTGAGGAATCCCCGCAGCTTGTTGTTGGCCAAGGCCCGAAGGGCTATCTTTAGTAAATTCGTCGTATTCATTCTAAAAAATATGCTATTACCACATTAATTCATTATTCTAATCATCATTCTTGGGCAGGCGGGCCAAAGCCTCGGCCGCGCTCAAGATATTCGTATTCACCGTATCGGCGGTTACATGACCGTCGCGCAGCGTGATATTCCGGCTGCTATATTGGGCGATCTCCGGGTTGTGGGTGACAAAAATAATCGTACGTCCCTCGGCGTGCAGACGCTGGAAGAGCACTAAGATCTCGAAAGAGGTACGGGTATCCAAGTTGCCAGTAGCCTCATCCGCAAGGATCACCGCCGGATCGTTCACCAAGGCACGGGCGATCGCCACACGCTGCATCTGGCCACCGGACATCTGGTTGCTTTTATGCATCAGACGATCTCCCAAACCTACGGCAATTAAAGCATTGACCGCCTTCTCTCTACGTTGGGCCGCTTTATAAGTAGGATTGTACATGAGAGGAAGCTCTACGTTCTCTACCGCTGTCGTCTTCGGCAACAGATTATAATTTTGAAAAACGAATCCGATCTTGCGATTCCGGAGGGTCGCTCGCTGCCGCTTGTTCATGGTGCGCACGGATACTCCGTCTAAGTAATACTCCCCGCTCGTAGGAGTATCAAGGCAACCCAGCGTGTTCAGCAACGTACTCTTTCCGGAGCCGGAGGTTCCCATGATCGTAACGAACTCCCCCTCGTGAATCGTGAACGACACGCCTCGCAGGGCATGGACGGTCTCGTCGCCAACGTGGAAGTCTCGTTTTATATTGTCTAATCTGATAATTTCTTTCATGACGCAAACTATTTGGACTTTGCAGAGGATGAGACGAGGCACGCCCCGTCTCTACGTATGGTACTTATTTGTTTTTCTTATTCTTGTTGTTTCCCGGAGGGCCCGGCATGAAAGGGCTACGCTCCGCTCCTGCACCTACTTCCGGCATGTTGGCGGCGCTCGCTAAATCTACGGCTACCTCATCGCCCTCGCTCAAGCCCTCGGTTACTTCGGTCACGCTGTTGTTGCTGATTCCGACCGTAATCTGCCTCGGGCTCAAGGTATTTCCTTGGCGGGACCAAACCAAGCGTTTTCCGGGTTGTACCTCCGCATTCGGATCTGTCACGGTCATACCCAACGATTCCATGATGGCGGGCTCGGGGATAAAACGAAGTGCCTTGTTCGGCAAGGTCAGGATATTCGCACGTTCCAACGTATAAATTGTGACATTTGCCGTCAAGCGAGGTTTCAGTTTCAAGTCCGGATTATCCGCCGTAATTACTACCTCATACGTAACAACCGTGGAAGAAGAAGTACTGGAAGAAGCGCTGGAAGTGCTTTCGCTGTCCCCTAAACGAATCTGACGAACCACGCCCTCGAATTGATCGTTCGGGTAGGCATCCACCGTAAAACTAACTCGTTGACCTTCTTCCACGTTCCCTATATCCGCCTCATCCACATCCGCTATTACCTGCATCTTCGTCAAGTCGGCGGCAATGGTAAACAGCGTCGGGGTCTCGAAGCCGGCGGCAACGGTCTGTCCTTCCTCAACAGCCCGGTTGATAACCACTCCGTCTATAGGGCTCGTGATCGTGGCATATTCGAGATTACGGTTTACTTTCACCATGGAGGCTTGACTCTGGTCGTAAGCGGCCTTCGCCTTCTCATAATTATAGGTAGCCGTCTCATAATCCGTATCGCTAATCAATTGTTTCTCGTGAAGCACCTTGCTACGTGCGTAGTTCTTCTGTTGATACTCGAACTCCGTCTTGCTGCTCGCCAATTGCGCCTCGGCGGAACGAAGTTCGGCTTGGAGGTTGATCTTATCCATCTCGGCGATCAGTTGGCCGGCTTTCACCACGTCGTTATAATCAGCGTACAACTTATCGATGATACCGGAGACCTGCGTACCTACCTCAACCTCGGTAACGGGCTCTACCGTACCGGTGGCCGTAACCGTATTCGTGATCGTGCTGCGCCCTACTTTAGCGGTCTCCAGCTTGATCCCGCCTTTCGAGGATTTGCCCGTGAAAAGGAACACGCCCCCCGCTATAAGGATAACGGCAACACCGCCCATGATTAGTTTCTTCTTGTCCATATTCTGATTTGTTTTATTTCTGTTTTACGTTGTATTCTTGTTCAAAAGGCCCCCGCAACCTCCGTCGCAGGGTAACCTTGAAAAAAGAGAGTGGAGTAAATATATCCATTAGTGGGTTAATAATTCTCCGCAACCGGCTTCTTCTGATAAACATTCAGCAATTGAACGCTCATCAAGGCCATGTATTTCGCTTGTAGCTGCTCTTGCTGGGCGGTCAGATAATTGTTCTTCTCCGTCAATAGCTCAAGCGTATTTTTCATACCGAGGCTGAATTGCTCATCGATCAAGTTATAGCTTTCTTTCACGTAACTCAAGCGTTCGGTAGCCGAGGTATATTGGGTCTGCGACGAGGTAGCGTCCAGATAGATCCCCTCCACGGTTTGCAGCAATTGCTTTTGGGCATTCAGCAACTCCAACTGGCTGGTGGTAATCGCGTATTTCGCCTTGTTATAGGCCGTCTTATACTGGCGGTTACTGAAGATAGGGATGCTGATCGTCAATCCGACACTCTCGTTGAAGCTATTCCAGATCTGGCTACCGAAAGCGTAATCCGTTCCGGAAAGATGGCCGGTACCCAGCCCGGCGTTCATGGAGAGCGAAGGAAGGAAAGCACCTTTCGCCTTTTTCTTCTCCAGCTCGGCGATATCCACGGCCAGCTCACTGCTCTTTATTTGCGGCATCACGGCCAGAGAGGTATTGTAAATCGTTTGCTTGCTCGGAAGCGGGGTTAAGATATCTTTCTCCGTAAGCTCCGGCATCACCAATTCGATCTCTTCGGTTATATCCAGTTCTAGTAATTGCTTCAATTGCAACTTATAATTGTCTAGATTCGTCTGGGCTACGACCAATTGATATTTATCGGTGCTTAACTGGCTTTCCAACTGAGCCAAATCCACTTTCGAGATCGAACCGGCACGTAGCAACTCCACCGCACGATCCCGTTGCGCCGTAGATACCTCGACCGTATTTTGGTTGATACGAACGGACTCCATCGCATATAGTACCTGCATATAGGTCTGTATCAAGGAGATTTGGATATCATCCTCGTTTTGCTCGATACCCAGCTCATCGACGGTATTTTGTATTTCCTGTTGCTTGATCGCCTGTACACGTTGCCCTCCATCAAAAAGCGTCCATTTAGCGTTCAGCGCATAATTACCGCTATAGCTATTATTCGTAGCGGCGTCGCTCGAAGGATAATTCACGAATCCTTGGGTAACCGAAGCCGAAAGGGAAGGGAAAAGCTGTGCTTTCGCCTGCTTCGTATCCTCTATACCGGAAAGATGCGACACCTTGCTTTTCTTTACTTGGATATTATGCTCCAAAGCGTAATCCAAGCAAGCACGCAACGTCCATCGGGTAGGTTGCTCTTGTGCCTTACTCCCCACACAGAGGAAGAACAGACATGCGAATAATAAAGCGTATTGTTTCATATTGCCTTCGTTTTCTATCTTTTTACGAAAGCAAAACTATATTACCTTAAAAACATGGGCAACCAGACTAGAAAAAGGGGCTGTTTTCACCGATTAAACGGGCAATTGCATCGACAGGAAAGCGTGCGGATATATATTTATAAGGCCATCGATTTGACAATTTGACAAAATGATAACCGAAGTCCCGGAGAATCGATTATTCCGGGCAAAGGTACGGCTCACTCCCAAATACGAAAGAAAAAAACGGCAATCATCTCGCTAATAGACGAATACCCAAAAACAGTCTTTTATTCCAGTGAAATGAATTCATCCTAATTCATCTATTTAGACAAGAAAAAGGGTGAAACAGTGTTACGATAGGGTTGTAACAGGCTACGAATGCCTATTCACAGGTACTCACAACCCAATGCACAGCCGCTCACAACGCCTAACGCAAGTATACGCATCAAGGAATGCGTCCTCTCGCAAGCTGTCTCGTCACCTATTATGTCCCAAATCGGCCTCTTTTTAACGAAAAAGCACGCTTATCACCACTTCTTTCCCACGATCTCGCTACCTCCGCACAAAAGGTGTGTCAGCGGATTTGCGTTATATCGAGCAAGAAGTAAGAATAAACGCCATTCCACCTATCTTTTATCGGCTCAAAAGTAGTCATTCTTCTTAAAGAATCAGCTCAAATTGAGCCGATTTGATCCTCAATAATACAAAATAACCCCGGCGATACCTGCCAAAATAATCATCAAGATAGGATGTATCTTGAATTTCCAAGTCAAGATAAAGGCGGCGCCAAAGATCAAGAAGCTCTTGTAGTCGATGAAGTTCTCTTTATTCATTAATAGCAAGGCGGCGGCGGCGATCAAACCGACCGTAGCCGGGCGCAATCCAAGGAAAGCCGCCTCTACATATTTATTATTCCGGAACTTAGCGAAGAAATAAGAGATCAAGAGAACCAATATGAAAGAGGGCAGACATACCGCGAATGTCGTCAGGCAAGACCCTAGGATACTCATCGTCTCCGAATACCCCGCATTATGCACCGCCGTATACCCTATATAGGTGGCGCTATTGATACCGATCGGCCCGGGTGTCATTTGAGAGATAGCGACAATATCGGTAAACTCCTGCAAGGAAATCCAACCATAGCGGTCCACCACGTCGGCTTGTATCAAGGATAACATCGCATACCCGCCACCAAAGCCCAATATACCGATCTTCAGATATACATATAATAATTGCAACCAAATCATATCAGCCCTTCTTATTTAAACCATACACCAAACCTCCGGCTATAGCCGCCAAGATAATCCAAGCGGGAGACACCCCACCCATCCAGATCAGCAATGCCGCCCCGACAGGTATGATCATTTGCACGTAACTCAACTTGATAGAGCGTGCGGTTGTCAGACAAGGCACGGCGATCAAGGCGACCACCGCCGGACGCAATCCCATAAACGCCTTCTCCACCCATACATTATCCTTTACCTGCGTAAAGAATAACGCGATCAAGAGCATGATTACAAAAGAAGGGAGAATCGTACCCAAGGCACAAACAAAACCGCCCCATGTCTTCTTCAGTTTATAACCCACGAAGATCGCTATATTCACGGCGAAAATACCCGGCAACGATTGGGCCACGGAGAAAACGTCGATAAAGTCCTCTTTCGTCATCCACCCCCGGTCCACCACATCCCGCTGGATAAGCGGCAACATGGCGTATCCACCTCCGATGGTAAACATACCGATTTTCACGAATGTCAGAAAAAGCGTCCAATACATACCCTTATCTGTTTACGTTGGCTAACGTCCTAAAAGCCTATTGTAAGTTTCTTTATTATTAATAATCTGAAGCGCTTTCTGGTAACTCGGATTATCATCATTGATAATCTGGAAGTACTGCGCCATATCATAGAGATCCCGTGCGATAAGCGCCTTGATCTGAAGCATGATCAACGGCTTCGAACGATTATATTGCTCTTCCTCAAACTCAATCTTCTCATCGCCGGCCATCTTAAGAAGCTCCTCCATGATATCCTCTCCGACCACGAAACCTTGCTTATACTGCTGGAATTTCGGATATTTAGCCATCATCTGGTTCCGATTACGATCCAGATAATTCATGGACACCCGATTGACTAAACCGGAAGCTACCAGTTTCCGGTGATAATCCGTATAGCGAGTCGTATCTACCGGGATGAACACGTCCGGCATAATACCTCCACCTCCATATACGGTACGCTCGGTAACCAAGGTGTTATACTTCATTGAATCCGGGAAATGAATGCTATCGGCACTCATCAACTCCCCCCGGTTATAACGGTCGATCAGATCATGGTGGTACTCCTCCATCTTCCCGTTCTCGTAAGGCTTTTGTATACAACGTCCGGTGGGTGTATAGTAACGGGAAACCGTCAAACGAATCATGGAACCATCCGGCAGGGGAATCGGTTTCTGTACCAAACCTTTGCCAAAGGTACGGCGACCTACGATCACTCCACGGTCCCAATCTTGAATAGCGCCGGAGACGATCTCGCTGGCCGAAGCCGAGGACTCGTCCACCAGCACGACCAAACGTCCCTCTTGGAATTGTCCACGAGCGGTAGAGTTCGCCTCCTCACGAGGTTGCTTACTCCCTTTCGTATAAACGATCAACCGGTTTTTATCCAAGAACTCATCCGCTAACTCTATGGCGATATTCAAATATCCCCCACCATTTCCCTGCAAATCCAGAATCAAGTTCTTCATGCCCTGTTTCCGGAGCTTCTCCAACGCCTCCCTGAATTCATCGGCGGAAGAAGCGGCGAAACGGTTCAACTTAATATAACCGGTATTCTTATCCGCCATATAAGCGGCATCCAGACTATACACGGGAATCTTACCGCGAACGATCTTGAAATCCATCAATTCCGGCGACTTGCCTCGCTTTACTTTCACACGCACCTCGGTACCTTTCGGTCCGCGTAGTTTCTTCATGATATCGGTAGTCTTCATCTTCACGCCGGCGATCAAGGTATCGTCTACTTGGATAATACGGTCGCCCGCCATCAACCCCACCTTCTCAGAGGGACCTCCGGGGATTACCTGAATCACGTAAAGCGTATCCGTCAACATATTGAACTGTATGCCGATACCATCGAAATTGCCTTGTAAAGGCTCGGTCATCTCTTTCGTCTCCTCCGGGTCCATATAATTGGAATGAGGGTCTAGCTTATCCAACATACCGACTATAGCGTCTTCCACCAACTTCGTCTCGCTAGTAGAGTCGACATATAGATTAGAGATGGCGAATAAAGCCAATTGGAGCTTCCGGGCATCCATATTCGCTTTTTGCGCTGTCGCTCCGGTAAACACACCTAGAACGATCAGCAGGGATAAGACGATTCTTTTCATCAGATATATTCGTTTCATAATTTTCAATACAATCTCGTCTCTTTAGGGACGAATTGGGAAATGTCTTTGCCGTAGCGTAACAACTCACGGACAATACTTGAGCTAATATGCGTATGCTCCGGTTCCGTAAACAAGATAAAAGTCTCGATACCCGTCAACTTACGATTCACGTCCGCGATCGTCTTCTCATATTCGAAATCATTGACCGTACGGATTCCTCTTAAGATAAAGCCGGCTCCGACCTCTTTAGCGAAATCCACCGTCAATTGATTATATGACATGACTTTCACCCTTGGATTATCCTTGTATAGATTCCAGATCGCTTCCATCCGCTTCTCCAAGGAGAAATAGGTAAGCTTCTTATCGTTGATACCGATCGAGATCACGATCTCATCCACCAGTTCCAACCCACGCCTTACCAAGGATTGATGCCCGATCGTAAAAGGATCGAAGGTACCGGGAAAAAGCGCAATACGTTTATTTTCAATTGATGACATCTTCTTCAACCACTAAGTTATCGATAATAAAGTTCTGTCGCTCCATGGTATTCTTCCCCATATAGAACTCGAGCATATCTTTCACGAGGTCCTCTTTCTTCATTGTCACCGGATCAAGGCGTATATCCTTGCCGATAAAATGCTTGAACTCATCGGGAGAGATCTCTCCCAGACCTTTGAATCGGGTGATCTCCGGATTCTTCCCGGCAGCGGCTATGGCAGCCAAGCGTTCCTCCTCCGAATAACAATACCACGTCTTCTGCCGGTTACGTACCCGGAATAACGGGGTTTGCAAGATATAAACATGATTACGCTTAATCAAATCGGGGAAGAATTGCAAGAAGAAGGTAATCAACAATAAACGGATATGCATCCCGTCCACATCGGCATCTGTCGCGATAATCACCTTATTATACCGCAAACCTTCCAAGCCATCCTCAATATTCAAGGCCGCTTGAAGCAAGTTAAACTCCTCGTTCTCGTAAACGATCTTCTTTGTCAAGCCATAACTATTCAAAGGCTTACCCCTCAAACTAAATACAGCTTGGTAATTCGGGTTACGGCTCTTCGTGATAGAACCGCTAGCCGAGTCACCCTCCGTGATAAAGATACTGCTTTCCTCTAGCAAATCCCCTTTCGAGTCGGTCAGGTGAATCCGGCAATCCCTTAGTTTCTTATTATGTAAATTCGCTTTCTTCGCACGCTCGCGGGCCAGCTTCGTAACACCGGCGATCGCCTTGCGCTCTTTCTCGGACTCCAAGATCTTCTTCAGCAAAAGCTCCGAAGTCTCCATATTCTTATGCAAATAGTTATCCAGGTCATTCTTGATGAAATCACCGATAAACTTCGCTACCGTAGGGCCGTCCGGTCCTATATCCTTCGAGCCGAGCTTGGTCTTTGTCTGGCTCTCGAATACAGGCTCCTCCACTTTTATGCTGATAGCGGCCACGATACCCGCACGAATATCCGAATACTCGAAATTCTTATTGTAATATTCCTTGATGACACGACCTATAGACTCCTTGAAAGCGGAAAGGTGCGTACCGCCTTGGGTGGTATGCTGGCCGTTCACGAACGAATAATATTCCTCTCCATATTGGTTGCTATGCGTGATAACCACCTCTATATCCTCCCCTTTCAGGTGGATGATCGGGTAAAGAGGCTCGGTGGTCATATTCTCGTTCAACAAATCCACCAGACCATTGCGGGAATAGAAACGTTTGCCGTTGTAAATAATAGAAAGTCCCGAGTTCAAGAAGACATAGTTCTTTAATAGCCCCTCGATAAACTCGTCCTTATAATGATAATCCTTAAAGATCTCCCGATCCGGGACAAAAAACACCTGCGTACCGTTCGCCTCCCCGGTCGGTTGGATATCCGATTCCTCCGTGACGATCGCCTTACTATATTCCACCCGCTTACACTCTCCGTCACGGTAGCTGGTTATCAAGAAATAACTACTCAAGGCATTCACCGCCTTGATACCCACACCATTCAAACCCACGGATTTCTTAAACGCCTTGCTATCGTATTTAGCGCCGGTATTCATCTTGCTAGACACATCCACGACTTTACCCAGAGGGACACCACGGCCATAATCCCGTACGGCTACCGTACCTTCCTCGATAGTCACCTCGATACTTTTGCCGTACCCCATCATGTACTCGTCGATAGAGTTATCCAGCACCTCCTTCAACAACACATAGATACCATCATCGGCATAGCTACCGTCCCCCAGTTTTCCGATATACATACCGGGACGCCGGCGGATATGCTCCATCCAGTCCAGTGTCTTGATGTCATCATCGTTATATTCCGTAGGTTGTTGTATCGTTGAATTCAGCTCATCCATATCTCTTATAACTTTTTAATATACGCTCTTCTTGATTTATGATGCTCTCGCTTGAAATAATCCCATTGCGCTTGTACGGCGCTATTCGTTTCCAGCTCCGGGTTACTCTCGGCGTAAACGGCACCGATACGCTTATAGACCGGAATCAAGTCATTAAATAATAAAGCGTTCACGCCTTTACTTTGATATTCCGGCAAGACTCCTGTCAAATACAGGTCGATTACTTTCGGTTTGCTCTTCAACGCTTTCAGCAAATGAATCCACCCGAAGGGTAACATATGCCCACGAGCCTTTTGTAAGGCTCTCGATAGGTTGGGCAGGGAGATGCCAAAGCCAACCACCGCATTATCCTCTTCCCTTACGATCAGCGTTACCAAATCATAACGCAGCATAGGGATATACATATTGATATAATAATCGATCTGCTTCTCGGTCAATTGCGCGAAACCATACAAGGGAGCGAAAGCCGCATTCAATGTATGGAATACCGGACGGGCGTAAGGCATAATCTCCTTAGCGTTCTTGAACTTCAGCACCTTCAATCCGTATTTCTTCTTCACGATCTCGCCGATACGCAAGTGCTTCTCAGGAACGCCATCCGGTATATAGATCTTAAATTCATGCCAATCTTGATCCTTTCCGTATCCGATACGCTCCACTTGCTTGGGGTAATAGGGATAATTATAAATTGTAGCCATCGTACCGATCTGATCGAAACCCTCGATCAACATACCCTCGTGATCCATA
Source organism: Parabacteroides sp. AF19-14 (assembly GCF_003635485.1). Taxonomy (NCBI): domain Bacteria; kingdom Pseudomonadati; phylum Bacteroidota; class Bacteroidia; order Bacteroidales; family Tannerellaceae; genus Parabacteroides; species Parabacteroides sp. AF19-14. Next base: position 289,782 of record NZ_QTMJ01000006.1, on the reverse strand, counting down.
TCGGTAAAGCCCATCGGACCGTGGATCTCCTCCATGCCTTGTTCGCGGGCCCATTTCTCGACAGCGCCAAAAAGGGCATCAACCACCTCGTCATCATCAATAAAATCTACGAAACCAAAGCGGGCACGTTTCTGTCCCCAAGCCTCGTTACTCGGGTGATTCACCATACCGGCGATACGGCCTACCACCTTCCCGTCCTTATAAGCAAGGAAGTAAATAGCGTCGCACACCTCGAACGCCGGATTTTTCTTCTTATCCAGCGTCATCATCTCTTCCTCTATTAAACCCGGTACGTGATAGGGATTACCCTTGTATAATTCGATATTGAACTTGACAAACTTCTTAAGCTCCTTCTTACTGGTAACTTCTCTTATCTCTACGCTCATCGGTAATTTTATTTAAGCGGCAAAGTTACATAAATAATCTTTTATCATGGCATTATAAAACAAATTTATACCTTTGTAAACTCAGATTCATAGCATACCATGAAAAAAATAGTTATTAAATTAATATTGGCATTTATCATGTTTGAAGGAACCTCTTGTATAAACGATCCTATTATAATCAGCCCCGATCTGGCGTTTCGGGCGGAAGCTACTACAGGGGAGGGATCGATTTGGCATCCCGATCGCAATACACTTTTCTGGGTAGATATTGAAGGAAAGACGTTATATGAGTATATACCGGACTTGCAAAACTGCCGTTCATGGCAGTTCGACCGCATGGTCTCTACCGTCGTACCGGAAACGGACAGTACGGTAGTCGTCGCTTTACAAAACGAGATCATACGTGTAAACCTAACGGATGGGAACACGGCATCTATCGCCCCAATCCCGGACAATAACGGGAAGATTCGTTGCAACGATGGGAAATGCGACCCGTCCGGACGCTTATGGATCGGCACCATGGGATTTGGCGCGCCTAAAGGGGCTGCCAGCCTTTATTGTGTATGGGCAGACGGAACCGTCGAAACAAAGTTGACAAAAGTCACGATCTCCAATGGGATCGTATGGTCCGCCAACAAGAAATACATGTATTACAACGACACACCTACCCGTAAGATCATACGTTTCCGGTATGACGATAGCTCCGGTGACATATTGTACGATGGCGTAGCCGTAAATATACCCGAGGGCACCGGCTCCCCGGATGGAATGACGATAGATTGCAACGACAACCTTTGGGTGGCTCAATGGGGAGGTGGCGGTGTTTATTGTTACAATCCCTATACCGGCGACCTGTTGACAAAAATTGTCGTACCGGCCCCCCACGTAGCGTCATGCGCTTTTGGAGGGGATAAGCTCGACACGCTTTATATAACGACTGCCCGTGCCGGATTGAGTGAGGAACAGCTTGAGGAATATCCACTAAGCGGTAGCGTATTCTGTTGCAAGCCCGGAGCGAAAGGGGTGCCGGCGAATTGTTTCCATTAAGAATCCGCGAGCTTAATAAATCTAATTAACACAATTGTCAACCAAATATCAATTTAAATTGTTTCCTTTGTAGACATGGCGTGCAAAAGACGAGGCGTGCCCCGTCTCCACAAAAACAAATGCAAATAATTATACAGAATGGCAAAGAATAGACCAGCAAAAAAAGATAACAATAAGGAGAAAAAAGGAAAAAAGGAAAAGGGTGTTGGTAAACGTATGAAAAAAGAAGCGATGATCCAAGCCATCATTTCCGTATTCCAATCCTCTCCCAAGGAACCTTTCAACTATAAACAAATCAGCAAGATCATCGGAGTCGAGAACCAAGTGCAGAAATTGCAGGTGGTAGACATCCTGTATGACTTGTCCGCCGAGGATATCATCACCGAGATCGACCGTGGCCGTTACCGTCTCAACGGATTGGGAACCCTAGCCGTAGGAACTTTCGCACGCCGCAGCAATGGAAAGAATTCTTTCATCCCTGAAGACGGAGGTACGCCGGTATTTATCGCTGAACGTAATTCCGGGCATGCCATGGATGGAGACAAAGTGAAAGTACAGCTTTTCGCCAAACGTAAAGGTGCCGAGCCGGAAGGTGAGGTCGTGGAAATCCTTGAGAGCAAGGAGCGTACTTTCGTAGGTAAACTTCAAGTAGCTAAAGGCTTTGCCTTCTTGATTACGGAAAACAAGACGTTGGCTAACGATATTTTCATCCCTAAGGATAAACTGAAAGGGGGCAAGAACGGCGACAAAGCGATCGTACGTATCGTGGAATGGCCGGATGAAGCCAAGAATCCACTGGGTGAGGTCATCGATATATTAGGTATTGCCGGACAGAATACCGCCGAGATGCACGCGATCCTTGCCGAATTCGGATTGCCTTACAAATATCCTTCCTCGGTAGAAAAAGCGGCGGATAAGATCCCGGAAGCGATCTCTCCGGAGGAAATTGAGAACCGGGAGGATTTCCGGGGGATAACAACCTTCACGATCGACCCGAAGGACGCGAAAGACTTCGACGACGCCCTTTCCGCACGCCGTTTGGATAACGGGAACTGGGAGGTTGGCGTACATATCGCCGACGTAACACATTATGTGAAAACGGATGGTGTCATCGATAAAGAGGCGCAAAGCCGTGCGACTTCCGTTTATCTGGTAGACCGTACGATACCGATGCTTCCTGAGCGACTTTGTAACCAAATATGCTCTTTACGTCCCGACGAGGAAAAATTATGCTTCTCCGCTGTCTTCGAACTAAATAGCGATGCCGTGGTACAAAACTCCCGGATCTGCCGCACGATCATCAAGAGCGACCGCCGCTTTACCTATGAGGAAGCACAAGAGGTGATCGAAACCGGCGAGGGAGATTATAAAGAGGAGATTCTAGCCTTGAACGACCTTGCCAAGAAATTGCGGGAACGTCGTTTCAAGAGTGGCGCTATCAACTTCGACCGCTATGAGGTTAAATTCGAGATCGACGAACAAGGGAAACCAGTCCGTGTTTATTTCAAGGTCTCAAAAGACGCTAATAAGTTAATCGAGGAGTTCATGCTATTGGCAAACCGTACCGTAGCAGAGTTCGTGGGCCGTCCTCCTAAAGGAAAGACTAAGAAGACATTTGTTTATCGTATCCATGAGCTTCCGGACCCAGATAAAATGGAGAATTTCGCCTCTTTTATCCGTCGCTTCGGCTATAAGTTGAAAACAGACGGCACGAAGACGGATGTCTCCAAAGGAATCAACTCCTTATTGGACAATGTACAAGGAAAGCCGGAAGAGAACTTGATCGAGACAGTGGCGATCCGTGCCATGCAAAAGGCCCGTTACTCCACGGAGAATATCGGCCACTATGGCTTGGCTTTCGAATACTATACACATTTCACCTCTCCTATCCGCCGTTATCCGGATATGATGGTACACCGATTGCTGGAACGTTATCTAGCTGGTGGCCGTAGCGTTATACAAAAGAAGTATGAGGATTTATGCGATCATTGTTCCAACATGGAGCAAGTCGCCGCCAACGCAGAGCGTGCATCCATCAAATATAAGCAAGTAGAATTCATGCAGGATAAGCTCGGCATGGTATTCGACGGCGTTATCTCCGGTGTCACCGAATGGGGACTTTACGTAGAACTGAACGAGAATAAATGCGAGGGACTCGTACCTATCCGTGATCTGGATGACGATTACTATGAGTTTGATGAGAAGAATTATTGTTTATTGGGCCGTCGCAAGAAACGTCAATATCGTTTGGGAGACCCTATCACTATCAAAGTAGCGCAAGCGAATCTGGAACGTAAGCAACTCGATTTCCAATTAGCGGAATAAGGCCTTTTTCAAAGTAAGTATAACTTCATCAGACAACGAAGTTATACTTACTTAGGCATTTTGATTATACTTACTAGGACAAGTAAGTATAATTTACTTTTTATCACCAATACATAAGTCCCAGCGCCCCACAAGCGATCAGCCCGATTCCCAACAACGCATAGAAGATACGTGCGCCGCCACGACCGAACCAGTTCACGAAAGTCATCGCCCCGCTGGTTTTAAAGTACCAATCAAAATTACAGATCGCCGCTACGATTGAGAACAATCCCAAAGCGATAAACAAGGATAAGATAAAGTATTCGGAAGGATCCATAGACTTACTTAACCTCTACAGTACGTGAACCGTCCGGATTCTCCGAGATCGTGACATTTACCACATCTCCGGGTAACAACTCATCTATTTTCTCCGGCCATTCAATAAAACATAAAGCTCCGCTATAGAAATAGTCTTCCGTTCCAATATCTTCGGCCTCACTCAATTTATTGATCCGGTAAAAATCAAAATGATAAATCAATTCTCCCGTCGTATCGCTACGGTACTCATTGATAATAGCGAATGTGGGACTGTTGATCACGTCCTCCACACCCAATTCCTCACAGATCGCCTTGATAAAGGTAGTCTTACCGGCCCCCATCGGACCATAGAAGGCAAAGACCGTACGATCATCCATCCCGGCGATAAACTCCTTGGCCGCCTCATGGATCTTATCCAAACTTTCTATTTTTATAGTGCTCATCTTATCTAACTTAACAATTTTCCAATAATGTTTTCACTTCACTTTTTAAGGCCGGCAGATGATTAACGACTATCGCCCAAACCAATGTGTCATCCAAGCTGTCATAAGCATGTATAATCCGATTACGAAAACCAACTATTTGCCGTGTATTGTTTAGCGATATACGTTCCGGTTGTTTGTCATATTGATTTAGAGCCTCACCTATAATGGACAATTGCCTTTCCACCGCACTTTGCGTCTTTAGATCCACTGTATACTCCATATAAGATCTAGTATTTGCGGTAAACGATTCGATCAAGCTTATCGCCCTCATCATGTCAGACAAATACTTCTTTTCTTTTATTGTCATACAATAGAATTTTTGTTTTATCTATATTCTCTAAAAGAAATGGATTTTTTAAACTTTTCTGAGTCAGTAGATCTACTTTTCTTTGAAAGAAATCTTCTAACTTATCCCATAAAGAAAGTAATTTTTCTCCTTTTTCTAAAGGATCCATATCTTCCATTTCTACCAACAAGTCAATATCACTCCTCTGTGGATTGAATTGGTCTGTTACCGAAGATCCAAACGCATACAACGATTTTATCCCATGATTCTTACATATATCAGAGAACAAGGAAAGATTCTTACGTATTTCATTATGGATAAACATATTTCTTTTTTCGCAAAATTAAACAAAACCTACCATCTACGAACAAAAAAACGATATTTATTTCGGTTCCATCGTAATAAACGGCACCAACATCTCCTCCATCGAGATTCCTCCGTGCTGGAATGTATTTTTGTAATAAGAGACGTAATAGTTATAATTATTCGGATAAGCGAAGAAATTCTCTCCACAGGAAAAAATATATTTACTGCTTAGGTTCGGCGAAGGAAGTCCTACTTTTTCCGGATCCCGGATCTCGAATACCTCTTTTGGATTGTAGTTCAAGTTCTTGCCTACCTTATAGCGTAGATTGGTATTCGTGTTCTTATCGCCTATCACCTTGATCGGATTCGTTACCCGGATCGTTCCATGATCGGTCGTAACGATTACCTTAGCTCCCCGCTCAGCGATTCGTTTGAACAACTCAAGCGTAGAAGAGTGCTGGAACCATGATTTAGTCAAGCTGCGATAGGCCGCCTCGCTTTGCGCCAACTCACGGATCATCTTACTCTCCGTACGAGCATGCGAAAGCATATCCACGAAGTTTAGCACAATCACATTCAATTGATTACGAGTAAGAGAAGGGATCGTACCCAACAATTTCTCGCCATATTGAGAATCGTGTACTTTATTATATGAGAAGGTATATTTTTTACGGAACCGATCGATCTGGGTTTGAATCAGTGGAGCCTCATTCAAATTCTTACCTTCCTCGCTCTCCTCATCCACCCACAAATCCGGAAACATCTGCTCTATTTGCGAGGGCATCAAGCCCGAGAATATGGAGTTGCGGGCATATTGCGTGGCGGTTGGCAGTATGCTATAATACAAGCTCTCGTCAAACGTAAAATACTCAGTAAGCAATTCTTTTACCACCCGCCATTGATCCAGCCGGAAATTATCGATCAATATAAAGAAAACCTTCTCGTCATTATCCAACATTGGGAAGACTTTCTTCTTGAACAGGTCGGGGCTCATCAACGGGCGATCGACCGGATTCTGTATCCAGTCCACATAATTCTTCTTCACGAATTTGGCAAAAGCGTTATTGGCCTCTTCCTTCTGCATACGGAGCATATCTGTCATTGCCACTTGGCTGCTTTCCAGTTCCAATTCCCAGTACACTAGTTTCTTATAGACCTCCATCCAGTCGTCTGTGGTCAAGGAATCATTGATTTGCATACCTATACGACCGAATTCCTGCTGATAACCCACCGTGGTCGTCTCGGAGATAATCACGTTCTTATGGACATTCTTCTTGATAGAGAGAAGCAATTGGTTGGGATTTACCGGTTTGATCAAATAATCCGCGATCTTATTTCCGATCGCCTGATTCATGATACTTTCCTCCTCACTTTTAGTCACCATCACGACCGGCACATTCGGAGCGATCTCCTTGATATGCGACAGCGTCTCCAATCCTGTCAAGCCGGGCATATTCTCATCGAGAAAAATAATGTCAAACGATTGTTCCTTACAGCAGTCAATAGCGTCTTGCCCGCTCACCACCGGAACGACCTCATACCCTTTGTCCTGCAAGAACAAGATATGCGGTTTCAACAAATCAATCTCGTCATCAGCCCAAAGTACTCTATCTTTCTTCGCTGCCATAAGCTTACCTAGTTTATTTACAAATATATGGATAATCCTCCATATAACAACGAAAGAAACGGGATGTTTCGTATTTGATCTCGTAATTTTCCCAAATCCAGATAAGCGAATAGCCAATGAGGAGATCTCCTTCATCAACTCACGAACAGTACTCTCTCTTACTGACTAAGGTTCAAAAATATCCAATTTATCTACAACATCTACAACTATCCTTGTAATCATCTATCTTTAGACGGTTTAGCCTATGGTGGTAGATAAAAAACATCTACAATTATCAGGCCCTATCTACCATCATTTACTACTTTTCTATCTCTAAACAGAACGATCTCTCCACACTTGCCGCAATCATCATACGGTCTCTTCCTTATACAGACAAAACATTAACATATAAGCTTATACAGTTTTTATCCATGAAAAACTAAAGTTTTATACCGCTAAAACCTTTGTTTTCCGCTTAGGAAACTTTTGTTTCTATATAGGGAAACTAAGGTTTCTTCGGCACGAAACTTTTGTCTTCTGTAGGAATGAAGAAAATAGTTCCCTAGGAACTATGTTCATGACTATTTAGTGCCAAATGCCTTTTATGTTAAAACTCCAAAAGATAAGGCAAATATATTGATTTCTTTTAGCAAAACACAATCTTTTCTATTCTAAATCAATATTGTCTTATATTTTATTGACATAACTATATGATTTCAGGGCATAAAAGTCCCACCGGTTAGTCTATTTACGCTCTGTAGATACAATATGTGAATTAGGAAGAAGCGTAGTTTGTAAATACCGAATATAGTTCCTAGGGAACTTTGAAGAACTTAGTTTTACTCCAGAAGTCATGTAATCTTATTTTTATTACTCAGCTTATAATGGCAAAAGACAATTTTAACATTATTTACGAACGAAACTATCAACGATCGTTCATGTTCGCTAAATCATACGTACATGATGATATGATAGCAGAAGATATCGTATCCGATTCTCTTGTGAAGTATTGGAGACTAATCTCCACCCAAAAAGGAGAAGCAACAGAAGCTCTTTTACTTTCGATCTTGAGAAATAAAGCTCTCGACTACTTACGCCATAAAGCTGTACATGATGCTGCGATCGAAAATCTAGAAGAAATAAAAAAGCGAGAACTAAGCATCCGCATATCCACTTTAGAGGCTTGCGATCCAGAAGAAATTTTCCGGGAAGAGATACGCACAATCCTTCAGCGCACCCTACAATCATTGCCCGAACAAACTCGCAGGATATTCGAGATGAGTCGTTTCGAAAACAAAACAGTGAAAGAAATCGCTATAGAAACCAACCTCACCGTAAAAGGAGTAGAATACCACATTACCAAGACTTTAAAAGTATTACGTATCAATCTAAAAGATTATCTTCCCTTATTCTATTTTCTTTTTTCTTGACTTTTCTCGTTTTTCCACTAGGGATCTATCTTGCAGCATCGTTTATTATTTATAAAGCGAAATTAATAGATACCATGAAGGAATTACTACAACGATACATAAAAGGAGAGGTTTCAGAGAAAGAAAGACTGAAAATAGCATCATGGTTAGACGAAAGCCCTGAAAACATGCGTGAATTTCTGGTTTTACGCAAATTATATGACATTTCACTTTGGCAAGCCAATACAGATAAGACAAATTCCGTAAAGAAAGTACATTATTCCATACGGAAGATAATGGCCGAGATCTTAAAAATCGCAGCCATCTTTCTAATCGGCTTTTGGGGAAGCAAACAACTGCAGATACAACAATCGAACAAGAAACAAATGCAAACCATTCATGTCCCTGCCGGACAACGGGCAGAGGTCACCTTAGCCGATGGTACGCATGTATGGCTAAACTCTCGCTCAACCCTAAAATTTCCTGAACAATTCAGCGCAAACACCCGAAACGTGGAATTAGACGGCGAAGGTTACTTCTCTGTCCAGCACAATGAAAATAGTCCATTTACCGTACATACCCAAAATCATGATGTTCAAGTATTAGGTACAGAGTTCAATGTAAAAGCTTACCATAACACATCCTTGTTCGAAACCGCCCTTTTAAAGGGTAGTGTAAAAATCAGTTCCCCTAATTTAAGAAATGGATTACAACTCAAGCCTAATGAAATCGTTAGTATAGAGAATAGGATGCTCAAGAAATCTACAATTAATAATAGCGACTATTTTAAATGGAAAGAAGGCCTGTTCTGTTTTGAGAATGAATCAATCCAAGATCTAATAAAGAAACTAGAACTTTATTATGATACTACGATTGAGATCCAACGTCCCTCATTGTTGAAACATCACTATTCCGGCAAATTTCGTATTCAAGATGGAATAGAGCATGTATTAAAAGTACTTCAGTTAAAACATAAATTCACATACATCAAAGATGACGATAAGAATCTAATAATCATAAAGTAAGAACAGAATGTTAACCTTATAAATCATGTATGCCTATGAGATAAAAAATATCAAAAAAGAAACGGTATATAAAAACCGGGAAATGCGGCAACACTCCCCGGAAAGAATCAATACCACATGCACTTAAATCATCAGTATCAAATTCAAGAGTTACAAATGTATGAAAAATCAAACAAAAAGAGTTATGAAGTTAACTTTTATAACACTATTTCTATCAACCACAGGAATGTTTGCATCTGTTAATTCGCAAAATACACGGGTCAATATCCATGTGAACAATGCAAACACTCAAATTGTCTTAAACGAAATCGAAAAACAAACAGACTATCTCTTTGTGTACGACACCAAAGAAATAGATCTAAATCGTAAGGTTTCCGTAGAGGCGCAAAATAAAACCGTAGCAGATGTGTTATCATCTGTCTTTACCCAAACAGACATCTCATATGCGATGGAGGGTAATAACATCATGTTAATGCGAAAAAACACTTCTGTTACACAACAGAGTAACCGGAGAATCACCGGTGTTGTGAAAGACGCAATTGGTGAACCTATCATTGGAGCAAATATCGTGGAGAAGGGAACCACAAACGGTATAATCACCGACATTAACGGAAATTTCAGCCTTATGGTCTCCGAGAACGCCATCTTGCAAATTTCCTATATCGGATATCAGACGCAAGAAATCCCGACCAAAGGGCAGACGAACATCCAAATTACCATGAAGGATGACGCACAAGCATTGGATGATGTCGTTGTTATCGGTTATGGTACGCAACGCAAGAAAGACGTAGCCGGATCTATCTCTTCCATATCTACGAAGGATTTATCTATTCAATCATCCGGGAATATACAGAACCTTCTTCAAGGTAGGTTATCCGGTGTGTCCGTAACAACTTCCGGCGTAGCTGGCGATGCTCCTGCTATCCGTATTCGAGGTGTCGGAACACTGAATAATAACAGCCCGTTGTATGTCATTGATGGTTTTCCTACAAAAAGCGAGATCGCATCCCAAATAAATCCTTCAAGTATAGAGTCTGTACAAGTATTGAAGGATGCTTCCTCCGCCTCTATCTATGGTTCCCAAGCAGCTAACGGGGTTATCTTAATCACGACAAAGCAAGGTAAAGAAGGAAAACCTACCGTTGACGTAAAAGTAAACGTAGGTGTACAACTTCCTACCAACTTGCCGGAAATGCTAAACTCCCAACAATATGGAGAAGTCTTGTGGAATGCGATGAGAAACGCCGGGTTAACACCACAGCATGACCAATATGGCAACGGAGCTACACCCGTCATTCCTGATTATATTCTACCGGCAGGAGCCATGGAAGGCCAGGTAGATCTCAGCACTTATAATACCGCGGAAAATCAATTTATGCGCGCTAATAAGATCGGAACTAATTGGGCTGATGAAGTTTATCGCCCCGCACCGACTACAAACATTGATATCAGCGCACAAGGAGGTGGCAATGGGTCTAAATATTTCTTGAGCGCAAACTATTATAAACAAGAAGCTCTTGTAAAATGGGCGGGCTATGATCGCTTCTCTTTACGAGCCAATTCTCAATTTAAGATTTTGAGCTTCGCCACATTAGGATCAAACCTAAGCGCAACTTACTCTAAATACAAAGGAAGCAAATCAGACCATGAGGCCGTACGTATGGCTCCGCTTATTCCGGTTTACGACGTAGAAGGTAATTGGGCCGGAACAAAAGCTAATGGTTTAGGTGATTCCAAGAATCCGGTAGCCCAACTTTATAATCAAAGAGAGAATTACAATGACAACCTCAACTTGTTAGGTAATTTGTATTTGGATATCAATTTCTTGAAATACTTCCAATTCAAGACAAATGTCGGCGTAAACGTTGAGGATAGCGGCTCCAAAGAGTTCAATCCAAAAACTTATTGGAACAAAGGAGACGCAAATACGCTAGTGAATTCTTTAAAGGAAGCAAGAGGCCGTAAATCAGAATTGGTTTGGAACAATACTTTGACCTTCACGAAAAAATTTCGTGAAACACATAATCTGAATGTTTTGCTAGGTACAGAAGCCATTAATTCTAAAATAGAGAATCTCTCTGCTTATAGAAGTAATTTTATTATCGAGGATCCCGATTATAGATACCTTGACGCTGGCGAATCCAACAAGGACAATACAGGCAACGCAAATGAATACGCTTTGTTCTCTCTGTTCGCACGTGTCAATTATCAATATAAAGACAAATATTATTTAGGGGCTATTATTCGTCGAGATGGGTCCTCACGTTTTGGTGCGAATCATAGATATGGCTACTTCCCAGGGGTAAACGCCGCATGGAGACTTACGGAAGAAAACTTCATGAAAGGGCAAGATATTCTTAGTGATTTGAAAATCAGAGCCAGTTACGGTTTGACAGGAAATCAGGATATCGATAACTACGCATTTGCGTCCATGTATTATACGAATATCTCAACTAGCAGCTATCCTATAGCGGGAGATCCAAACTCTGTCACTCAAGGTATCAGTAAGGAGAGCATTGGTAATCCGGATCTTAAATGGGAGACGACTACACAAACAAACATTGGTATCGACGCAGGTCTTTTTAATAATAAACTGAATTTGTCATTCGATTTCTACCATAAATATACTACCGACATCTTGCAAAGAATTACTTATCCTTCTACCGGAGGAGTGGCAAGTGCCCCATTTATGAATATCGGTGAAATGCAAAATAACGGATATGAATTGAATATCAATTTCCAGAATACGACAGACTATGGTTTCCGGTACGAATTAGGGCTCATTTTGTCCGGATATCGTAATGAGGTAAAGAAATTAGCTTCAAATCAATTCATATCGAACACATATACAAGAACAGAAGTAGGTCATCCGATTTCCTCTTTCTATGGCTATGTGATCGATGGTATTTTCCAAACACAAGGCGAGGTCGACTCGCATGTAGAACAGTCAGACAAAGCAATCGGCCGTTGGAAATATAGAGATGTGAATAATGACGGAAAAATAGACAGCCAAGATAGGGCCTATATCGGTAATCCTCACCCTGATTTCGAGTACTCTTTGAGTTCACGCTTCTATTACAAGAACTTCGATTTGTCTCTTTATATCCAAGGCAGTCAAGGAAATGATATTTGTTTCGCATCGAAAGGCGGTAGGGATGGCCTTGATTTCTGGGGAGATTATTTCAATAAAAGTACTCGTATATTGAATACTTGGACTCCAGAGAACAGAAATGCGGAACTGCCGGAGATCAATATCTTGAATCCAAATGATGAGGCAGGTAAGGTTTCTTCATACTTAATTGAAGATGGTTCTTATATTCGTTTGAAACAATTAGAATTAGGATATACCCTGCCGAAACAAACGCTTTCGAAAATTGGACTCCAGCAATGTCGTGTTTATTTGAATGCGGAAAACTTATTGACATTGACAAAGTATAACAACATTGATCCCGAGGTTAAGAACGGCGATGACAAGAATATGGGTGTCGATTATATGAATAATATGCCACTAGCACGCGTATTCTCCATTGGTTTCAATTTATCATTCTAATACTTAAAATTAAACAAACATGAAAAATCTATTTCATATAGCGAAAAAAACGTTCACATGGGTAACCGTCACGATGGCTGTTAGCCTGTTTAATGGTTGTTCTGATTTTTTGGATAAACAACCATTAGGCAAATTGAATGAGTCTGTATTAACAGATGAAAGTACCGTGAATAAACTCCTTATTGCCTGCTATAGTCCATTAAACGGATTTATCAACGGAGTTTGGGGAATAACAAGTGGGCCGGATAATGTCTTCTATGGAGATATGTGCGCTGGAAATATCCATAAAGGAAGTACTACCGGCGATCAAGGCGAACTGCTACAGATGGAGCGTTATGTCGCTACTGCTGAAAATGGTCGTATCCGGGATAAATGGATACTGGTATATGGAGCTATTGAGCGTTGCAACGACGTACTTCGTATGCTGAATGATAATAAAATTGATGGCTTATCAGAAGAAAGTGAAATGGAAATTAGAGCAGAAGCCCGTTTCCTAAGAGGATATTATCATTTTGAAGCGAAAAAAATCTGGAACATGGTCCCTTATATTGATGAATACGTAGAAGATCCGCAAAGAAGGGTTCCCAATGACAAAGATATTTGGCCTAATATTGAAGAAGACTTCTCTTTTGCTACCGGAATTTTACCGGATAATCAGAGTGAGCCTGGAAGACCTACGAAAAACGCCGCTAAAGCGTTCTTGGCCAAGGCTTATTTATTCCAGCAAAAATACAGCGAGGCAAAAGTTTTATTAGACGAAGTCATCACTAGCGGAAAATATAAGTTACTTGACAATTATTTTGATAACTTCAATGCGGAGCAAAACAATAACGCAGAAGTGGTATGGTCTAACCAGGTAGCGGTAAATGTAGCGGGAGCTGGTTACGATCGTAGCCAACGTGGTTTCGACTTATCTTATCCCAATGCTCCAGATCAACCAAACTTAAGTGGAGCCGGATTCCAACAACCTACTTTCGACTTAGTGAATGCCTATCAAGTAGACGAAAATGGCCTACCCATGATTGACACTTACGCTAACCATGAATTCAAAAACGACCAAGATATCGAATCAAGCGAGGCATGGGAACCAGATATGGAAACCCCTGTAGATCCGAGATTAGACTGGGTCGTTGGTCGTAGAGGCATTCCATATCATGATTGGGGATTGCACCCGGGAAAAGCTTGGATCAGGGATCAAGTCAGCGCAGGTCCTTATAACCAAAAGAAATGGATTATATTAGAAAGCCAACTTGCTACATACGCTTATGACAATACAGCAAAATTTAACGCAATGAATTTCAATATTATTCGATACGCTCAAGTATTATTGTGGGCTGCGGAATGTGAGGTAGAGGTTGGTAACCCTGAGAAAGCAAAAGAATATGTCAATATGATTCGTCAAAGGGCAAAAGACGGATCTTACGTGAGATTAGGAGATGAAGCGCCTTTTGGCAATGGTCCAGTTGCCGCCAATTACAAAGTGAATATCTATAAAGATTCATGGGCAGGACTTAGTAAAGACGTATTACGAAAACGTGTACGATTTGAAGAACGCTTGGAACTTGCGTTAGAAGGTCATTTCTTCTTCGATTTGGTACGTTGGGATATCGCTGAGGATTTTTTAAATAAATATGTCGAAAGAGAAAAAAGACATATCCAATATTTAAATGGAGCCGTTTTTGATAAGAACCATCGCTATTACGCTATTCCTCTAACTGAAATAGATAGAAGCTATGTCGATGGTAAACCAACATTGACACAGAATCCGGGATATTAATTATAGTAAGTGTGAGGGGGTATCATAATATCCCCTCCACTTTTATCTACAAAAGATTTGAATATGACACAATATCTAAAGTCACTTTATCTATGCATTTGTTTACTGGGGGGATTTATATCTTGTCAAACAAATGAAAGTATCACTCAAGATGAGGAGATACAAACAATCATGGAAGGAATCTCGAATCAAGCGGGTCAAGAAAAAAATCCTTATCTGACAGCAGGAGATAAAACCTACATAATAGGTACGCAAGATGGAAACTTCCCTGATCTTGGTGGACATACTCCCGGAGAGATGGGAGGAGTTTGGAATCATTTGATCAAGCTATTAGATGGCTTTTGGGTAAAAATGACAGATAATAAAGGTAATTCTTGTTGGTTGGAAAACGCAATACAATATACGAATTATCCTTTTGGAAGTAAATTTGAGTACGCTCCTTTATTTAATAATAGTATCCGTGTCAATCGTTTCCAATTTTGTCCACAAGGAAAAAATGGTGTTGTTATTACCTATACCATCGAAAATGTATCGGATTCAGAGCAAACAGTCCTTTTTGATTTTGTCGCAAAAACAGATTTGTTGCCTGTATGGTCATCCGGGACAATCGGGTTAAAAGACGCAAATGATGTCGTGAACTGGGATGCCCAAGATGCCATTTTTAAAGCGAAAGATTTAGGTAATAACTGGAACGTGATTTGGGGAGCGGATCAACATACGAGTATTTATCAACTAGATACTCCTACTTATATAAATACGCAAGGAACGGGTAAAAGTGCCTCTTCTACTTATACGATTACACTTCCTAAGAATCAGGAGAAAAAACTTTCTTTTGTCATCGCAGGATCAAAAGACAGTGAGGAGGATGCCCTAAAAAGTTACAAAGACATCTTAGCGAACCATTCCGAAATGTTGGAAGATAAAAAAATGTATTACACCCAACTATTAGAGAGAGGACGGATTAACATTCCAGATAAAAAGTTACAAGAGGTTTATAACTGGTGCAAAATCAATACGGAATGGCTTGCGGCAGATATGGAAGGTGTAGGACGCTTTCTGGGAGCGGGCGCAATTGAATATCCATGGTTATTCGGTTGTGATAATTCTTATTCATTACAAGGCCTTGTCGCTACAGGTGACCAAAAATTAGCAAAAGAGACATTGAGAGTTATCAAAGAGATGTCAGAGAAAGCCAATGGGAATGGCCGTATTTTGCATGAAATGGCATTCAACGCATTCGTCAGCCACAAAGGAAATACTCAAGAGACTGCTCATTTTGTCATCGCTGTATGGAATGTTTATAAATGGACTGGTGATAACAAATTCCTTGCAGATATGTATCCTTATATGCAAAAAGGTCTGAACTTCCTTTTGAAAGATATGGATACAAACAAGAATATGTTCCCCGAAGGGTATGGAATCATGGAAGTTAGAGGATTAAATGCGGAATTGATTGATGTCTCTGTTTATACCCAGCAAGCACTGGAAGTTATGTCGCAGATTGCCTTAATAATGGGAGAAGATGCATTTGCCAGTGAGTGCGCCTCGCAAGCAATCGATTTGAAAGAAAGGATAAACGACCTATTTTGGGATAAGGATTTAGAAATTTATTGTGATTTTTATGGAACGAGAGAGCAAGCCTTAGAAACGACTAAAGGTGCTATCGAACAGGTTCGTAATACAGAATACAGGTGGGATGTTGCCGAGGTTTCCTTACAGGAATATGAGGATAGCAAGAAAAAGCATATCGCAATGTATGAGGATATGTATAAACAATTTGAAGCGTATCCAACTGGTATTATGAAAGGATGGTTAACTAACAAGAATTGGGTAATAAGCACTCCAATAGAAACTCATATTGCCTCAGAAGACAGAGCTATTCGGCAATTGGATAAAGTACGAAAAGAGCATTGCGGCGAATATGGTCCTTATTTATCCGCAGTCGAAAGAGATCGCATGATGACTATCGCAACAGGCGTACAAGCGATGGCCGAATGCGCTTACGGACGTGTAGATGAGGCTTTATGGTATATCAATCGCATCGTCGATACATTTGGCCGTACACTTCCGGGATCAATTAATGAGATGATGCCTGATTATGGCTGCCCTGTTCAAGCATGGACCATCTATGGTATAGCAACACCTTTGATTCGTTATATATATGGCATACAACCAGAAGCCTATAAAAAGACCTTGACCCTAAGTCCTAATTTACCATCAGATTGGGACTTTATTGAAATGAAAGATCTTCCTGTTGGAAATAATAAGATTAATTATAAAGTAAAACAACTGGAAGATGGATTGGAAATCACGTTAGATACAACTGAAAAGGATTGGAGTTACCTATTAAGACCGGTAAAACAACCTATCAAGCGATTTATCGTGAATGGTAAGGAACAACGGATTTAGAGAGAGACGGGGCATGCCCCGTCTCCACATATAGACACCGCCTCATAATGATCTAAAATTAAAACAGATAACCCCAACTATTTTGAGTAAATAGAACTTAGTCTGAATTCCGTATTCAAGACCTCTTTCCACTCTAACCTTTTACTATCAATGCGATAAATGGACAACAATCAATTTCTTTCATCCCATATTATACTTGAGATAACCGGAAAGCGGGGAAAATGAAAGTATGATTACTTTAACTATTTTTCTATCAAAAATTCCTACTTTTACCGCTAAATCTGTATTGAAGATGAAAGGAGACGATTTTAATATCATTTATGAACGGAATTACCGACGGTCATTCCTGTTCACCAAATCATATGTACATGATGACATGGTGGCTGAGGATATCGTAGCTGAATCGCTTGTAAAATATTGGCGACTGGTCTCTGCTGGAGAAAACGAGATAACAGAAGCCTTATTGCTCACGATTTTGAAAAATAAAGCCCTTAACTATTTACGCCATAAAGCCATACATGATGCCGCTATTGAAAATTTAGAGGAAATAAAAAATAGAGAACTAAGCATTAGAATTTCCACACTCGAGGCTTGCGATCCGAAAGAGATCTTCTCTGATGAGGTCAATAGGATCATCCACAAAACTTTAAAAAACTTACCAGAACAAACTCATCGAATATTCGAGATGAGCCGCTTCGAGAATAAAACCGTAAAAGAAATAGCGGATGAGACAAACCTCACCATAAAAGGTGTAGAATACCACATAACCAAGGCTTTAAAAGCTTTGCGTATCAACTTGAAAGACTATCTACCCTTATTTTATTTTCTTTTTTCTTAATTTTTTTCATTTTTCCACTAGGGATTTAGCGCACAGCGTTGTTTTTATAATAGAAAATAAATTAACAGACATTCATGGAGCAATTACTACAACGGTACATAAGAGGTAAGGTTTCCGAAGAAGAGAGACTGAAAGTAGTGTCATGGCTGGACGAAAGTCCTGATAACATGCGTGAATTTCTGGCTTTACGTAAATTATATGATATTTCACTTTGGCATACGGATACAGAGCAAAAAACACTTCATAAAAAATTCATTCCAACAATTCGACGTATCGCAATCGAAACACTAAAAATAGCAGCGATCTTTTTAATTGGAATCTTTGTTACTAAACAATTCGTAGAACAAAAGGTAGAGGATATACAAATACAAACCATCCATGTACCCACAGGTCAGCGAGCTGAGTTAACTTTAGCGGACGGGACACATGTTTGGCTCAACTCTCGCTCGACATTGAAATTTCCTAATAAATTCGGCACAAATAAACGGAACGTAGAACTTAACGGAGAAGGGTATTTTTCTGTACATCATGACAAAAAACGTCCTTTTACCGTACAAACCGAAAAATACGCAATTCATGTATTGGGTACCGAATTTAATGTTAAGGCATATCACAACAGTCCTTTATTTGAGACAGCATTATTAAATGGCAGCGTAGAAATATCTTCCTTAACTATGCCGAAAAGATTACGCCTAAAGCCGAACGAGATGGCGATCGCAAGTCAGGAAGGATTAAATACATCCCATATTCCTGACTACAACTACTTTAAATGGAAAGAGGGATTATTCTGTTTCGAAGACGAGTCGATCCAAAGTTTAATAGAAAAGTTACAGCTTTATTATGATATTAAAATTGATGTTCAACGACCATCCTTACTTCAATACCGTTATTCCGGCAAATTCCGTATCAAAGACGGAATTGACCATGTATTGAAAGTATTACAATTAAAACATAAATTCACTTATACAAAAAATGAAGAGACGAATCTAATCGTGATAAAATAAATATTTAGTCGTTAACCTTTTAAATACAGAATATAGAGAATGAAAACATAACAAACAATTAACAGCACAAATTACACAAAAAGGGAGATGCTGCAACATCCCCCTTCCGTAAGTCAGTACCAGACTTGCGAAAATAAATTCATTTAGTACTAACAAATAAGACATTACAAATGTATGAAAAAAATTTGTAACGGGCATTTTATGTCCCCTTTTAACACAGAAGACAAAACATTTCGAATAATGAGATTAACATTCATTGCATTATTTGTATTCAGTTTCAGCTTACTCGCATCCGTACATTCACAAACGATGCGCATCAATATCAATGCTAATAATGAATCTACGCATTCAATTTTAGAACAGATAGAACAGCAAACTGATTATTTATTCATTTATAATACAAATGAAATCGACTTAAACCGTAAAGCATCCGTACACGCTCAAGACCAAACGGTAATGGATGTTTTGTCACAAATTTTCAGAAACACGAATATTGGATATGCGATTGAAGGCAGTAATATCATGTTGATGAAGAAAGATGAAAAAGCAGAACAACAACAGGATAACAATAAGGTCTCAGGAACAATTACAGATAAATCCGGAGAACCTATTATCGGTGCTAACGTCGTTATAAAAGGAACAACTAACGGAACTATTACAGATATAGATGGTAATTATACGTTAGATGTTCCTGTTTCTGCCATCTTGCAGATTTCCTATATCGGATATTTGACACAAGATGTTCCTGTAAATGGGAAACAACAAATCAATATCCGTTTAGTAGAAGATACGCAACAATTAGACGAGGTGGTAGTGGTTGGCTACGGTACACAGAAAAAAGGGGAATTAACTTCATCTATTTCCAGCATAAAAAGTGAAACATTCATTCAAGGTTCAGTGCAAGACGCAGCCCAGTTGCTTCAAGGAAAGGTTGCGGGACTTGGCATTGTCATGCCAAATGGTGATCCGACGTCTTCATCCCAAATTGTATTGCGTGGTATCGGCTCACTAAAAGGAGACCGGGTGCCATTAGTTATTGTCGATGGAGTTCCGGGTGATATGAGCACTGTTGCACCAGAAGATATCGAAAGCATAGATGTTATAAAAGACGGCTCAGCCGCCGCCATTTATGGAACCAGAGGAAATAATGGTGTTATTTTCATCACCACAAAAAAAGTGAAAGGAGAGATACCTGTAACTATTGATATTCAAGCTTATGTCACTACCCAGCAAATCAAAAAAAGATTAGATATGATGGATGCCAATCAATACCGTCAATTAGTAAAACAAGGGAAACCCGGCGCTATTGATTATGGTTACGACACAGATTGGCTAGACCAGATATTAAGGACTCCTATTTCTTACGTAACTAATGCCAGTCTACGCGGAGGTAATCGCAACTCTAATTATATCGCAAACATAAACTATAAGTCTGGCCAAGGCATTATCAAACGCTCAGACAATAGAGTATTAACCACACGATTGGAAATCAACCACTCTATGTGGGATAACTTATTAAAGTTTAATTTAAACATCATGGGTAAAGAACAAAGATATACAGCCTTAGGAGATGGCAAAAGCTTCAATGGGGAAATTTACCGAAATGCGTTAATCAATATTCCAACTGAACGTCCGAAAGACGATAACGGAAACTGGATTGAACATCCGACAATGAACGGATATATGAATCCGGTAGCTGCGCTATATGAAAGTAATGGCGAGAATAAAAGTACCCAATTACGTACATTCGGAACCGTTACATTGACTCCCATGGATGAATTTTTCGTAAAAGCATTAGTGTCGAGAACCTCTTATAATCAAACCCGCGGATATGCTGAAACTAAAAAACACATATCAACTGTCCGCAATGGCAAAAACGGGTTTGCTTCTCGTGGAACAACAGCTTCTATCGATAATCTGTTAGAGATCACAGCCCAATACAAAAATAATTTTGGTGCTCATAATCTTACTGGTTTAGCGGGTTATTCTTATCAAGACAATACCTATGAAAATTATTGGATGCAAAACTGGGATTTTCCATCCGATCAATATAGCTATAATAATATGGGCGCTGGAGCTGCCTTAAAAAGAGGAGAAGTTGAGGAAAAGTCTGAAAAAAACAAGTCTAAGTTAATCGGTGTATTTGCTCGTATCAACTATAGTTTCAATGATCGTTATTTAGCATCTGTCAGTATCCGTCATGAAGGAGCTACACAATTCGGAGCTAATTATAAATGGGGAAATTTTCCGGCTGTATCCGTAGGTTGGAATATACATAATGAGGAATTCATGAGCTCCTTACGTTTTATCAGTAGCTTGAAAGCTCGTTTAGGTTTTGGTGTAACGGGTTCAATTCCTGAAGATCCATATATGTCATTAAGCCGCTTGACCAGCGATAAGAATCTCTATACTGGTTCTGGCTGGCTTCCTTCATTAAAACCTTCAAGTAACGCAAATCCAAACCTGCGTTGGGAAAAAAAAGAAGAGTGGAACTTAGGAGTAGACTTCGGCGTTCTTGATAACCGTATCAGTGGATCTATAGACCTTTATAAACGCACGACAAAAGATATGCTATGGAACTATCAAGTAGCCACTCCTCCTTATTTATATCAGGAAATCCTCGCAAACGCAGGAACTATGCAAAATAAAGGACTAGAGATACACCTCAGTGCAATCCCAGTACAAACAAAAGAATTCTCATGGACAACTAGCTTTAATTATTCGACCAACAAAAATAAGTTGGTTGCCCTATCAAACGAGGAATTCCAATTAAAATCCGGTTATATAGAAGATGGCTGGACTGGCGAACCTATCCAACAATATACCCATCGAATATTTGAAGGGGGTGAGGTTGGTAATTTCTACGGTTTTAAAACTATTGATATAGATAACGAAGGACGTTGGATTATTGAAGATAAAAACGGTAATCCAAAACCGATCTCAGAGCAACAAGCAGAAGATAAAAAAATTATTGGAAATGGCCTGCCCAAACACCTATTAAGCTGGGATAACAGTTTTACCTTCAAAAATTTCGACTTAGGTATAACTATGCGAGGTGCATTCGACTATGACATCCTCAACTACCCCCGCATGTTTTATGAATGTCCTGTAAACTTGACCCGGGGAAATTTGCTTGCCACAGCTTATGAACCGAAGTACGGAAAGACTGTACTAAACGACCAACAGGAACTTCAATATGTTAGCTATTTCATCGAAAGAGGAAACTTTTGGAAAATTGATAATATCACCATTGGTTATACCTTAAAACTTAAGAATGATTATTTAAAAAGGATACGTATATACGCAACCGGTAATAACCTATTCACATTTACAGAATACAGTGGATTAGACCCTGAGGTTAATACGCAAGGACTTAATCCCGGATGTGATGAATTAGGCCGTTACCCTTCTACACGTTCCTTTACTTTAGGCGCAATGTTTACTTTTTAAAATAAATAAACTCATGAATACAATTAAAAAACATATAAATATTTTATTATTAGGTTGCTGTTCATTGAACTTTATTTCCTGCACAGACCTAACCGAAGAAATCTTCTCTGACATTACTGAAGATAGTTATAAATATGAAGCTGGAGACGCAACTAAAGTGGTTGGTGCCGCTTATACCAATCTTCAAGATTGGGGATATTGCGGTTCCGGACAAGCTCCAATGCTGAGTCAAGAAATATGTACCGATGCCGCAGTGTTCCCCGCTAATGGTTCCGGTTGGGATGATGGAGGTGTATTTCGTAGAATGCATCAACATTCATGGAACTCCGAACAATTACAAGTGAATCGTTTATGGGAAGTTTGCTATTCCGGAATTATCTTGGCAAACCGGGCTATCAGCATTATCAACCAAGATGATTTTCCTTTTGCCGCTAATGAAAACAAGGCTGCCATGATCGCTGAATCTCGAGCATTACGTGCTTTCTATTACTGGTACATCATGGATAATTTTGGAGATGCTCCTTTAGTCACGGAACCCACCTCAGAATTACCTGTAAAAACATCCCGGAAGGATCTTTATGATTTTATAGTCAAAGAACTAAAAGAGTCTTTCAGCGATCTCCCAACAGAGAAAAATGAATCTAATTATGGAAGATTCACATTATGGGGAGCTAAAGCCCTCCTCGCTAACGTATATTTGAACGCAGAAGTATATACAGGTGATCCCCAATGGAATGCTTGTATTCAAGAGTGTGATGATATTATTAATTCCGGAAAATATAGTTTAGACATTAATTATAGCGATCCATTTAAGGCACACAATGAAAACTCATTAGAAAATATATTAGTCATTCCTTATGATGAAATATTTGCCACTGGATTTAACTATCATTTAGCCGCCTTACACGGAGCAAACCAAAAAACGTATGATCTAGTTGGAAGCCCTTGGGGAGCTGGGGCCTATAAAGGAATACCTCAATTCATCGACACCTATGATCCAGATGACGAACGTTTAAATGCGACTTGGCTAGGAGGTCCCCAATACGCATCTGACCGGACACCTCTCACAGGCTCTTATGACTTAATGGGACAACCGCTTATCTTCGTCAACAAAATGCCCAACGGAATTTTCACTGGTGAGGCAGAAGGATATCGCTGGTTAAAATATGAGGTTGAGATGGGAGCCAGAAGTGAACTAAATAATGATTTGGTCTTATTCAGACTTACGCAAGTCCATATGATGAAAGCAGAATGCCTTTTACGTACTGGGAAAGCAGATCAAGCAGCGTCTATTGTAAGTATGGTCAGAAAAAGAGCTTTTAAAGAACATCCTGAAAAAGCAATTGTCTCAGGAGCGCAATTACAAGAAAAATCCTGTTATAAATACGGTACGGTAGAAAACTATGTATTAACTTCGCAAAATCAAGTTTATCCGGAAAAATTCGGACGTTTCTATGATGAACTAGGTTGGGAATTCGCTGGAGAATCTTATCGCCGGAGAGATATGATACGTTTCGGTCATTTCACAAAAGCTAAATGGTTATCTCATGAGCCGAATGGAGATTATAAAACGGTATTTCCCTTACCTCAAAAAGTAGTAGATACCAATCCGAATCTGGAACAAAATCCGAATTATCAATAATAACATAGAGGGTATGTCTCTATATTGACATACCCTCCTTTAATCTCAATTTCTAAAGCTATATGAAGCAATACCTTTTACTCGCTGCGTCTGCCTTTCTTTTGCAAGGGTGCCAGACCTCTAAAGAAGATATAAAGGAACAGCCTTTGAAAATGATCGAGCAGATCGATTTCTCTCATGTGAAAATCAATGATAACTTTTGGTCACCCAGACTCAGTAAACATGTCTCGGCGACCTTGCCTGTCTGTATCGATCAAATAGAGAATCAAACCGGGCGTATCCGTAATTTCGAGAATGCAGCGAAAGGGGAAGGAGAGCATTCCGGCATTTTCTTTGATGATTCCGATGTATATAAAGCGTTAGAAGGTATGGCTTATAGCCTGATCAACAATCCGGATCCCGAGCTGGAGAAGAAGGCGGACGAATGGATTGATAAATTCGCTGCCGCCCAACAACCAGATGGCTACATCAATACCTTCTATACACTCACCGGATTGGATAAACGGTGGACCAATATGGACAAACATGAGATGTACTGTGCCGGACATATGATTGAGGCTGGAGTGGCGTATTATCAAGCTACTGGAAAGCGCAAGTTATTAGACGTATGTATCCGCATGACAGATCATATGATGAGCCAATTCGGTCCGGGAAAAAGACATTGGGTACCGGGACATGAGGAAATAGAACTGGCGCTTGTCAAGCTTTATCAAACCACCCAAGAGCAGAAATATCTGGATTTCGCTTATTGGCTGCTGGAGGAACGTGGACACGGTCACGGCACTATGGGTGATGAAGGTAAATGGGACCCGGTTTACTATCAAGATATCGTTCCCGTCCGGCGACTTACCGATATCTCCGGGCATGCGGTACGATGTATGTATTTGTATTGCGGTATGGCTGATGTGGCTGCCTTGAAGAATGATACGGGATATATAGCCGCCATAGATCGTCTATGGGATGATGTGGTACACCGCAATATGTATATCACCGGGGGAATCGGTTCATCCCGGGATAACGAAGGGTTTACGGAGGATTACGATTTACCGAACCTAGATGCTTATTGCGAGACTTGCGCTTCTGTCGGAATGGTGCTTTGGAACCAACGTATGAACCAACTTACCGGAGACTCTAAATACATCGACGTACTGGAACGTTCTTTATATAACGGTGCGCTTGCCGGTATCTCCTTGGGTGGAGACCGTTTCTTCTATGTCAATCCGCTGGAATCTAAGGGTGATCACCATAGACAAGAATGGTATGGTTGCGCTTGTTGCCCAAGTCAGCTTTCACGCTTCTTGCCTTCTATCGGAAATTATATCTACGCCTCCTCCGATGATGCGTTATGGGTAAATCTATATATCGGAAATACGGGGCAAATACGGATAGGAGAGACTGATATCCTATTAACACAAGAAACGGACTATCCGTGGGATGGATCGGTAAAACTAACAATTTCTACGTCTCAGCCTTTGGAGAAAGAGATACGCCTCCGCATTCCGAATTGGTGCAAAACCTATGATTTAAGTATCAATGGTAAGAGAATAAACGTGTCTGAGGAAAAAGGCTATGCGGTAATCAAGGATTGGAAATCACAAGATGTAATCGCTCTAGATATGGATATGCCCGTGGAAATTGTCGCGGCAGATCCGCATGCCAAGGAAAATTTCGGCAAACGGGCGATTCAACGAGGGCCACTTGTATACTGCATGGAAGAAATAGACAACCCGGTATATTTCGATCAAATACAGCTGAGCCCAAGTACAACATTCCAGACAGCCTTCGCTTCCGATATATTGAATGGGATAAAAACAATTAAAACAAACGGTAGGGCACAATCTGCTACCTTTATTCCCTATTACGCGTGGGATAACCGTAAAGCAGGAAAAATGAGGGTATGGATCCCCTATAACGAATAACTAAAAAAGCATCAAAATGAAGTATTTATTAACGATAACATTATCAAGCCTAATCTCAATTACCTCCTTTTCTGCCACTTTGCCGGGAAATGAAGGTTCTATCAACATTAATTACCCGAACAATCGTTATCCATTAGCCTCTAAGCCTTATATAGAGTTGCCTATTGGGGATGTTAAACCTGCAGGTTGGCTAAAAATCCAAATGGAACGAATGTGTACGGGAATGACCGGCCATCTGGATTCTATCTATACGAAAGTAATGGGACCGCGTAACGGTTGGTTAGGCGGAGATGGAGACGTATGGGAACGAGGCCCATACTGGATAGATGGCTTACTACCTTTGGCTTACATCATGAATGATGAGGCCCTGATCCAAAAAGTAAAGCCTTGGGTTGAATGGACATTGGCCTCTCAAAAGCCTAACGGATATTTCGGGCCAGATACAGACAGAGACTATGAACCCGGCTTACAACGGGATAACGCACAAGATTGGTGGCCCAAAATGGTTATGCTCAAAGTTCTGCAACAATATTATTCCGCTACCAACGATCAAAGAGTTATCTCGTTCCTCACTAATTATTTCAAATACCAGCTTTCTGAACTACCTAAAAGTCCTTTGGGAAAATGGACTTTCTGGGCTGAACAACGAGGAGGGGATAATCTGATGGTCGTATATTGGCTTTATAATATCACGGGTGATCCTTTCCTTCTGGAGTTAGGAGAGTTAATCCATAAGCAAACCTTCAATTGGACCGACGTGTTCTTGAACCAAGATCATTTAGCCCGGCAAAACAGCCTGCATTGTGTAAATCTCGCCCAAGGATTCAAGGAACCTGTCATTTATTACCAACAGAGCCATAATCCTCAAAATCTGGAAGCGGTTAAGGAAGCTGTACGGAAAATGCGCCATACGATTGGTTTTCCTACAGGATTATGGGCGGGAGATGAACTTTTACGTTTCGGTAACCCGACACAAGGATCGGAACTCTGTACCGCTGTCGAGATGATGTTCTCTCTCGAGAAAATGTTAGAGATAACCGGAGATGTCCAGTGGGCTGATCATTTAGAGAAAGTCGCATACAATGTACTGCCAACACAGATCAAGGATGACTTTTCCGCACGACAATATTATCAGCAAGTCAATCAAGTAGCGATCACTTGCGAAGGACGTAACTTTGTCTCACCACACGAGGACACAGACATTGTTTTCGGAGAATTGAGCGGTTATCCTTGTTGTACCTCCAATCTACATCAAGGTTGGCCTAAATTCACACGACATCTATGGTTTGCCACCGCCGATAATGGCATCGCTTCACTTATCTACGCACCATCGGAAGTGACTGTCCAAGTGGGAAACGACATCACGGTTAAAATCGCAGAGAAGACCAATTATCCCTTTGAAGAAAAGATCGATTTCAATTTATCGTTCCCTAGCAAGAAAGACAAGAAAGCCTTTTTCCCTTTTCACTTGCGTATTCCTGTTTGGTGTAATAATCCCGTGATTACGATAAATGGCGAGGCTGTCTCTATCGCAGCTCACTCTGGCGAAATCGTACGAATCAACCGGGAATGGAAAGATGGCGATCATATCCAGCTAGAGCTACCCATGCGTATATCCACAAGCAATTGGTATGACGATGCGGTTGTTATCGAACGAGGCCCATTATTGTATTCCCTAAAGATGGATGAGAAATGGGAACGCAAGGTTGATCAACGCCCGGAGTCTTCACATAAAGGAGAATGGTATTATGAGGTCACCTCTACTTCACCATGGAATTATTCCCTGATTCGCAAATATCTGAAAGAAGAAGAACTAGAGAAAAATTTCGTCGTTAGAAAGGCAGAGAACATCGCCCCTTACCCATGGAACCTAGAGAATGCCCC
Source organism: Parabacteroides sp. AF19-14 (assembly GCF_003635485.1). Classification (NCBI taxonomy): domain Bacteria; kingdom Pseudomonadati; phylum Bacteroidota; class Bacteroidia; order Bacteroidales; family Tannerellaceae; genus Parabacteroides; species Parabacteroides sp. AF19-14. The sequence continues at coordinate 262,137 of NZ_QTMJ01000006.1, read as the reverse complement.
TATCACGATCAAAACAAAGGGACGGATCTTACCTTCATGGAAAATGTTCAAAGGTTCCGCCGGCCCCGTAAATTTCTTCATGCAAGCCGACGAACCGATGGGTGATGAAGAGACGATCGAGTTAATTCCTTATGGCTGTACCACTTTACGTATAACCGAGTTCCCGGTACGATAAAATAATGTGCCAATGCTTATTCTACACAAAGAGTATTCGCATTGGCACATTATTTCAATTCTTCTTCATCGTATAATCCTTCACCCCCAAGGAATCATACGCCTGCAAAAGCGCCTCATCATTATCGGAAATCATTAACAACTTATCATTCTCCTTTAATTCCGTATTTCCTTTCGGGATAAAATAGCGGCCTTCCCGTTTCACCATTACCGCCAAGGTATGATCGGGTAAAGTCAGCTGCATCAATTTATTTCCATGGGATAATACCGCCGGGGTAATATCGATCTCGCTCATAGCGCTCTTGATCTCCTCGGGAAGCTCGATGCCAAACTCATCCTTTCGTTCCGGCTCATCCACCATATCCAGCCATTTTGCGGCTTGAGTAACCGTGGTTCCTTGAATCAGCAAAGAAAGAATCGTGATAAAGAATACGATATTAAAGAACATACCGGCATGCTCGATCCCGGCGATCATCGGGTAAGTAGCGAAAATAATAGGAACCGCCCCGCGTAATCCCACCCATGAGATATACAGTTTACCTTTGAAGGAGAAATTCTTATAAGGTATCAAGCAAAGGAACACGCTAATCGGACGGGCGATCAAGATCATAAAGACTCCCACCATAACACCTACACCCGTCACCGGTAATAACTCATGCGGGTTCACTAGCAAGCCTAACGTAAGGAACATCACGATCTGCCACAACCAAGCGAAACCGTCAAAGAACGTCCCCATACTTTTCTTGTGAACAATCTTAGCGTTACCAACCACCAAACCAGCGATATAAACCGCTAAATAGCCATTACCCTTACATAAGGTCGTAGCGGCGAAGGTGAAGAAAGCCGTAGCCAATAAAAGGATCGGATACAAAGACTCGTTATCTATATCGATCTTATTGATAATCAACACAGCCAGTCTCCCCAATAAGAAACCGGCGATAGCTCCCACCGATAATTGAATGACCAAGGATAGCCCGGCCTCCCAAATATTCATACCTCCACTTTGTATGTAAGCGATCAGAAGCAAGGTAAGCATATAAGCCATCGGGTCATTACTACCACTCTCCAGTTCCAAGGTAGGACGCAGACGCTCTTTCAAATAAACCCCTTTACTGCGCAAGATGGAGAAAACCGAGGCTGAGTCCGTAGAGGACATGACCGCCGCCAGCAATAAAGATTCCGGGAAAGTCAACGTAACATATTTGCCAAATAAACCAAATAACCAATAGATAAACCCGCCCGTGATAAAAGTCGTGGCCAGCACCCCGAGCGTAGCCAATACCACACCTTGCGAGGCGATAGGTTTGACCTCCGCAACTTTCGTATCCATACCACCCGAGAACAAGATGATACTCAACGCCAACATGCCGATAAACTGGGCCACATTCGGATCGCTGAACTGGATGCCCAGACCATCGCTGCCAAACAACATTCCCACACCAAGGAACAACAACAAAGCGGGTAAGCCGAAACGATAACCGGCCTTACCGGCGAATATACTTAAAAACAGGATCACAGAAGCTATTAATAGCACTTGCTCAGGATTTTGAAACATACGCAAAACGGGTTTTATGATTAGTGATTTGATACTTTGTCACAAAGTTCGTAAACTTTTTGTAATTATAATCACACAAAAAGAAGAAATCCGGTCCCAAATTTACAGGAAGACCAGATTTATTCTTTCTATAGAAAAACAAATCTTTCTTACAAATTGTTCGAGAATTTTTCTATCTCGCATAGAATCATTACTTTTGGCAAACATACATATCCGCTTTATGAACAAAAAACATCTATTTGCGCTGTTGTTCACATTACTCGTATGGACGAGCTGTAACAACCAACAACATTTTATTACCGACGCTGCTTACCGAGCTGAGGTTGAGAACGATTTCCAAGCGAAACAGGCCGCCCTGCCTAACGGAGACCTTTTCGCAGTATTTAACGATCAAATGACTCCCGAAGAGAGGGAGGCGTTAACCTTCATGTACGCCTATATGCCGATTGGAGACATCACGGACTATAGTGGCGATTTCTATTTGAAAAACATCCGTTCCTCTTTCCAAGCACGGAATGAGATGCCTTGGGGCGATAGCATTCCAGAGGATATCTTCCGCCATTTCGTATTGCCGGTACGAATCAACAATGAGAATCTGGATGAAAGCCGCATGGTTTTCTTTGATGAGTTGAAAGACCGGGTGAAGGGTCTCTCGTTGTACGATGCCGTACTGGAAGTGAATCACTGGTGTCATGAGAAGGTTATCTATACCCCTTCCGATGGGCGCACAAGTTCCCCTTTGGCATCCGTAAAGACCGCTTACGGTCGTTGCGGTGAGGAGTCTACCTTCACGGTAGCCGCTTTACGTTCCGTGGGTATTCCCGCGCGTCAGGTATATACGCCTCGCTGGGCGCATACGGATGATAACCACGCATGGGTAGAAGCTTGGGTGAATGGTAAATGGTATTTCCTCGGCGCTTGCGAGCCCGAACCGGTATTGAATCTGGGTTGGTTCAACGGCCCTGCTTACCGGGGTATGTTGATGCATACGAAAGTATTCGGTAAATACAATGGCCCGGAGGATGTCATGGAACGTACCGATGGGTATACCGAGATCAACGTGATCGATAATTACGCGCCTTCGGCTAAAGCTGTTATCACGGTTACGGATGCCAATGGCAAGCCGGTAAAGGACGCTTTGGTAGAATTCAAGATTTATAACTATGCCGAGTTTAACAGTGTAGCCCGCAAGAAGACGGATGCGGATGGCAAATGCTCATTATCCGCCGGAAAAGGGGATATGCTGGTATGGGCCAGCAAAGACGGCAAGTTCGGCTACAGCAAGGTCTCTTTCGGCAAGGACGGAGAGGTTACGATCGCCTTGAATAAGAAACCGGGAGATGTGGAGACGATCGCCCTAGATATCGTACCACCGGTAGACGGCTCTATCCCAGCGGAAGTTACACCGGAGCAAAAGGAAGCGAACGCCAAACGTTTATTGGAGGAAGACGCTATCCGTAATAAATATGTAGCCACTTTCTATACGGAAGAGAAAGCGGAGGCTTTAGCGAAAGAATTGGGTATCGACCCGATGAAGACGGAGGATTTCATGATCGGTAGCCGTGGTAACTGGATGGAGATCGAGAAGTTCTTACGGGAGACTCCCGCCGAGAAGCGTGCGCAGGCGATGGCATTATTGGATGTCGTGTCCGCTAAGGACCTACGTGATACACCAGCGTCTGTCTTCGCGGATCATTTGAATAATACGCCGGCCGTTCAAAGCGAATGGTTCAATGAATATATCATGAATCCTCGTGTGGCCAATGAGTTCCTGACTCCTTATAAGAGTTTCTTCGCTGCAAACATTGAGCCTTCCCTTGCGAAACAAGCCGTAGAGAATCCACAGGCATTGGTGGATTGGGTGAAGAATAACGTCTCCATTAACGACGCACTAAACGCACAACGTATTCCGATCATGCCGATGGGTGTATGGAAATCCCGTATCGCTGATAAGGGCTCCCGTAATATCTTCTTCGTGGCCGTGGCTCGTAGCTTAGGTATTCCGGCACGTATCGAGCCGGTAGCCCGCAAGATCCAGTACTTCAAGGACAACGCTTGGGTAGACGTCGATTTCGAGGCTGCCGTACAGACGACCGCTAAACAAGGCAAGGTAATCGCTTCTTACCAACCAATCAAGGCGCTGCAAGACCCGAAATATTACAGTCACTTCACGATCGCCAAGGTTTTGCCGAACGGTACTTTACAGACCTTGAATTTCGAGAGAGGCGGTAATGTGGATATGGGCTTGGGAGATACTTGGAGCGGATTACTGAAGAAACCGTTATCCATGGATGAAGGTAATTATATGTTAGTGACCGGTACTCGTATGGCAAACGGTAGCGTATTGGCCGAGATCGAGTTTTTCAATGTGGAGGCAGACAAGACCACCCCGATCCAATTGGAGATGCGCGAAAGCAAGGACGAGATACAGGTGATCGGTAATTTCAACTCCGAGAATAAATTCAAACGTGCGGACAACGGCGAGGAAACTAGCTTGCTAGCTACTACCGGACGTGGCTACTATATCGTAGCGCTTCTAGGCTCCCGCCAAGAACCGACAAACCATGCGATGCGTGATATCGCCGCCGTGAAGAAGGAACTAGAAGATTGGGGACGAGGCATCGTGCTTCTCTTCCCTGACGAGAAGGGCTATAAGAACTTCGATCCGAAAGAGTTCGGCGATTTACCGGGCACGATCACATACGGTCTGGATATCGACGGGGCGATCCAAAAGGAGATGGCTACAGCGATGAAATTGCAAAACGCCAATACCTTGCCGATCTTCTTGATCGCCGATACGTTCAACCGTGTCGTATTTGTCTCTCAAGGCTATACAATTGGCTTGGGCGAGCAGTTAATGAAAGTTATACATAAGCTATAACAGATCGTTTCACAAGTGTGATCTGATCTTTTCACCCATGTGAAACGATCGGATCACGGCTGTGAAACGTTCTTTTCACCTATGTGAAAAGATCTATACGACAGGAGACACTCATTTCTTCTACCACAAACCGATCAGACTTCCTCCCTAGATTCGTTTTAATTCCCTTATTTTTCCCGTTCTTCCCAATCAGGGATTCATCTCTCAAAAAAATAATATCTTTGATTAAACCTTTTTACGAAAGGGCAGTCTAAACTTGCGTTTAGTTATATATTTTGGAGTAACGAGTGTAAATTATCAGTAAATACCATACGAGAACATGATGACAAAGAGAGCGAAATGGGGAGTTACGGCGGCTATCTTATTAATGATAGCGGGAATGATTGCTTACCCTCAATTGAAAAACAAGTTCAAGGCATCCCAAGATGCCGCTTCCGTCGTACCCACATCGGGCACGAGCCTACGAAACCAGACACTTAACATCAATGCCGAGGTATTGAAATACCAATCATTAACCGATAAGATCATGAGTACCGGAAGTACCCTTCCGGACGAAGAGGTGGATTTGGCTTTCGAGTCCTCCGGTAAGGTGGTAGCCATCTATTTCACGGAAGGTAGCCACGTAAAGGCGGGCGATCTGTTGGCCAAAATCAATGACAAGCCGCTGCAAGCCCAGCTAAAGAAGCTGGAGGCTCAAGTTCCTTTAGCCAAGGATCGTGTCTATCGCCAACGTACCTTGTTGGAGAAAGACGCCGTCAGCCAAGAGGCCTACGAGCAAGTAGCCACCGAATACGAGAAGCTAATGGCGGATATCGAGCTAGTCAAAGCGAATATCGCCCAGACAGAGCTTCGGGCTCCTTTCGATGGAATCATCGGACTTCGCTCCGTGAGTGAGGGCGCGTACGTTACCTCCTCCTCTTCCGTAATCGCCAAGTTGACCAAGATATCCCCTTTGAAAATCGAGTTCTCCATCCCCGAGAGCTACGCGGCCGAGGTACAAGACGGAACCCCGATCCTGTTCCGCATGGAGAAAGACGGTATGATGCAGAACTATAAGGCGACCGTTTACGCCGTGGAAAGCAAGGTAGATATGGCGACCCGTACCTTGAAAGTACGTGCCACTTACCCGAATCCGGGCGAGAATATCTTACCCGGCCGTTATACCTCCGTCGAGATCAGCAAGCGGGAGATCAAGGACGCTTTAGCCATCCCCAGCGAGGCCGTTATCCCCGAGATGGGAAAAGACATCGTTTACTTATATAAGAACGGCGTGGCCGAGCCTCAAGAGATCACGATCGGTATTCGAACCGAGAGCCGTGTACAGGTATTGCAAGGGTTGAATGTGGGCGATACGCTGATCACGTCCGGCGTGATGCAGTTACGTACCGGCATGAAAGTTTCTATTGACAACTTGACTGAATAAGGAGAAGAACGATGGCAAATATTTCAGAAACCAGTATAAACCGGCCCGTACTCTCGACAGTGATGATGCTGGTCATCCTCCTGTTCGGCTTTATCGGTTACCGGTTCCTTGGCGTCCGGGAGTTCCCGAGCGTAGACCAGCCGATTATCTCGGTCAATGTATCTTATCCCGGAGCGAACGCAGACGTGATCATGAATCAGATCACCGAGCCGTTGGAGCAGAATATCAACGGTATCCCGGGTATCCGTTCATTGAGTAGCGTGAGTAGCCAAGGCAGCAGCCGTATCACGGTAGAGTTTGAGTTGTCCGTGGATATGGAGACGGCGGCGAACGATGTACGTGATAAGGTATCTCGTGCCCAACGCTACCTTCCCCGCGACTGCGACCCACCTACGGTATCGAAAGCGGATGCCGATGCCTCCCCGATCATGCAGATCGCCATCCGAAGCAACAAACGCTCGTTGATGGAGTTGAGCGAGATCGCCGAGCTAACGGTGAAAGAGCGTTTGCAGACCATCGAGAACGTGAGTGGCGTGGATATCTGGGGACAAAAACGGTATTCCATGCGTCTATGGCTGGACCCAATCAAGATGGCGGGTTACGGAGTGACCCCGATGGACGTGAAAAACGCCGTCGATAACGAGAACGTGGAGCTTCCTTCCGGTAGTATCGAGGGAAATACGATCTCCTTATCCATACGTACCTTAGGATTGATGCATACCGCCAAGGAATTCAACGATTTAATTATCAAGGAAGACAACAACAACATCGTGCGCTTCAGTGATATCGGACGTGCGGAGGTAGCTCCCGAGGACTTGCGGAGCTTACTGAAGAAGAACGGCGAGCCAATGGTTATGACCGTTATCATCCCCCAACCGGGAGCCAACCATATCGAGATCGCCGACGAAGCCTACAAGCGTATCGAGCAATTACAAAAAGACCTGCCGGAAGATGTCACGATCGAGATGATGTATGACAACACTCGCTTTATCCGGGCCTCTATCAGTGAAGTACAACAGACGATTTACGAGGCTTTCCTCTTGGTCGTATTGATTATCTTCTTGTTCCTCTGCGACTGGCGGGTCACGCTGGTTCCTGTCGTCGTTATCCCCGTATCGTTGGTAGGAGCTTTCTTTGTGATGTATATCTCCGGATTCTCCGTCAACGTATTGACGATGTTGGCGGTCGTGCTCTCGGTCGGTCTGGTGGTAGACGACGCGATCGTGGTGGCGGAGAATATATATGTACGTATCGAGCAAGGCATGTCACCGAAAGAGGCGGGTATCGAAGGATCGAAAGAGATCTTCTTCGCCGTGGTATCTACCACGATCACCCTGATCTCCGTATTCTTGCCGATCGTGTTTATGGAAGGTATGACGGGGCGCTTATTCAAGGAGTTCAGTATCGTGATCGCCGGTTCGGTCGCTATCTCCTCGTTCGTGGCCCTTACGTTTACACCGATGTTGGCTACCAAGCTATTGAAGAGGAGAGAGAAGAAAAACTGGTTCTATCGGAAGACCGAGCCGTTCTTCGAGGGATTGAACACGATCTACGCCAAGTCGTTGAACGCGTTCTTGAACCATAAGATATGGTCGATCCCTATCGTTATCCTTCTTTTCGGATCGATCGGGTACTTCTGGAAGAACATTCGTTCCGAGTTATCGCCTTTGGAGGACCGTTCCATGATCTCCGTGAATATGCGCGGGCCGGAAGGGGCTACCTTCGAGTTTATCCGCGACTACGCGGACCGTATCGAGCAAATAGCCGACTCCATCGCTCCCGAGAAGCAATCCATCATGACCCGCTCGTGGGAAGGAGGAGGTTCGCTAAACCTCATATTAAGCGATATCAAGGAACGGGAACGCTCGCAGATGGAGATCGCCGAGACCTTGTCGAAAGAAGTCCGCAAAGAGACCTTGGCCCGCGCCTTCGTACAACAGCAATCCACCTTCGGCGGACGCCGGGGCGGTATGCCTATCCAATACGTACTGCAGGCCCCGACCTTGGATAAACTGCAAGAGTTCCTGCCTACGTTTATGCAAAAGGTGAACGAGAGCCCGGTCTTCCAGATGGCGGACGTGAACTTGCGCTTCACCAAGCCGGAGGCACGTATCGAGATCGACCGGGATAAGGCTTCCTTATTGGGCGTCAGCACCCGGAATATCGCCCAGACCTTGCAATATGCGTTGAGCGGACAGCGTATGGGCTACTTCTATATGAATGGTAAGCAATACCAGATATTGGGCGAGATCAACCGCCAGCAACGAAATACCCCTGTCGATTTAAAATCGATCTATGTACGTAGTAACAATGGGGAAATGATCCAGCTGGATAACTTGGTTAAGGTTACGGAAAACGTGGCGCCGCCCCAATTGTATCGCTATAACCGTTTCGTATCAGCGACGGTTTCCAGTGGATTGAATAAAGGATACACGATCGGCGATGGTCTGGACGAGATGGACCGTATCGCCTCGGAGGTGCTGGATGGTAGCTTCCGCACCGCTCTTTCCGGCGAGTCGAAAGAGTTCCGTGAGAGTTCTTCCAGTTTGATGTTCGCCATGATCTTGGCCTTGCTGATGATTTATTTGGTGTTGGCCGCCCAGTTCGAGAGTTTCAAGGACCCGTTGGTAGTGATGTTCACCGTGCCTTTGGCTATCGCCGGTGCGCTGATGTTCATGAGTTATTCGGGTATCACGATGAATATATTCAGCCAGATCGGTATCATTATGTTGATTGGTTTGGTGGCGAAGAACGGTATCTTGATCGTAGAGTTCGCCAATCAGCGGCAAGAGTCGGGACTTAGTTTGCCGGAAGCGATCCGCTCGTCCGCGACCCAGCGTCTGCGCCCGATCTTGATGACTAGCGTATCCACCATCCTCGGTTTGGTGCCATTGGTATACGCTACGGGCGAGGGTGCCCAAGGGCGTATCGCCATGGGTGTAGCGGTAGTAGGCGGAATGTTGGTATCGACCTTCTTGACCCTGTTTATCGTACCGGCCATGTATTCATTTATATCCACCAACCGAAAAAAACAAAACACCAAGTTGTAGATTTATGAAGAAATATGTATATACCTTATTATTTGCCTTCTCTTCCCTCTTTATAGCGGAAGCGCAGCAACTATTCGATCTGAAACGGTGTATCGAAACCGGATTAGAGCAGAACTACTCCATCCGTATCATTCGTAACGAGCAACAGATCAGCGACAATAACGCCACCCCGGGAAACGCCGGTTATCTGCCTACCGTAGATATGAGCGGCGGATTCAGCGGAAATATCAATAACAACCGTAACAGCCTGCAAGACGGATCGATCGAGAAGGCGAATGGTATAAACAGCGAGACGGGCAATGTCGGACTAAACGTTAACTGGACGGTTTTCGACGGTTTCGGTATCCAAGCCGAATACTCTCGCTTGAAAGAATTACAGCGAATGGGGGAATTGAACACCCGCATGACCATCGAGGATTTCGTAGCCAACCTTTCCAGCGAGTACTACAACCTGATCCGGCAGAAAATCCGTTTGCGTAACCTCCGTTCCACCTTGGATCTTTCCAAGGAGCGTTTACGGATCGTGGAAGAACGGTATTATATCGGCTCCATGTCCCGTCTGGACTTGCAACAGGCTCAAGTGGACTTCAACTCGGATAGCTCCAAGGTATTAAACCAATTGGAGGTCGTGCATACCTCCCGTATCCGCCTGAACGAGTTGATGGCATTAAATAATGTGGAGGAGGAAATCCAGATCAAGGACTCCTTGATCTACCCGAACCCGTTCCTCGACGAGGTAGATCTATGGAAGAATACCCTCGAAGCCAACGCCTCACTCCTGATCGCCCAAAAGAACCAGACGTTGTCTGAGCTTGATTATAAAAAGGTAAAAAGCCGCTATTATCCCTATGTCAAGCTAAACGCAGGCTACGGCTACACGGCGAACTGGACGGAAGTGGGCAATTACGACCTCCAACAACGGCTGGGGCTTAATTACGGCGTGACCATCGGTATGAGCCTCTTCGATGGTTTCAACCGGAAACGTGAGCAACGCAACGCCCGCATCCAAATCGAGAACCAGCAATTGCGCATCCAAGAACTGGAACTTGCCCTGCGTGCGGACATGAGCAACTTCTGGATGGCCTATAAAAACAACCTCGACCTATGGAGCCTAGAGAAAGAGAACCTCGTAGCCGCCCAAGAGAACTACCGGATCGCCATCGACCGCTATAAACTTGGCGAGTTGTCTGGTATCGAATTGCGTGAGGCACAAAACAGTCTGCTGGAAGCGGAGGAGCGTCTTTCCGTGGCGGAATACTCCACCAAGATCTGTGAGATCTCGCTGCTTCAATTAAGCGGGCAGATATTAACCTATATCCGCCCAGAACCGGAGAAAGCCAGTTTCTAAGATAAAGCTAGTGCCACGCTGATGGCATGACTGTGCCACTGCGATGGCACGCTGGTGCCACCTTTATGGCACGGCTGTGCCATCCGCATGACACAAGTCATTATAACCCCGTTTAATGACTAGAGGCTTATGCTAATTGCGTTTTTTTATGTAAGTTCGCGGTAAATGGCAAGGTCTCATTGCCCAATGACAAAAAGAAATGCAAATACTACCAAAGGTTAATACATTACGAAAAGGATCGCTCTTGTACCGCAGCATCCGTTACCGTAAAGGATTCGGAGTACATTCGCCTTTCGTTTTTAACCTCATCACGAAGGTCATCGAGGAAAAATGCTCTTATTATAGTTTCTATGATATAGAGCTTTTACGTAAGCAGTTATTATTCAGGGAAGGAGAGATCACCTATCCAGACCGGCAGAACAAAGGGAAACGAAAGACCCGTTCCATCAGCGAGATCGTAAAACGGGAATCCATCCGGCCCAAGCATGGCGCCTTATTATTCCGTTTAACAAACTATTTCAAGTCCAAGAATATCCTCCAGATAGGAACCACGATGGGGCTGTCTACCTTATATCTAACCTCCTATGCCACGGGATTGAAATGTATCGCCTTGGAAAATGTACCGGAATTCGCCACGATTGCCCGTCAAGCATTCGCTAAAGAGGGACGTAATCCCGTCGATTTGCGTATCGGTAATTATAAGGACTTGCTTCCCCAAGCCTTAAATGACATAAATAGCTTAGATTTTGTTTTTTTCAACACTTTATATGAACAACATAACAACCTCTGGCTGTTTAATGAATGTATGAAATACGCGCACAACGATACGGTATTCGTTTTTGAGGGAATCAAGGCGAGCCGTAAGATGCGTGAACTTTGGGAAGAGATCTGCGCATGTCCGGAAGTGACGGTCACCTTAGATCTTTACTCGCTAGGGATTGTCTTATTCAACAAGAAATTGCACAAACGAGATTATATTGTTTATTTTTAGGATTCAAAACAAGTCAGATATGAAGAAGAGTATTATCTATACCAGAACAGGCGATAAAGGAACCACTTCACTGGTAGGTGGACAACGCGTGTCGAAAGCGCACGATCGGATCGAGAGCTATGGCACCGTAGATGAGCTGAACTCCTTTATCGGATTATTAATCACGGCCTTGAATGATGAGAAAGATACTGATTTCTTATCATTCATCCAGCATAAGCTATTCACGATCGGTTCTTACCTAGCCACGGATCAAGCGACCACGGAATTGAAAATCGAGAGCAAGGTAACGCCCGAGAGCATCGAGCGTATCGAGCGGGAGATAGACCGTCTGGATAACGAGCTGCCGAAAATGCATGCGTTCATCCTACCGGGAGGATGCCGCTCGGCCGCCCTCGCACATGTTTGCCGCACCGTTTGCCGTCGTGCCGAGCGACAAATCTATCGCTTGGCCGAGAATTGCCCCGTTGAGGAGCCTGTATTGATATTTATGAACCGTTTATCGGATTATTTCTTCGTTCTGGCACGAAAAGAATGCATAAATAATAACGGTAAAGAAATTATTTGGGATTATACTTGCGTATAATAAATAAAGTCATATTTTCGCGGAAAAATAGAGAACCAAATCGCTTCGGCGGTTATTAATACTTGACAGCTATGTATTGGACATTAGAGTTAGCTTCAAAATTGGAAGACGCACCCTGGCCTGCGACTAAGGATGAACTTATTGACTATGCACAACGTTCTGGTGCGCCATTAGAAGTGATTGAGAATTTGCAGGAAATGGAAGATGAAGGCGAGATTTACGAATGCATGGAAGACATCTGGCCGGATTATCCAAGTAAAGAAGACTTCTTCTTCAACGAGGAAGAATACTAGTTCAATTGAGAATTGGAAATTGAAAATTAAGAAATAGAAGAACGAGGTGGCGGACGATCGAGCTCCCCTGCCTCGTTGTTTTTTTGTGAAAATACAATTTATCCGGATTTGCTGCGTTTGTAGTTACAACGTGAAGTGAATGTTTAAATGAGAAGACGTCTTCTTTCGATCTTGATCCTTTTGTGTACTTGTGCGGGAATCGTACGGGCGCAATATGACGCACGCTTAAGTCAATACTTCATGGCGAAACCGTATTATAACCCGGCCGTGGCCGGAGCTACGGAGGACTTGAATATATTGGCTCTCGCCCGCTTGGAAATGATCGGCGTACATGGGGCACCCAAGTCGTTCTTCATTACCGCGGATATGCCACTCGCTTTAGGCAAGACGAATCATGGTGTCGGATTGGTTGTATTTACCGAGGCGATCGGACTTTTCCAGAATACACATGTAGGGGCGCAATACGCCTATAAGTATAAATTATTCGGGGGAGTCTTGAGCGGAGGTCTGCAAATCGGCTTAGTCAACCAATCGTTCGACGGAACCAAGGTGATAAAGGTTGAGTCCGAATACCATCAAGAGACCGACGCAGCCATCCCCGTAGAGCAGGTCAGCGGCATGGGGTTGGATATGAACTTCGGTATTTACTATACCCATAAACGGTTTTACGCCGGGTTTGGCATGACGCATATCACCCAACCGGAGCTTCAACTGGACGAGAACGCCTATACCTATATAGGTCGTTCACTTAATTTAATGGGTGGATACAATATTCAATTAAAGAATCCGTTGATAGAATTACAGCCCTCGGTGTTCTTGCTGACAGACATGCAAAGTTTTCATGCGGATATTACCGCTAGGCTGGAATATAATAAGATGTTTAATGGTGGTTTTTCCTATCGGGTGAATGAATCGGTGGGCATCATGTTCGGCGTAAAGCTAGGTCGTTTCCATGCGGGTTACGCCTTTGATTTTCCGACCACGGCCTTAGGCCGGGCAAGTAGCGGTAGCCACGAGCTATGTGTCAAGTATGCCTTAAAGCTGAACAAGACGAAGACAGGGAAAAATAGACATAAAAGTGTACGTATATTATAGTATATGAAAAAAGTATTATTAGTACTTGTAACGGTAGCCTTGCTTACCTCCTGCGGTAAATCTCTCCGGAGTGCCGGCGGTGAGGTGACAGGTGTCAGATCGGTAGCGTTCAATGAACCAGCGCCGTATGGAATGGTCTTGGTTAAAAGAGGTTCGTTCGAGATGGGTCCCGCCGACAAGGATTCCTTGTGGGGAATCATGCCGGAGACGAAAGGGGTCTCTTTCGACGCGTTCTGGATGGATCAGACAGAGGTAACGAACGCCAAATATCGCCAGTTCGTTTATTATGTGAGAGACTCTATTATCCGTGAACGCTTGGCGGACCCGGCTTATGGAGGCAACGATCTGTTCAAGATCACGGAAGACCGTTACGGGGAACCTGTCACTCCGCATTTGGACTGGAACCGTCCGATTCCTTGGAGACGGGCGAACGAGGATGAGCAACGTGCGATAGAAAGTGTCTATTACACGAATCCCGTTACCGGAGAGAAAGGTTTGGACCCTAAACAAATGATCTATAAATACGAGTGGTACGACTATACCGCCGCCGCCCTCCGCAAGAATCAGTTGAACCCGGCGGACCGGGTTCGTAATACGGATATTCAGGTAGATCCGAACGAGGTAGTCATGATCTCCAAGGACACCGCTTACATCGATGATGAAGGACGTGTAATCAACGAGACGATCACCCGCCCGTTAAGCAGCGAATGGGATTTCTTGAATACCCGTATCGTCAATATCTACCCAGACGAGAATTGCTGGGTGAACGATTTCAAGAATGCGTACAACGAGCCATATACCCGTATGTATTTCTCTCATCCGGGTTACGATGATTATCCCGTAGTCGGTGTTTCTTGGGAACAAGCGACTGCCTTCTGCGTATGGCGTACGAATTTATACAAAGAATCCTTGAGCTTGCCACCGGGACAATTGGTAGAGCCATTCCGTCTTCCGTCCGAAGGAGAATGGGAATATGCCGCCCGTACAGGTAAGAACGAGAATAAGTACCCTTGGTCTACCGACGAGCTTCAAGACAGCAAAGGCTGTTTCTTAGGTAACTTCAAGCCGGGTAAAGGTAATTATACGGAGGATGGCCATTTGATTACGTCTCGTGTAGGCTCTTTCGCCCCGAATGAGTTCGGGTTATACGATATGGCAGGAAACGTGGCGGAATGGACCTCAACGTCTTACTCCGAGTCTGGCCCGAGCCAAATGAGCGACATGAACCCGGATCTGCGTTACAACGCCGCCAAGAACGATCCCTACGCCATGAAAAAGAAAGTAGTGCGAGGAGGTTCTTGGAAAGATGTCTCACAATTTATCCGTTCGGACATGCGTACTTTCGAGTTCCAGAACGAGAGCCGTTCTTACATCGGTTTCCGTTGCGCACGTACCCAAATAGGATTCTCTCGCTCCAAGGGAAAGAAATAAGCGGGAATTATAAATTTAAAGTTTTGAATCATTTAAGACAATAATACGACGATGGGAAAATATAGAAGATATAAAAACAGACTGGAGATGTTCCTCTCCAGCGAAAGAGGAAAACGAGTATTGAACTTCCTGTATAGTTGGGGTGCGTCCATCGTAATCCTCGGTGCGTTATTTAAGTTATTACATATACCATACGCTAACCAAATCTTGTTCGTGGCGATGATCACCGAGTCTATCGTATTCTTTATCTCGGCGTTCGAGCATCCGAACAAGGAATATCATTGGGAAGATGTTTTCCCCGTATTGAAATCAAAGAACCCGATGGATCGTCCGGATTTCACCGGTACGCCGATCTCAACCATGATCAATTCTACGGATAATGTAGAAGACGATGAGATAGCCGGGGGAATAAATATCGGTTCGGTAGCGTCTAAGGCGAACGCGCAAAGAGGTGGTTCCTTGAATATCGCAGGTAATCTGGACGTGACGGAAGAAGATACCAAGAACTTATCCGAGAGCATCAAGAAATTAAGCGGAGCGGCCGAGCAAATTTCCAAGATGGCGGAATTGACGGAAGCTACCCAAAAATATCTGGAGCAATTATCTGGCATGTCTGAGAACATGGAGCGTTTCAGCCAAGTGACTAATTCGCTTACGAACGTATCCGATACACTGTTGAACTCTTATAAGAGTATCACGGATAATTCCGATGGCATCAACCAAAACTCCCGTGGTTACGTACACCAGATGGAACAATTGAACCGTAACGTATCCGGATTGAATACCATCTATGAGATCCAGTTGAAGAGTATCAGTTCGCAGATCGAATCTATCGAACACATCAATAGTGGCTTGAATCGTATCCGTGAGATGTATGACGGATCGGTGGTAGATAGTTCCGTATTCCGTAACGAGACGGAAAAGATGACTCGCCAACTGGCCGAATTGAACCAAGTATACAGTCGTTTATTGCAAGCGATGACCGTGAATATGGGCTACCAACAACCGGCGCAGCCGCAACAACAACCTCAACAACCGATGTATCAGCAGCCACAACAGCCCGGTTACCAACAGCAATATCAGCAACCCTATGGTTACCAACAGCCACAACAGGCTCCGTATACAAACAACCCAATGAAGTAAAGAAATATGGCAGGAATATCAAATAATCCCAATTCTCCCCGTCAGCGGATGATCAACCTGATGTATCTGGTGTTCATCGCCATGATGGCACTGAATGTGTCGTCGGAGGTGCTGGATGGTTTTGAGTTGGTGGAAGGTAGCTTGCGAACCTCTATCGATAACTCCTCCCGCCGAAACAAGATCGTAGCGGACGAGATGGAAGCTTATTACCAAGAGAATCCCCAGAAAGTGGGTGAGTGGGCATTGAAGGCCCGTGAGGTGAAAAAAGCCTCAGATAGCCTCTATACGTATATACAAGATTTAAAGATCCGTATCGCTAAGGTAGCTGATGGCGAGAATGCCAACGTAAACAGCATCGAGCATAAGGATGATTTGGAAGCCGCTTCCCGTGTAATGCTCTCTCCTGTAAGCGGAGAAGGTAAAAAGCTGAGAGCGGAAATCGATAAGTATCGTATCTGGATGGGCGGCTTTATCGAAGATTCGGCGAAGACTGCCGTATTGGAGGCGAACCTAAGCACGACTCCCCCTCATAAAGCGGGGATCAATACCCGTACTTGGGAAGAGGCCTTGTTCGAGAATATGCCGGTAGCGGCGGCTGTTACCCTGTTAACAAAAATGCAAAGTGACGTTCGCTACGCCGAAGGTGAGGTCTTATCGAACTTATTGAATAGCGTAGACGTTGGCGATTACCGTGTGAACCAGATCACGGCGCAGGTAATCCCGGAAAGCCAGATCGTAATGCGAGGAAGCCAGTACAAGGCGAATATCGTATTATCGGCGGTAGACTCCACGAAACGTCCTACGATCTATGTAAACGGAAAAGAATTACCTTACGAGAATAAAGGAGTCTTCACGGTGAATACCGGAGCTGCCGGGACATTCCCGATCAAAGGTTATATCGAGATGCCGAATAGCGACGGCAGCATCATGCGCCGGGATTTCGAGAGCGAGTATTTCGTGACCGAGCCGACAGCTACCGTGGCCCCGACATTGATGAACGTATTATATGCCGGTATCGCCAACCCGATGCGTATCGCCGTCCCGGGTGTACCGAGCGGTAATGTGACAGCTACCATGACGAACGGCACATTAACCCGCAGCAAGGATGGTTGGGAAGCCCGCCCGTCTAAAGTAGGAACGGAAGCCGTGATCACGGTAAACGCTCGTATGGCGGATGGCCGGAACATAGAGATGGCAAAGACTACCTTCCGCGTGCGTGCCCTCCCCGATCCCCTACCTTATATCGAGTATAAGGATCAAAACGGTAACGTCCGTAAGTTCAAGGGAGGTATGATCGCCAAACGTAGCTTGGTAGAGGCTGACGGTATTCTGGCCGCTATCGACGATGATTTGCTAAATGTAAAATATACGGTATTACGTTTTGAGCTGACTTTCTTCGACTCCATGGGTAACGCTATCCCGGAAGTGGCCGAAGGAACCAACTTCTCGCAACGTCAGAAAAACTATATCCGCAATTTAAGTAAGGGTAAACGTTTTTATATCACCCGTGTAGTCGCGAAAGGTCCGGACGGTATCGAACGTACCATACCGACTATCGAAGTAATCGTAAATTAAGATTCGCAGTATGAAACATCTGTATTACATAGCCGCTTTGGCCGCCACTTTTTTAACAGCGATGCCTCTTCACGCGCAAGAAGAAGCAGAGAACGATGCTACGCAGCAACAACAAACGCGTCGCCGTTCGCCTCAAGCCAGCCGTGGGGAAAGAAACGATAAGAAAGATACCGGTTTACCCGAACTGACCGTACGGGCCCAAGATATGAACGAGCGTTTGACGCAAGAGATCGGGAACGCTCGCTGGATGCGTATTATCTACCGGCAGGTGGACTTGATGAAAGAACAGAACGCTCCGCTTTATTACCCGACCCGCCCGATGAACGGACAGATGAATCTTTTCTCCGTAATCTTCCAGCTTTTAGGTGAGAACAAGATCAAGGCCTATGAGTATCTGGACGGATACGAGGAGTTTGACGAAGCCCATTTGATCAACTTCAAGGATTTGCTGGATCGCTTCTACATCCTTTATGAGGAGATACCGGGGAGAGCGGGTGAGGAACCGACTTTCGTAATCAATGAAAGCGATATACCTGCAGCCGACGTACGGTCTTACTATGTAAAAGAAGCATGGTATTTCGACCAGAATAATTCCGCTTTTGATGTCAAGATATTGGCGATTTGCCCGATCCTTACCTCTACAGGTGATATGGGAGAGACAACCATGCCTATGTTCTGGCTTCCTTACGAGAATATACGTCCGTATATCAGCAATTCATACATCATGACGTCTAATATGAATAACGCCATGACTTTTACGATGGATGACTATTTCCGTCGCCGGATGTTCGAGGGGGATATCATCAAGACCCAAAACTTGATGAATCTGCCATTGCAGGCGTATTGCCCGACACCGGATTCCTTAAAGAACGAGCAAGCTCGTATCGAAGGTCAATTAACCAGCTTTGAGAAATCACTCTGGTATCAACCGGATACGACTCAAGTAGCGGTAGACAGCAAAGCCGCGAAGAAAGCCAGAAAGAGCGCCGCAAGAGGAAAAGGTACTACAACCAAAGAGCCTGCCTCCGAAAAGAAAGCTCCCACTGTCAAGGCTCCGAAAGCAGAAAAATCCGCTCCGGTACGCAGTGTTCGACGCAGAAGATAAAAACGGACTCACGATACGGGTCTGAGCGATAACCGGTGATACACAACATATGAATAAAGAAATCAAGATTAGACAAGAGCAAGAGAACGACTTCCAAGCAGTAAGGGAAGTCGTGGAACTTGCTTTCCGTGACGTGGAGGACAGTGATCAAAGCGAACCGTACCTTGTAGAACGTTTACGAAAAACGGACGCTTATATTCCGGAGCTCTCCTTAGTCGCTGAATTAAACGGCGAAATCATAGGGCATCTCATGATGAGTAAGGTGGAAATCGTATCAGAAGACCAAAGCGTGATCTCTCTTGGGCTAGCACCGGTTTCGGTGGTACCGAAGTACCAAAGGATTGGCGTTGGTAGCGCTTTGATCCGTGAAGCGCATAAGCGAGCTGGAGAGCTAGGCTATAAATCGGCCGTCTTATTAGGACATAAGGATTATTATCCGAGATTCGGATATAAAAGGGCGATTGATTTCGGCATTGAGTTTCCATTCGATGTCCCCAGCGAATATTGCATGGTTGTCGAGTTGGCACCGGAAGGACTCAAGAACGTGCATGGAATGATTAAATATGCCAAACCTTTTATGGAGTGAGTACTGTTTGTAATGAAATGAGACGGGACATACCCCATCTCATTTCACCAGATAATCAGATCCTTATTTAGAACCTACCCACGTCCACTTATGCCAAAGACCTTCCAACGGTCCGTGTTTATGTCTTTCAGCCCACCACTTACAGAAGCGTACTTGCAAGAAGAAAAAGGCGATACCGATGAACATGCTGACCGTATAACCGCAGTAAGGAGCCAGATTCAAGCCGATCGGGAAATAGACCAGCGCACCAGCAAAAGATTGTGTCACATAATTCGTCAAGCTCATCTTTCCATAAGAGCGTAAGATAGAGGTAAAACGCTTAAAGGCCTCGCGCTGATACAGTAACACAAAGGAAGCCACCAATACGAACGTAAAAGCGAATTTCTGCCACATATCAAACACAACACCTGCCGTCTGGCGCACGATAGCGCTGTCCGCCGTATCCATCAACAATACTTTCAGTTGGTATAAAGGACCGAAAGCGATCGCAGTAATGATCAAGGTCTTTATCCAAAAACGGGAATTCTCCTCCGAGGGGATAAATAACTTTTTGCGCCCGATCAACATTCCCAGCATAAATAACCCGCAGGTCTGTACATACCGGCCGGCACCAACAGCCCAGAGCAAACTAGCCTTTTGTCCTAACGTCACGTTCTGCCAGATGAAATTCCATAAATCCCCCCGCTTGGTATGCTCCGCCATCTCTGAGTACATCTCCCCTACTCCTAAATTGGGTAATTGGTAATCCGGATTAAACAGGCTAGCGATATAATGATACCACTCCACCGGCTGCAATAAAAAGATAATAGCCGTTATCAAGACAGCCTTATCGCTCCATTTACGCACGATAAACAAAACAACGCCCACGATCGCATACAGCAGCAAAACATCGCCTGCCGGATAAAAAGCGGCGTTCAACGTAGCGAAGATCGTCAACAGCAGTAATCTCCAAAGGAAGCGGTAACCGAAGTCTTTTCCCTTCGCCTGCTGGTTCGAATACTGTATATAAAAGGTAAAACCAAATAACAAAGCAAAGATAGAATACGATTTCCCGGCAAACAAAGCGAATACCACCGTAAACACGCCTTCATTCAATACGTTCAACCATCCCGGCAGCGTAGCCGGGTCCGGATAGACCGGATAGATAAAATGTTCCACATTATGCACTAATAAGATTGCCAAGACAGCGAATCCACGTAGCGCATCCACCACCTCTACACGAGGTGACTTAGAGATTGTTGTTTGTTGCATACTATTTATTTGCTACTTGTTGTTTCTGTTAACCATGCTACCTTTTGATTGGACTCATGCGGTTGGCCTATAATATCCGCATAAAGTTCCGGACGACGGGCATTTCGGTAACGATATCCTCCAGCCTGTCTCAATTTCTCAGGGATAGCCGTAGCGATCATGAAATCATCACCCAGTTTACGGCATTCCGCCACGATATCGCCGAAAGGATCCAGAATCATCGAGCAACCGTTCTTGATCTCATTATAATCACGCCCGATCGGATTGGAGAATACCACATATACCGCATTGTCGTACGCCCTAGCGGGAAGCCATTTCATAAGCCAAGCACGTCCCTTCAGGCCATCGAACTCCTGTCGCAAGGAAGTCGGATCGTTTGCCCGGTTCTCCCACAACACAGGATCTATCAAACCAGCCCCGGGGCGAGGGGAAGGGGTACACATTGTCACGTGAGGCATGAAAATGATATCCGCCCCTAATAAGGCCGTGGCACGGACATTCTCTATGATATTATTATCGTAGCAAATCAATATGCCACATTTCCATCCCTTGATCTCAAAAACCACATATTGATCGCCCGGCAAGATATTCGGATTAATAAACGGATGTAGCTTGCGGTACTTTGCCTTCAAGCCATTGCCATCCACGCAAACTTGCGCTTTATAGATACGATCCCCATCCCGCTCAAAGAATCCGGCCAGTAGCGTGACGCCAAACTCTTTGGCGATGGCGATCAAGGCTTGCGTACTCTCCCCCGTGGGGATCGGTTCGGCAATAGCCAACAATTCCTCGCGAGACAAGTCCTTGGCAAACGTATATCCACAAACCGAGCATTCGTGAAAAGCCACTACATCCGCTCCCTCTACCGACGCTTTCCGGCACATCTCCCGGATGATAGAAAGATTATACACTTTATCGTTATCCCGTGTCTCGAACTGCACGGTAGCAATTTTTAATGGTTCCATGATATTTTGATTTAATTGGTTTATATATTTTTCGACTAGATTCGCAAAGATAACAATAATATACTACTTTTGCGGGATAACTTTTTCTACCGATCATGAATATCAGACAAACACGACAAGAAGATCTGGCCGAGGTAATGGCTATGTACAATTATGCACGCAGGTTCATGCAAGAGCATGGCAACGGGAATCAATGGATCAACGGATATCCTTCCGAGGAATTGATCTCCAACGAGATCAAGGCCAGCCATAGTTTCGTATGCGAAAATGAGCAGGGCGAGTTAGTGGGGACCTTTTGTTACATCGAGGGAATCGACCCTACTTACCTAAAGATCTATGAAGGCGAATGGCTGAACGATGAACCTTATGCCGTGATCCATCGCATGGCCTCCAACGGTAAGCAAAAGGGGATCTCGACCGAATGTCTAAAATGGGCATTCGCTCATTGCAATAATATCCGTATCGATACACACCGGGATAATATTGTCATGCAAAACTTATTGAAAAAGCATGGCTTCAAGCAATGCGGTATCATTTACATCGCGAATGGTACGGAACGCATCGCTTTCCACAAAATAGTAAACCCAACAAATAAAGAATCATGAAGCATCCTATTGACCTAGAGCATTGGAACCGGAAAGAACATTTCCTGTTTTTCGGTTCTATGGACGACCCTTTCTTTGGACTGACCACCCAGATAGACGTGACCTCCATCTATAAAGAGGCGAAAGCGGATCATGCCTCTTTTTTCCTCTACTCCTTACATAAGATTATGACAGCCGTTAATGAGGTGGAAGAGTTCCGGTACCGGATCATCGACAACATCCCTGTCTGCTTCGACCGAATCCACGTGGGAACAACGATCGGGCGGGAAGACGGTACATTCGGCTTCGGCTTCTTCGAATATACACCGGACAGGCAACTGTTCCTTCAAAACGCACAGAAAGAGATCGAACGTGTGCAAGCTCTCACAGGCCTTTGCAAAGATAGGGAATCAGACCGGCAAGACTTAGTCCGTTTCTCCCCGGTTCCGTGGATCGCCTTCACGGAGATGAAACACGCTTCCTCTTTCCGTACAGGCGATTCCGCTACCCGTATCTCCACCGGAAAGCTGATCGAGCAGAACGGGCATCGGATGCTCCCTATCTCCGTAACGGCTCATCATGGCTTGATGGACGGCAGACATGTGTCTATCCTCTTAGATCGTATAGCGGATAAAGATTGATAAAACAGCGAGCCCCCCCCGACAGTCAGCCCAGTACTCCCGGCGGGAGTACCCCAGTACCACGTAGGAAGTACTTCGGTACTTTCATCAAAGTATTCCAGTACTCCTTACGAAGTACTGGGGCAAGCCTATAGGCTATCCAATCGGGCTTATTTGCGTACCCGCAAGAAACGTTTGGTCAGGTACCTGCGGACAGGCTCGTCGTATATCCTCAAACTGATATAAGCCAGCGCTATACTTCCTAGAACCAAGGCCAATGCTTCCGGCCACGCCTCGGCAAATGTAAGGTTCTCCTTCTTCACCCACCCAAAATACAAGTATATAAGAGGGTAATGTACCATATACAAAGGATAAGAGATATCTCCCAAGAATTTACAGATACGGGCGGAATGCTTATCGGTTGTCTTCCCGGAAGCCCCCAGATAAACAAGCATAGGGAATATCAGGATCGCGCATACGGAATCATAGATACCGTTCATCCATAAGGTCTCACCATTACCGACATAGGGCATGGAGAGTAAAACGACGATCGCCAGGCTACAGATCCAAAAAGTACCTTTGACATGAATGGGTTTAAAGACGCGCGACATCAACAATCCCATCGAGAAAGAAAATAACACTCGTAAAAAGCCACCGATCAAATTGTACTCTTCCATCGTCCACCCCACACCTAGGTGCCCCGCACCGGAAAAATTGAATATAGCGAACGAAGCCAATCCGATTCCCGCCAAGACAATAAGTGCCGTAAGCGCCTTCGTTGACATCCGACGAATAAACAAGGCATACATAATATTCCCGATATACTCGAAGAACAAAGACCAACTAGGGCCATTTAAAGGAAACATCTCACCATTTCCACGGATCTCAGGCCCGGAACCGGGTACAGCCGGTATCAAAAAAAGGTTGATAAGCAAAGCTAGCATCACCATGGATATAGAGACATGCGTACCATCCCACTTCTCACACCCTTGTATACAAAACGCGATAACTCCCAAAACGGCTCCAAGGACAACCATCGGATGCAAACGGATCAATCGACGTTTGATAAAATCCTTTGTCGTCATGGTTTTCCACCGGTCGTCATAAGCATAACCAATCACGAACCCGGACAGGATAAAGAAGAAATCAACGGCTAAATAACCGTGATTAAATTGTTGATCAATGGGACTCGTAGCAAAGGCTTCGAATACATGATAAAATATAACCATTAACGCTGCGACACCTCTCAATCCATCAAGAAGGTCATAATGAGGTTTTGTGTCCGCAAATGCGGCCGCTGAGATTTTTGAGTTTGACATTAATTGTTTGAGCTTATTTTTGATACTACTATTACTTCTAATTTCCGCAAAAATACAAAAAGGCCCCATCTTTCACGTTATTAGACAGTTCTTTTTTCATTAGTTACACATAAATAAGGTCGCAAAATACGAAGTCCCCAGCAAAGCTTACGCCTGCCGGAGACTTGTTTCTTTATCCGTACTCCATCCTCACGGAGGTACTTACGGACCTCTTAATTTATTACTTTAGTATTAATATTAATCCAACTCCCGCCTGTTCATCCGTCACGGATTACTTGGGATCGAAACCCTCACGGGAATTGTTGATTATCTTATTTCATTATTCCTTTATTGAATATCCTTATTTTACAGCTACTTTCACTGTCTCGTTACCTACCGTTACGAATACTACACCAGCAGGAGCGGCGATAGTAGCGTTGTCGGAAGTAAGAACTGTCTCTGCAACTGTCTGGCCTAATACAGTACGAACGTAAGCAGTCTCGCCTGCGGCACCTTGGATAGTTACGACACCGTTACCGGCTACAACTACGATAGAAGATTCTTTTGCGTCGATAGATTCGTTGGCTGTCGGAACCTCTGTGCCAAGCGTGAAGACCATTGCCTTTTCTGGATTTGTTGTTAAACCTAACATACCATTCAAAGCATATACATAAGCTGTCTTATAAACATCACCCTCTTTGACCTTTCTTTGAGAAGAAACGAAATATTCATCATCTCCCTCCGCAAGTGTGATATTAAATTTGAACGCATCCAATCGATCTGTTGATTTCACGCTCTTGTCATCGTTAAGCTCCTTAACAACCTTAACGGTCTCACCTTTCACGGTAGTAGTGATTGTATCAACCCCCGTAAGGATAGCCGGGCGGAAGATAACCTTCGTCTCAGACTTGCCTGAACCTTCCAAATAATATTTCTCGTCCGTATATTGTTGCGCAGAACCTTCAACGAAATAATGCAAAGAATCTGTCGGATTGAACATGAACATTCTCTCAGCCGGTTTTTCCTCACCTTCAGCCACCTCAATACCCTTAGAGATATAGAATGACGGAGTCTTAGCCTTGCTATCCGCTGTATCTAACCAGAAGATCATGCTTTCAGCGGACAAGATGCCCTCGTTGAAGCCATTCTTATTCAACTGATAGTTGATAGAGCCTAACATATTGTCGAAAGAAGCGTGACGAGGTTTAGCGGCCAATGACGGGTTGAACGGATTAGCGTCCAAAACCTCAACGTTAGCGTAAGTCTTATTAATATCATCAGCAGATTGGTAACGATTGGCCGCATAAGTAATAGCCATAGAAGTAGTATTTACGCTAGCCATTTTCGCACTACTACCAGTTGAGCCATCATAGCTAAGCTTACCGTCTGTTACAGCGCTCACCGCAACTAAAGAATAAGCGCCAGCGGCATTCTTAACAACAGCGAACTCTGTAGCGGCATCAGCAGCCTTATCTCTAGATGCGGCAGCGCCAAGATATTTAGCATCATCACCTTTGGCTTCCGTATAGCGTAAAACATAAGTCGGAACAACCAATGTATCGCCATCAGCCTTCATGACAACCTCTCCCTTATCATTCAAATAAGCGAAAGCATTTGTGCTTATCACATAATCCTCAACACCTTGCAGAGATTTAGTAGAATGATCTTTCGCTCCCTTTATTCTTTCCGGATAAAGAACGATTAAATTCTCCTCTTTGGTTGAAGCCTTCATTGTTTTAGTAGCATTGTCATCAATAGCGTAAAGAGCTTTCTCTCCAAATAACGCGTCCTTACCATTGAATGTCATCTTAAAGCCTTCTGCGATCTGAGTATCCGTGAATACCTTATATCCGTCCGTACGAGTCGTAGCGATCGTGTTGAACTTAACGGAAGTATTGTTTGCTAAAGCTAACGCTGTTGTTACACCCTTATTTGCGGCGATTGTTACATCAGTGCCGTTGTACTTAGCGTTAACTACCTTATAGCCACCTTCAGCACCATTAGGTTGTAAACGTAATACTAAATCATCACCAGTCTCACGGTTTGTCAATGTAAATTCATATTTGCCGTTGAAGCCAGAAACGATCCATTGTGATACCGGCATAGTGAAATCTACGCTATTATAAGCGGCGACACTTAAGCTTGAACCATCAGCAGGATCTATTGTCAAATACTTATGGTACTCAGTTTGTGAATCAGCCTCATCATTCTCACTCTTGGTTGAGCTAGTGAAGTAGATATTAACCACATTCTCAATGTTCTTCTTCAACAATACTGAAGCGTCAAGGTAAGAGTTTTCACCTAGTTGAGGATGGATAGCGGAATATTTCGTTCCTGACATTAGAACAGAAGTAACATAAGTTTTCGTATCAGAAACAGATGGCTTAACAGCAGCTACGTAAACCTTCGTCGCGGCTGTTGTTTGATCTTTTTTCTTATAATCAACAGTCAACGTCAATTTACCATCCTCATTCAATACGTCTTTCGCCGTAATCGTAAAGTTTGCGTTAGAGCAAGAGTCAGCGTTGGCCGTAGCAACCGATCCCTTCATCCAAAACAAAGCATATCCCTCATTGTCTTGCTTACCATTGATGTCATAACGATTAGAGGGATCTAAAGCTAAGAATGTAATTTCTTGAGCCGCTGTCAAGATTGCGTCATTATCTGGAGTCTCTGCATTTACCGCACTAACAAATGCCTTAACTTTCTTCGAATCACCTTTCACGAAATAAGTACCGGCAGCCAACTTATTCTCATCAGAAGGTTGAGTTGCCGCAACCTCATCCGTAAATGATACGGGAACAACCTTATCAAACAAATTTCCAACCAGTTCATTCGTTGTATAATCGAATGACAATGTTGTGCCATTTGAATTATAGTCATTCAAATAAGCGGCATCAATACCCTCTGAGCAAGAGAATGCTTTCAAGCCAGTCTTTACTTCTTTTGTAGGTACAGTTACTGTATACAAACCTGAGAATTTCAACTTGCCCTCTGATACAGCGAACTTAGCATTCAACTCAGAAAGATTCTTGTCGGTAGCGGCAGTCAACGCATTACCGTCTTTATCGGTAACTACCTGATAAGCCACACCACCAACATTAGCCCACAACTCAAAAGAGTTAGATGAATAATTACGGATAGTAAATACGACTCCTGTAGTTGCATTACCATCAGCATCACCAAAAGAAATAACCTTCTTTTTGTCCTTTGTCGTAAGAACATCTGTAACCTTCAACAATGCACTCTCAGACGCACCTAGATAAAAGCTCATTCCATTAGCAAGAGCCGTCTTATTCTCGCTATAGGAAATTACGGTCTTAGCCGTAAGATCAGTAGCGGCATACGCAGCATTAAAAGCAGGTCCACCTAGCAGTAAACCAGCTGTTAACAAGGTAAAAATCCTTTTGTTCATAAATTCAAAATTTAATATTAATAATAGTGTTAATTAAAGTCCATCCCGTCGTTTAGCACCCTTGTTTTACCCGAAAACGACTAGTCTAAACGATCGTTTTAATTAGTCATTTGCAAAGGTACGCGTTTCTTTGACTTCTGCAACCCTTCCGGGCTATTTTTTTCATCCCTTATTCGCTTTCTTATCAATAGGATAGCCTATCCTTTACGAAACAACCGATTCCGTAAACGAACCTCTCGTTTTCCTTCTTTAAAAACGCAAGATCTAAACGATCGTTTAAATCAATCATTTTTATCTTCTATTATTTAATGTACATGCGTACATTAATAAATACACCATCCAATAATCAACAAAAGTAAGATCACCTTTTGCGATAGATCGGAATATTAGTTTCCCTTGTTCTAACAAAATGACACTTTGTAAACAGAACTCCCGGAGATTCGCTTTTTCCAAGCATAAGTACAGTATAAAACGGCTTTTCACACAGAAAAACGCCATTCATAACTATCTTCCATCTGCTAGTTCGAGCACCTCACGAAAACCTCCTGTCACGATATACGGCTTATATCAAGCAAAATATCAATACAACATCTGTTTATATAACATATAGATTCTATAGAATCACACATATTATAACCTCATTATATCCTTCAGAAAACACGTACGTCTTTTTCCAAAAACATGTACGTGTTTCCGGAAAAAGACGTACGTGTTTTTTTAAAAGCAAAACAACCTCTCTCGTACTAAAAATATTTCCTACCTTTATGCACTCATTTCAATATGCACCAGACTATACATTAATATATATGGAACCGTTTATTCATTTACACGTACATACCCAGTATTCCTTGCTGGACGGACAGGCATCCATCGACGCGTTGATCGACAAAGCGTACAAAGACGGAATGCGTGCGATCGCCGTAACAGACCATGGCGTTATGTTCGGTATCAAGGAGTTTTTCAATAAGGTTAGCAAAAAGAACAGTAAACCTCTCGGGATCATCAAGGACTCTGAGAAAGAACTAAAACCGCTGCTGGCCAAGGATGCTCCAACCGATGAGGAACAACAAAGGATAACGGAACTACAAAAACAAATCGCCGAAGCGAAAGCTTCCATCTTCAAGCCGATCATCGGGTGCGAATGTTATTGCGCTCGCAACGGAAGGCATAGCAAGCTGGCCTCGCAAGACGACCGTAGCGGCTGGCACTTGATCGTTCTGGCCAAAAATAAGAACGGATACAAGAACCTGATCAAGATGGTATCCCTCTCATGGACGGAAGGATTCTACGGACGTCCGCGTATTGACAAGGAATTGTTGGAGAAATACCATGAGGATCTGATCATCTGCTCCGCCTGTTTAGGTGGAGAGATCCCGCAGCATATCATGCACGGACGAATCGATAAGGCCGAGGAGTCTATCAAATGGTTCAAAAACTTATTCGGAGAAGACTATTACCTTGAGATGCAACGGCACGAGACACACGACCCCAACGCCGATTGCACGATTTTCCCGCATCAACAAGAGGTGAACAAGGTACTGATCGAACTTGCTCACAAACATAATATCAAGCTAATCGCCACCAACGACGTCCATTTCGTCAATGCCGACGACGCTGAGGCTCACGACCGCCTGATCTGCCTTAGTACCGGCAAAGACTTGGACGACCCCAAGCGTATGCGCTACTCCAAGCAAGAATGGATGAAGACAACCGCCGAGATGAACACCATCTTCGCCGATATCCCCGAAGCTTTGAGTAATACGCTCGAGATAGCCGACAAAATAGAATTCTACTCCATCGACAGCGGTCCTATCATGCCGACTTTCGCCATTCCCGAGGAGTTCGGTACCGAGGAGTCCTACCGTCAGAAATTGACAGAGCATGATTTATTTGAGGAATTCACCCGAGACGAGAACGGTAATGTCGTATTAAGCGAGGAAGAGGCGCACTCCAAAATCAAGAAATTAGGTGGATACGACAAACTATACCGCATCAAGCTGGAAGCCGACTATTTGGCGAAATTGACATACGACGGAGCCAAGGAGCTTTACGGAGACCCCTTGAACGATGAAGTAAAGGAGCGTCTGAACTTCGAGTTACATATCATGAAGACCATGGGTTTCCCCGGCTACTTCTTGATCGTACAAGATTTCATCCGTGCCGCTCGTGAGGAACTCGGTGTATCCGTAGGACCGGGACGTGGTTCGGCCGCCGGATCTGCCGTAGCTTATTGCTTAGGGATCACCAAGATCGATCCGATCAAATATGACCTCCTGTTCGAGCGTTTCTTGAATCCGGACCGTATCTCCCTCCCCGATATCGATACCGACTTCGATGATGATGGCCGTGGCGAGGTCTTACGCTGGGTAACGGAGAAATACGGTGCCGAGCGTGTGGCTCATATCATTACTTATGGTACGATGGCTACCAAGTCTGCTATCAAGGATGTCGCTCGGGTACAGAAATTACCGTTATCCGAATCGAACCGGTTAGCCAAATTGGTTCCGGATAAGATCCCCGACATGAAGAAGTTCAAATTGGGCGACGCCATCAAGTATGTGCCGGAACTAAAAGAGGCGGCTAACGGAAATGACCCGCTGGCACGGGATACCTTGAAATACGCCCAGATGCTGGAAGGCAACGTCCGTAACACGGGTGTACACGCCTGTGGTGTCATTATCGGACGTTATGATATATCGGATGTCGTACCTGTCAGTACGGCGAAAGACAAGGATACCGGCGAGGAGATGCTGGTTACCCAATACGAGGGTTCCGTGATCGAGGAAACCGGATTGATCAAGATGGACTTCTTGGGCTTGAAGACCTTGTCCATCATCAAGGAAGCGATCGAGAACGTGAAACTGACTACCGGACATGATCTGGATATCGACCATATCAGTCTGGAGGACCCCAAGACTTATAAATTGTATTGCGACGGAAAGACAACCGGTACATTCCAGTTCGAGTCCGCCGGTATG
Organism: Parabacteroides sp. AF19-14; assembly: GCF_003635485.1. Taxonomy (NCBI): domain Bacteria; kingdom Pseudomonadati; phylum Bacteroidota; class Bacteroidia; order Bacteroidales; family Tannerellaceae; genus Parabacteroides; species Parabacteroides sp. AF19-14. Next base: position 231,793 of record NZ_QTMJ01000006.1, on the reverse strand, counting down.
CAAAAGTATTTGAAGGAGTTGCAACCTTCTAAATTCGAGGACTTGATCGCCATGAACGCCCTGTATCGCCCGGGCCCAATGGACTACATCCCTTCTTTTATCGCCCGTAAACAGGGTAAGGAAGAGATCAAGTACGACATTCCCGTCATGGAACGCTACCTAAAAGATACGTACGGTATTACGGTCTATCAGGAGCAGGTCATGCTTCTATCCCGTTTGCTCGCTAACTTCACGCGTGGTGAGAGTGATGCCTTACGTAAGGCGATGGGTAAGAAGTTGATCGAGAAGATGAACCATTTGAAGTCTAAATTTATGGCTGGTGGTCAAGCCAACGGCTATAAAGAGGATACTTTAAACAAGATCTGGTCCGACTGGGAGAAGTTTGCCTCATACGCTTTCAACAAGAGTCACGCTACTTGTTATTCATGGGTGGCTTATCAGACCGCTTACTTGAAAGCGAACTTCCCGTCCGAGTATATGGCCGCCGTCTTGAGCCGAAGCTTATCCAATATCACGGATATCACGAAGTTCATGGATGAATGTAAAGCGATGGGTATTCAAGTATTGGGACCGGACGTGAACGAGTCTATCTTGAAGTTCAGCGTAGATAAGAACAAGAACATCCGCTTCGGGCTAGGCGCCGTGAAAGGCGTAGGTGAGTCAGCCGTACAAAATATCATAGAGGAACGCAAGAAGAACGGCCCGTACAAGAGTATCTTCGATTTCGTAGAACGGGTGAACTTGACCGCTTGCAATAAGAAAAACATAGAGTCCATGGCTTTGGCCGGAGCGTTCGATAACTTCGGTATCCAGCGTGAGCAGTTCTTCACCGACAGTGGAAAAGGGGAATTGTTCTTGGATACCTTGGTTCGCTATGGTAACAAATACCAGATGGATAAGAGCACGGCAGTCAACTCTTTATTCGGTGGAGACGCCTTGATCGCCATCGCTAAACCGGAGATCCCGCAATGCGAGCGTTGGAGCGATCTCGAACGCCTAAATAAAGAGAAGGAGTTGGTCGGTATTTACCTATCCGCCCACCCGTTGGATGAATACCGTATCATATTAAAGTATGTATGTAATACCGGCATGGTAGAACTTAACGAGCGGGAAACCTTACAAGGCCGGGAGGTTTTATTAGGTGGTATCGTCACCGGTTTCCGGGAAGGAATGACCAAGAACGGAAAGCCTTACGGAATCTTGAAGATCGAGGATTTTACGGGTAGTGGCGAGATCCCTCTTTTTGGACAGGATTATATCGAATACAGCAAGTATGGTAAAATAGGGATGTATCTCTTGATCACAGCCCGTGTAGAGCCTAGCCGCTGGGACCCCAATAAACTGGACTTCAAGATTGGTACCGTCAACCTTTTGCAAGACGAGAAAGACAAGCTGATCGAGAAAATCAGTATCACGGTCCCGATCCATGATTTGGACGAGCCGACTATCAATGAGCTTTCGGTATTGATCAAGAACAATCCGGGCCATAGCCTGTTATATTTTAAGGTTGTCGATGGGGAACATAATATTTCCCTAAATCTCTTCTCCCAAAATATCCGCTTAAACGTGACCCGTGAGCTGGTAGACTTTTTACAGGAGAACGAGAATATCGATTTTAAAATTAATGGTTAAAGTTGTACGACGCTGAAAGAATTTGTACTTTTGGCGTCATAACAATCATTAGATTATAATTCATAATTAAATAATACGTAATTCAAAATGGCACTACAAATTACAGACGCTAATTTCGAGGAGTTGGTTAACTCCGGAAAGCCCATGGTTCTTGACTTTTGGGCAGAGTGGTGTGGCCCTTGCCGCATGGTTTCTCCTATCATTGATGAGTTGGCAACCGAATACGAAGGTCGTGTGACGATCGGTAAAATGAACGTTGACGAGAATGACGATGTAGTCGGACAATTCGGTATCCGCAACATTCCTACTGTTCTTTTCTTCAAAGACGGTAAGATGGTTGATAAAGTAGTAGGCGCTACGGCTAAGGATAAGTTCGTAGAAAAGATCGAGGCAATACTTTAATAATTGAAAATTGAGAATTGAGAATTGAAAATACCGAGGAATACGCTCTGTAACTTTCAATTCTCAATTTTTAATTCCCCTAAGTATATGTCGCTTGCCCGGAGGACCGGGAAGACGGCTCATCTCAAAACCAGCCGCTTGCATACCTCTGCGTACCTCTCCTTTTGCGCAATAGGTTACGATCACCCCACCCGGTGCGGTATGGGCATACAAACGATTATAGATTTCCTGATTCCACATCTCCGGTTGTTTCTCGGGTGCGAATGCGTCGAAATAGATCAAATCGATATCATCCGGTAGTTCACAGGTGTTACTATTTCCTTCTATTTTATGAAGTGTAAAGCACTCTGAGATTGAAACGGGAGTATTCCACTCCGCCTCATGCAAGGCTAAGAATAACTCTTTTCTCTCCGGCCAGATCAGCTCCCCATAATTCAAGGCACGAATCGTATCTAAAGGAAGCGGGTATAACTCCACTGTACGATAATCAATAGGATGTGCTTGAGACAGCTCGACATCCTTCAATGTCAAGAAGGCGTTCAGCCCTGTACCGAAGCCAACTTCCACGATTCGGATAAAGTCTTTCTCCAGCACATGCAATCCCGCCTCAATAAATATATGTCTCGATTCCTGCAACGCCCCGTTCACGGAATGATAATGTTCATCCATCGCCGGAATATATAGCGTATGGCTTCCATCTGCCGTTATCTGTAATTCTTTCTCCATCATTCTATTGATTATAAATATTGCGCACTTACATGGTTATTTGTTATGTATCGGATCATATAGACTACTCCTCCTTCATCTTGATATTTTGTAAAAAACACATACCACTGTGTCACTTTATTCTTTCGGAAAGTAGCATAGCGCATTCCTTTACCATATCTATTGAAATACGAGGGTGCTAACTTGCTGACTTTTGAAGGTAATGTTGTGCGTATATCATCTAACAACTCATTTACATATCTAACCGCAGTTTCCTCAAAACCGAAATACTCCCTCTCATAAAGTATTGTTGTTAGATCATTAAAATAGTCAAGGACTTCGGGTAAAAATACAATTCTCATTATTTCTGTCGGTAAAGGTTCTTGATATGATTAATCGCCCCTTCCTTAAAAGACTCAAACGAAATTGCTCTCGTAAAATCCTCATCCGGCACCAAATATTCATCTTTTGAAAGAATGGACGCCTTATTCAGTCTTCTCATAAGAACTCCTTGTTCTTCAATAGGTATCTCTAAGCACTTTTTCATAGATCATCTGTTTTTAATTGCACAATTATAGCATACAACAAATTTATCATATTCTTTTCTTACGTACAAACAATCTTGTATATTTCTTTCAATATTAATTCGTACCTTTACCGATGTAAATGATATAAGATATGGATAGACGCCATCTTTACTTCTTACTATTCTTATTATGTACCATACAAGCCGCTATCGGTCAACAGCGCTCCTTCTCTATCAAGGGAGTTGTAAAAGACGCGTCAAGCGGACAGCCGATACCTTTCGCTAACGTAGTGGTATGGAACACGACGCAAGGGGCGGTCACCGATTCCACCGGATTATTCGAGATATCCGGCATATCACCCGGAAGCTATCGTCTCCAATCCTCCTTTCTGGGATATAAGCCCTTCGTTACCGCCGAATTCAGACTAGCGAATAAAGATATATTCTTCCCGATCGAGCTAGAGGAAGCCAGCCAGAATCTGCAAGAGGTTAGCGTAGTAGCCTCTCCGTTCCGTAAAACCGCCGAAAGTCCGCTAGGACTCCGTGTAATCGGTTTCAAGGAGATAGAGAAAAGCGCGGGAGGAAACCGGGACATCTCCCGGGTAGTACAAACCTTTCCCGGAGTAGCGTCCACGGCAGCGTTTCGTAACGACTTGATGGTAAGAGGAGGAGGTCCCTCGGAAAACCGTTTCTTTTTGGATGGCGTAGAGATACCGAATATCAACCATTTCTCTACCCAAGGAGCCTCCGGAGGTCCGGTCGGTATTATCAATCCCGATTTTATCCGGGAGGTCAACTTTTATTCGGCCGCATTCCCCGCATCCAAGGGAAACGCTTTAAGTTCGGTATTGGATTTTAAACTACAAGATGGAAATAAGGAGAAATTCTCATTGCGAGGAGTCCTAGGAGCCTCAGATATCGGTGTGTCCGCTAATGGACCGCTAGGAAAAAAGACCACTTTCCAAGTGTCTGTTCGTCGCTCTTACCTTCAATTCCTTTTCGATATGATCGGCTTGCCGTTCTTACCTACTTTCACGGATGCCCAATTCAAGATTAAGCACTCCTTCAACCCCAAGAATGAGCTTACAGTTCTCGGATTAGGGGCGATCGATGATATGAAGCTGAATACAGGAATGGAAGACATGAGCGAGAAAAACCAATATATCCTCTCTTACTTGCCGGTCGTAAAACAAAAAACGTATACCCTTGGAGCGGTTTATAAACACTACGCCGGTAAAAATCTCTACTCGGTCATTATCAGCCGTAGCCAGACCAACAATAAGAATATTAAATACAAAGACAATGACGAAAGCAAGGAAGAGAATCTCTCCTTAAATTACCGTTCGGATGAGATCGAGAATAAGTTCCGAACGGAAAACACGTTCCGCTTACCATTCATTCAATTGAATGTCGGAGGAAACATCGAATACGCCCAATACACGAATGACACCTATCAAAAGCAATTTACCTCTATCCCCCGTACCATCGTATATCAAACAGACCTTGGCATATGGAAGTGGGGTATCTATGCCACGGCTATTTATGAGAGTTATAACGAGCGGTTTACCGCCTCTTTAGGTGTTCGTGCGGACGCAAACAATTATTCCTCGGATATGAATAATTTGTTAGATCAGTTATCTCCTCGCCTATCCTTATCCTACCGCTTGTCCGATCCGCTTTATATAAACGCGAATATCGGACGCTACTACGAGCTTCCTCCTTATACGACATTGGGATTCAAGGATAATGAAGGTAATTATGTAAACCGGACAAATCATTTAAGCTATATCCGAAGCGACCAAGCCGGATTAGGCTTGGAATACCGTCCTACCTCATACTTGAAATTCACGGCCGAAGGATTCTATAAACATTATGATCGTTATCCGATGTCCATACTCGACAGTATCCCACTCGCGTCGAAAGGTACGGACTATGGTGTCTTGGGAAATGAGGCCGTATCGTCTACCGCTACAGGGCGAGCTTATGGGCTTGAGATCATGGGACGTTGGTATAATTATAAAGGGCTTACTTTCATCGCGTCCTACACTTTGGTAAGAAGCGAATTCAAGGATGGGAGAAATATGGACACTTATCTTCCCTCGGCTTGGGACAATAAGCATCTGTTCACGTTTAGCGGGACTTATTCTTTACCCAAGAACTGGGACGTAGGCGCCAAGTTCCGGGTAGTAGGAGGCGCTCCCTATACGCCTTACGATGTAGAAAAGAGTAGTTATGTAGAAGCTTGGGACGCTAATAACGGGCTATACTATGATTACAGCCGGTTTAACAGCGAACGGCTCAAGCCATTCACGCAGTTAGATATCCGTATCGATAAAACATTTTACTTCAAAAAGATCATGCTTGGAGCCTATATCGACATCCAAAACATATTGAATTCCAAATACAAAGAGCAAGACGTATATATCAAAACGGGTAAAATTATCAACCCGGAAGCTCCCATATATGAACAACGGTACGAATTAAGACCGATAGAACGTCTTACAGGAACGCTTCTCCCAAGTATCGGAGTGATGATCGAGTTATAGATTTTAGGCGTAATAGATTCTTTTTATTTTGAATTTCAGCAATTAATCATAAATCTTTTCTATTTTTGTGGACTGTATGAACAAAAAATAGTACTTTAATCGCAAATAAGCACATGAATAGGTAGGTAAAGAATGACATTATTAAAATACTACATACGATTCGTACTCTTTATCGTGTTAAGTCTGGTCTTTTCTTTCCACTTATACGCTACAGATAATGCAGGCCCTATTTTAATCATTAGCTCCTACAATCCCGATACACGTAATACGACCGCCAATATTTCCGAGTTTATGGAGGAATATAAGCGGGGAGGTGGTATCTCGCCGGTGGTTATCGAGAACATGAACTGTAAGAGCCTCCCGGAAGCCCCCTTATGGGACGGTAAGATGAGAGGTATATTGGATAAATATAAGGAAAATAACACTCCTCAGCTTATCATAATCTTAGGTCAAGAGGCATGGGCTTCTTATATCTCCCAAGAATACAAGCCTGATATACCGGTTTTATGCGGTATGATCAGTAAGAATGCGATCTTATTACCCGACTCGGATTTAAATGTCGCCGAATGGGAACCGAAATACATCGATATCCAAGAGTACGTAGATAAAGGTTTACACCTTGGCGGGTTCTTGTATTCTTATGACGTAAAAGAAAATATCCGGTTAATACGTAAGTTATATCCCCAAACTCAAAATATAGCATTAATCACCGATAATACCTACGGTGGTTTAGCTATGCAGACCTTGGTAAAAAAGGAAATGGAAAATATCAAGGATCTGAACTTGATATTACTGGATGGAAGAAAGAATAATATCTACACCATCGTTGAGCAAATCAAGAACCTGCCGGATCAGACCGTGATATTGATTGGTACATGGCGTGTAGACGTGAACGACGGGTATTATGTTGGAAATGCCACGTATACCATGATGACCGCCAATCCCAGAATCCCGACATTCACATTGGCATCCGTCGGCATAGGGCACTGGGCCATCGGAGGTTTCAGTCCCAAATACAGGCCTATAGGTTCCGATTTAGCGAAAGAGGCTTTAAGTATATTGGAGAAGAAAATCGCCCCTAAAGATATCCATCCACAAATCATTCCCAATGGATATATGTTCGACGCTTCAAAGATCAAGGCTTTTGATATCAGCAGATTGTCATTGCCCCACGACGCTACTATTATCAACGAGGACCCGAGCCTATTCTCCAAATACAGGTTCGAGATCTTGCTAAGCGTAATCACCGTATTGTTTATTTTCCTGATAATGATATTAATCTTCTTTATCCGAACCAATAAACTGAAAGATAAGTTATTGGATCTACAGAAGGATAATATACTAATCATGAATAATATCCAAGCTTCTATCTATTTCATCAAGCCGGATTATACCGTAAAATGGAGAAACGAGGTAGAGTTCCATGACTGTATCCCTGAATTCGGTCCGGCTAATTGCTTCTTGGTCAAGAACGGAGTAAAGCCTTATTGTACCCGTTGCACGGTCGCAAAGGCCATGGAAACCAAAAAGCAGGTCGATATCACGAATGAGTTCGGCGATGGAAAGTATCTTCATATTTTGGCGAACCCTGTATTAGACGAGCACGACAACCTTATCGGGGTTATTTTCAAGAAAGAAGACGTGACAAAACAAAAACAGGCGGAGAACGAACTGAGGAAAGCGAAAGAGAAAGCGGAAGAGTCCGATCGTTTGAAATCCGCGTTCTTGGCGAATATGAGTCATGAGATTCGAACGCCATTGAACGCGATCGTCGGTTTCTCCGGATTATTGGCCGTAACCGAGAAAATGGAGGATAAAGAGGAATATATCAATATCATTAATAGCAACAACGACCTGCTATTGCAATTGATCAATGATATTCTCGATCTGGCCAAGATAGAGGCGGGTACGCTAGAATTCGTGGATTCAGACGTAGATGTCAATCAACTATTCTCCGATATCGAGCAGTCTTCCCGTTTGAAGGCGCAAGATGGTGTGCAGGTATGCTTTGTCGAGAAGATCCCGAATTGTATCTTACGCACCGACCGTAACCGAGTCTCCCAAGTCATTACGAACTTTATCAACAATGCCATCAAGTTCACGACTCAAGGTAGCATCCTGTTTGGCTACCGCCATAGAGATGATGAGTTGTATTTCTATGTAAAAGATACGGGATGCGGTATCGCCAAGGATAAGATCGGTCAAGTTTTCACCCGTTTCGTTAAGTTAAATAGCTTTGTGCAAGGAACGGGGCTGGGATTATCGATTTGCCAGATGATTATCAAGCGTCTGGGTGGAGATATAGGGGTGGAATCAGAGCAAGGGAAAGGTTCTACATTCTGGTTTACGTTGCCCTATTCGATACTAGAGATGCAGGAAGTCCCGCATGAGAAACCAAAGACCGAGAATGTACAGAAGAGCCAGTCATCCAAATCTGCAACCCTATTAATAGCGGAAGATAACGAAAGCAACTATACTTTATTCCAAGCCATGTTGAAAGATTATAACCTTATACACGCATGGAACGGGGAACAAGCGATCGATTTATTCAATAAATATCAACCGGACTTAATCCTAATGGACCTAAAAATGCCGATCGTAGACGGCTATGAGGCTACACGGGTAATTCGGGAAAAGAACCAGTCCATCCCTATCATCGCCGTAACGGCTTTCGCTTTCGCGGAGGATGAGGAACGGGTAAAACAAAGTGGATTCTCCTCTTACATCGCTAAACCGATCAAGCCGGATAAGCTAATCGCATGTATTAATACTTATTTATAGAATCCGTTTGGTAACAATCGGAAAACGCAAGACGAAAGAGGAACCCTTCTCTACTTGAGAGTCGAGACTAATACTTCCTCCATGACGGTTCATGATCTGCCGGCAAAGACTTAATCCGATACCGGAACCTTTAGATTTAGTCGTGAAGAAAGGCACGAAGACCTTGTCGATCGCCTCGGGAACAATTCCGCTACCATTATCAATCACCGAAATAATAACCATGCCGGCTTTTTGGACAGCCTCCACGACTATTTGAGGAGATAAGGACTCTTCACAAGCCTCTATCGCATTTTTCAATAGATTAATTAATACTTGTTCCACCATGATCCGATCCGCATATAAATTTAAATCTTCCGGTTTTACACGAAAGAAGAGGATGTCGGACTTCTCCGGAAATAGAAGCCGGATATCGTCAAAGAGAGCCGAAACCGAGAAGTTTCGTAAAGTAGGTAAAGGCAGACGGGTTAATTGCCGATAATTCTCGACAAAATCCAATAGCCCCTTACTTCTCCGGTGGATCGTTTGCATGGCTTGTACCATGATAGCGTAGTCTCTCTCATTCATGCCATTTATCGTCGCACGCTCGGCTACCGTCTCTGATAAAGAGATTACCGGAGCGATCGAGTTCATGATCTCATGCGTCAATACCCGGATAAGTTTCTGCCATGCCTCGGTTTCCGCCTCAGCGACCACCGAATTATACAATCGACTCCGTAAAGCTTCCAAGGCAGCGTTCATAGAAGAGGCCAAAGCCTTTTCGTCTTCCGTCATTGAATCGGAAGGATAAAACAGGCTCAGATCCCCGTAATGAATACTCTCTATCAGGTATTCCATCCGCTTAACAGTCTTTTGCTGATCCTTATATAAGAAAACCGAAAGCGCAAGAATACAAAATCCGAACAGCGCAGGAATAAACAAAAACCCTTTCAGCATTAAGAATGAGGCAGTAAAAGACAAGACCACGATCCCCAAAATACGAGCGAACAACAAGTAACGTATCATAAGCCAAATTTCTCCAATTTACGATACAAGGTAAAGCGGGTAATCCCTAGAAGCTCGGCGGCACGAGTGATATTCCCCTCGGCACGACGTAAGGCACGTTCGATCGCTTCTTTCTCCAATACCGTCAAATTTAACTCATCGGATGGTTCCTTATCCCTAAGCGGGACAGAACGCAGAATAAAGTCTTCCGGCCTTAGCCAATTACTTTCAGACAAGATAACCGCCCGTTCAATCGCATGTTGCAGTTCACGTACATTACCGGGCCAAGCATAATTATGTAGCTTATTCTTCCCATCCCTGTTAATGCCCTTCAAGTCTTTCTTATATTTACGGGCATACTTCGACAAGAAATGTTCAGCCAATAAGATCACGTCATTTCCTCGTTCCCTCAAGGGAGGAATATGTAACTCGATCGTATTAATACGATATAAAAGATCTTGCCGGAAAGTACCTTCTGCCACAAGATGATGGATATTCACGTTCGTTGCGCAGATCAACCGGATATCAATCGGTATGGGTTGCGTTGCTCCCAAGCGGGTTATCTGTCGTTTTTCCAAAGCGGTCAACAGTTTCGCTTGCATGGAAAGGCTTAAGTTCCCGATCTCATCCAAGAACAAGGTACCACCGGAAGCTACCTCCATTCGTCCCGGCTTTTCCTTACGGGCATCCGTAAAAGCCCCTTTCTCATAGCCGAATAATTCACTCTCGAAAAGTTGTTCCGGAATAGAGCCCACATCGATCCCGACGAAAAGATTCCCCGAACGCGGAGATTGATGATATAAGGCGCGGGCAACTAAATCTTTACCGGTTCCATTCTCCCCCAAGATTAATATATTGGCATCCGTATTCTTTAATTTATCGACCGTAGCGAAAATAGCCTGCATCGGTTCGCTTTCACCGATGATCTCGAAGCCAGCATCCTCGGGTGAACTAAGAATCTCAACTTGTTTCTTTAAATTTCGCACTTCCGCCCTACTCTCCCGAAGTTCCAATGCTGAAGAGAGTGTAGCGAGTAATTTCTCCTTTTCCCAAGGTTTCGGGATAAAGTCGGTAGCTCCTGCCTTAATCGCCCGCACGGCCTTATCCGTATCCGAATAGGCAGTCATAAAAAGAACCACCACGTCCGGGTCTATCTTCTTTATCTTCTCCAGCCAATAGAAACCCTCCTGACCACTAATAGCATCCCGTTTGAAGTTCATATCCAACAAGATAATATCCGGGATAAAAGTCCGCATGAAATGATCGATGCGCTCCGGTTGCGTAGCCACTCTTATTTGTTCCATATAGGGCTCCAGTAATAAGTTAAGGGCAAAAAGGATGTCCTCATTATCATCTATAATTAATAGTTTTCCCTTTTTCATAAGCGCTGAACTAGTTTGTGATGCCTCAAAGGTAGGTATTAAATCAATGGAAGAAGCGTGCGTAATCGAACGATTATCGTGCACAGATGAACTGTTAAATTAATAGTCCGCAAAGAGGGTTAAGATTAAGTAAACGGTAAGACTATTTAAGCGAAAGAAAAAACGAGGAGAAAGAAGGAAGACTATCTTTGAACACAATTAACAATTCAGGCATTCATGAGACCACTATTGATTGGATTTTTCGTCTGTATAAATATACACTTAGGCTATGCGCAATGGACTGAGCAAGATTCGATCTGGCTAAAGGATGTATTAGCAGGCAAAGATTCCATCAAATTGAACCCTGAATTCCAAAAAGCAATCCAAAGCGGTTCTTTCCTCAACCCGGAACCGGGAAAACCGATGGGGAAACCTCAACTGGCCGCTCCCAGCAATATCCCTATCACCAAAGATTTCTCAGAATATATCCAACAAGACGATACGACACACCGAAAAGTAGCATTGAAGGATTTACCGCCATCGGTATTCTGGCGACATAATCCACCGTATAAAAAGATACTGCCTGTCTATCAATCTATCTTAGATGAATTGAAAAGGACTCCGTCCAGTGGTCGTACCTCACTAGCTACCTTCGATTTAGGAAGGATGACCAGCCGGAAAACATATGTCCATAAACGCAACGCAAAACGCAACGGAACTTGGCAAAACTACGGCAACCTCCCTACCCCGGATGTCATCTCTAAAAGGAAGAAATTCGAAAGACAACAGGCAGAGGCCGCAAAAAAGGACTCCTCATTGATGATCCAACCACCAATCGATTAGCTTACGGGCCAAGCTCAACTTACGGGGGATCTCCGGTAGGTTATCTTTGGTATAGAAGGCACCAGAACTTAGTTCCTCATCCTGCAACTTAATTTCCCCACTTACATAATCCGCTACAAAGCCTACCATCAAGCCACTCGGATAAGGCCAGGGTTGGTTTCCGAAATAAGTGATATTATCGACCTCTAAACCCGTTTCCTCACGGACCTCCCGACGCACACACTCTTCCAAGGTCTCGCCAACTTCTAAGAATCCGGCCACTAATCCATGGAAAGTTCCCCGGAAATTACGGGCATGTACCAAAAGAATCGAATCCTCCTTACGGATCAAGACGATCATCGCTGCTGAGATTGTCGGATAAATCTCATGTTTGCAAGAAGGACATTGCTTCATGATCGACGTAGTCTGTACGGTAGGAGTACCACATACCGGGCAGAAACGGCTATGGCTATCCCAATAAAGCAATTGAAAAGCCTTACCCGCCTTCTCGTAACACGCTCTCGAGATATAATCCCAAGAGGCACGCAACCCCATATGTACGTAACGGTCATTCCCCTCCACCGGAGTATCCAATTCTGCCGTACGCGCGGGAAGTCCATCCCGGTAATCAACCTCCAGCGTATGAGAAACCGGAACTGGGGGATTCTCGCCATAAGGGATGGTATACGTATCATTCTCTTTCTGAAGCAACAGTTGGTCTTTATAAAAAAGGAACCAATAACAGAGTTTATTTGAAGTTTCCATGCTGATATTTCCGAATTATCTTTCTATATGTAAAACATCCGCGAACTTACGAATTAAAATCAAATAACGTGCGAAAGCGAACGTGCACCGTGCGAAGGCACACACAATCGTTTCTAAGCATTTTTCTATTATCTTATGATTAGCAGAACGTTACATCGATGGCACATTATTTGCCTCTTTTCTAAAAAATGAATATATTTAAAACCTGTTACAATGAAACTAATGATTCGAAACTTACTTTATCTATTCAAGCGGTTTAAGACCGCCGTCGTGTTAAACCTCTTCGGCTTGACAATCGCTTTCGCCGCCTTCCTCCTGATAGTAATGCAGGTGGATTACGAGATGAATTACGATGCCATGCACAGTAAATCGGGCCGAACCTTCCGGCTAGAGGCAAATCACGGAGAATTCGAGCATAACGCCATCCATTGCCTAATGTTTAGCGATGCTTTTGTTAACTCATCCGCTCATATCACGGATTACTCCTACCGTTATCCATTCTACGGAGGAGAACGGTATTGCCAAATCGACGAGGTAGACGATCAAGGAGAAGCGAAAGTCTTCAAGGAAAACTTCCAGCTTTGTCTACCCAATATCTCAGATGTCTTTGATTTCCACATGAAAGAAGGTTCCGTCGAATGCCTATCCATTCCCGGTTCCGTACTCATTCCGGAGAGTGTCGCCAAAAGGCTGTTCGACAAACAATCCGCTATCGGTAAACGTATCCGGATGTCCGGCAGTAGTGGCTGGCAACCTGTAAGTACCACGATACTTACTATTGGGGGTGTCTATAAGGATTTCCCGGGAAATACTACAGTACAAAACCGTATTTACGTCCCGATGGACCAACTGGATCTATTAAAAAGTTCTTGGCAAATGTATGCCAACGAAATATACGTCACGCTAGACGATCCCCTAAATAAAGAGGAGGTATTGGATCATTTCAACAAGACTTTCGATTTCGCTAAAAGCCAAATGGGTTCAGCGCAAGAGATCGCATTACGTCTAACCCCCTTAAAGGAAGTTTATTACACGCATGATACAACTTTCGACTTTAATCCGAAAGGTCACCGGGAGACAAATTATGTGTTACTGGGTATCGCTTTCCTCATCTTATTCATCGCCGGAATCAATTTTACCAATCTCACAACCTCGTTGATTCCCCTACGATTGAAAACGATCAATACGCACCGGGTATTAGGATGCTCCATCTATAAGTTACGAGCCATCTCACTGATTGAATCGATCGTGATCTGCTTGATATCCTACATTCTCGCCTTATTCATCGTAAACGATTTGTCTTACACACCGATCGCTAATTGGGTAGATGCGGATATACGTCTTAGTCAATACAAAGGCCTGATCCTTCTCACAGCACTGATCGCTATCTTGACGGGTTGCTTGGCGGGACTTTATCCAGCTATACGAAGTACCTCCTATGCGCCGGCCTTGGTACTAAAGGGCTCTTTCGGTCTTAGTCCCAAAGGGAAAAAAGTACGTGTCGCCCTGATCGGTTTCCAATATACGGTATCGATCGCCTTGATTATTGTCACCTTATTCATGGGACTTCAGAACCATTTCATGACCTCTAGCGAGCAACTAGGATTCAATAAAGACCAAGTAGCCATCGTGAACCTGACACCGGAGATCTACGCCAAGCATAAGCCCCAATATATCCAGAAACTTAAAGATTATCCGGGAATAGAGGATGTGGCCTTCTCCGTCTACGAATTATCGAAAGAAGATGACATGATCGATCTCGAATATGCCCGTCATGAAGATAAGGATGTATTCTTCAAGGTATTCTATGCCTCCGAGAATTTCCTTTCCGTCATGGATATCCAAGTAGAGGAAGGAAGGGATTTTACACGGGAGGATTTAAACAAGGCACAAAGTGATTATATCATCAATCCGGCGGCAGAGCGGGATTTCCACTTACATCCCGGAGATCGTTTCAATGATCGTACGGTTCTAGGAGTCAGCAAGGATTTTCGGTTTAACTCTTGCCGGATCGCAAGCTCGCCTTTCGTATTCGCATTGAATAACGATATACCCAATCCTAAATTGGTATCCTATATCCGCTTCAATTCGAAAACGAATTTACAGGAAGCTGTCGCCCACGTCCGGGAAACATTGAAAGAGATCGATCCGACTTTCCCTTTCGAGATCTCTTTCTACAACACCATCTTAAACAATTTATATCAGAAAGAACAAACACTGGGTAAACTCATCTCCCTATTCGGAATAATGGCGATCTTGATCTCTATCGTAGGTGTATTCGGACTCGTGCTATTTGAGACGCAATACCGCCGGAAAGAGATCGGCATCCGCAAGATCAACGGAGCGACTACCGGACAGATTCTTTTGATGTTCAACAAGACTTATATCCGGATCGTCTCCGTTTGCTTCATCATCTCGATCCCAATAGCATGGATGGGAACACAACAGTGGCTAGAGAATTTCGCTTATAAAACACCACTCCATCTTTGGGTCTTCATCGTAGCTTTCCTAATCATTCTCTCGGTTACGATCGGTACCGTTACTTTCCGGAACTGGCAAGCGGCGAATGAGAATCCTGTGAACTCGGTGAAGTCTGAATAAACTCACTCGGAGTGATCCCGTAAATTTCTTTAAAGCAACGGGTAAAATAGTTCGGATCGGAGAAGCCGACCTGAGCAGCTACCTCCCCGATCGAATAAGCGTGCTGCCCCAATAACTCGGCGGCACGCTTTATACGTATATTACGGGTGAATGAGGAAGCGGAGCAACCGGTAGTAGACTTTAATTTCCGAAATAAGCTGGCACGGCTCATCGCCATCTCGGAACAGAAAAGCTCTACATCAAACTCCGGGTCCTGCAAATGAGCCAGAACGACCTTTGTCACTTTCGAAACAAATTCCTTATCCGGATCGGCGATGGTTTGCTCTGGAGTACGCAAGTCGAACCGATCCCTGAAATATAACTTTAGTTGCTCACTACGTTTGAGCAGATTCTTGATCTTCGCTTTTAAGACAGCAAGACTGAACGGTTTAGGCAGATAATCATCCGCTCCGGCTCCATACCCTTCCAATTGTTGACGTTCTTCCGCTAAAGCAGTCAATAGGATAACCGGTATATGGGCCGTCCGTTCATCCGTTTTCAAAGCCTCACAACATTCAATCCCATTCATGACCGGCATCATTACATCCGAGACAATCACGTCCGGTAGGATCTCCAAGGCTTTCTCCAAACCGACCTTTCCGTTTTTCGCTATCACGACCCGGTAATTCGTTTGAAAAGCATTCATCAAATAACGACATAGATCCTCATTATCCTCTACAAACAAAAGCGTTTGTCGTAGATTCTCCGGGACCGGGTTTGTTCCTTCCAATGGAACTGATTCCCGCAAAGATGCCTCTTCCATTTTAGGTTCCGAATACTCCAACCACTCCTCAGGATAAGCCTCTTCCGATATAGGCAAGGCAACCGTAAAAACAGAACCTTTCCCCAATTCACTCTCACATTGAATGGTTGCCTTATGTAACTCCAATAGCTCTTTTGTGTACGCAAGGCCGATCCCCGAACTCTCCGAGCGGCGAAACGCTATCGATTCCCCCTTATAATATTGATCAAAAATATACGGTAACGATTCGGGGGGAATGCCGATTCCACTATCCGTAATTCGTAAAGTCATGACCGCATCGGATGAGCTTTGCTCCAATAAAGCGGAAAAGCTTACCGAACCACCATCCGGCGTATACTTAAATGCGTTCGACAGTAAATTATATAGAACCTGCTCTAGGATATTCTTGTCAAAATAAGCGATTGAGATATCCGGGGCAATCGAATACGTAAACGCAATTTTATAGGAATCGGCCAAAGGAATAAAGGTTTCCGAAATCTCCTTTAAGAATCGACTGAGATCCGCACAAACAATATGCGGGGAAGGAACTCCCCGGGTCAATACCGATAAATCCAGTAATTCATTGACATGCCGAATCAAGCGATTGGTATTCCGGGAGATCGTACGCAAAGTTTCTTTATCTCCACAAGATTCTTCTGAACCGGAATGCCGTTCCAGATCCTCCGTCAATCCCTTGATTATCGTCAGCGGGGTACGAAGCTCATGAGAGACATTCATAAAGAAACGAGTTTTCAACGCATCTTTTTCCTCCAGTTCTTGCTTGGCCTGTTTCAACAGCCGTGTACGTTCTTGTATCTTACGCTCCAACTCGGCTTGGCGAAGCTGATACCAGCGCACCCGGCTCTTATAGGCGATATACAACAGTACGCATACAACCACGAATACCAGCAAAATAAACCACCACGTCCGCCACCAAGGAGGAAAGATCCTGACAGGTTCGGTAATGGGAGCGCTCCAATAGGAACCATTGCCGGAAGTTTCCACCCGAAACACATAGTTCCCCGGTGGTAGGCGGTTATATATAGCCGTACGATCGCTGGCGTCCACCTCCCGCCAATCCGTATCATATCCATCCAGACGATACCGGTATCGGATACTACGGGGATGAGAATAATCGAATGCGATAAAACCCACCTGTAAACCTTGCTTCTCACGTGAGTCTCCGATCGTGAGGTTCGTGATTCGCAAAGACTCAGGTATTTTTCTCAAACCGTCCGTTAACTGAACGGGATCAAAAGAAACGATCCCCTCATTACTGCCAAATACAAGTTCACCCGATTTGCGCTTACAGCAAGCACCACCCATAAACTCATTCGATAATAAACCGTTCGCCGTCGTATAATTAACGATATGCCGGTTTTGTATATCCAAGCGACTCAGCCCTTTATTCGTGCTGACAAACAGGATGCCCGGCTCACCTTCACGGATTCCTCGTACGATATTTCCCGATAAGCCATCCTGTACCGTGAAATGATCAAATCGCCCGGTTCGCTTGTCGTATTGATCCAACCCCGCATTCGTACCGATCCACAAATAACCGGAAGAGTCCACAAACAGACAATGAATATGATTCGACGCAAGGGGATTCATCTCACCCGGTATATATCGATACGTGATAAGCGCTCTCGTCTTCGTATCCCACACCCGAAGCCGCCCCTCATCCGCTCCTCCCCAAAACCAAGACTCTTCGCTCACGCATAAATTACATAACTCCGACAACGAGTTGATCGGATAATCATAAGAGACTTGGTAATCCGGTATAAAAGGGCAGATTCGGAAATCATCCAGATTCAACCGGTCCGGGTTGGCGTCTTGATAACTGATCCATAGGTTCCGCTCCGAATCCTCACGGATAGAACCTATAATCTTTCCGGATAAAGAGGACGGACTTTTTCGGGGTGAGAAGGTAAAACGCATATCTACCCGGGAAGTCTTATGGTTAATCCGATCTAATCCCCTAGAGGTCGCAACCCAAAGATTCAGGTCCGAATCCTCATAAACGGCTAGGATATGAAGAGAAGACAGATTCTCTTTTTCCGTGTATCCCAAGGTATATCGAAACAAGGAAGGTGTTAAATCCGCATGGCTCACCCCATACGTGGAATGCCCCGCCCACAGATGATCCGAGTCATCCAGAAACAAACAGGTAATCTGGTTACTGCTGATAGAATGTGCGTCTTCCGGCACGTTCCTCAACTGTCCCATTTTCCTCTCCTTCGGAGAATAATAAAAAAGACCTTGATTGAAACGGCTATCATCAAACCAGACCGTTCCGTCCTTACTCTCGAAGATGGATCGCACTTGGCATTCTCCCGTAGGTTCCAGATCCTCCGGCCGGTCAAAGAAATGCTCACATCGCAAGGCAAGCCGGTTCATCCGGCTAATCAAGCTTACCCCCTTATTATGTCCGATCCAGAAATCACCATCACCGGTCTCCAAGAATTGATATACCCGAGTATCCTCACGACCGACAGATTGGAAGATCTCTCGCTCTCCCATATCAAGCGAACGAAAAGCCCCTTCACGTCCCGTACCTAACCACATATAATCAAACCGGTCGATATAGATCGCGTTAACGCCATTCAAATTGCCGGCATTGATATCCTCCCGGTCATTTGTCCGTATCGTATAATCTTGAAAGTGGTTTGTTTCTTTGTCATACAAACTAAAACCAGCTAAAGTCCCTACCCAAAACGAATGATCCGGCGCCGAATACAAACAATTCACAGGAGACGACGAGACTACCGAACCCGCCGGCGAAAGGCGTACCAATTTCTTCTCTTTAGCATCATACTCCAACATCCCGTTCTCCGTACCTATAAAGATATGTCCCGGAACGGAGGCCGAGAAACAAGTAGGACTACCATACACACGTAACTGTTGTCGAAGCCATTCTTTCGTGAAATTCAAAAATGTATCCGAACCTCTGTCATAACGGCTAATCCCACCCGAGGAAAAAAAGATCCAGATACCTCCATCTGAATCCTCGAATAATTTATCGATAGAACTGCTTTGTATACTTTCCGGACAATCCGGTACGGGCAAGAATACTTTAAACGTATATCCATCGTAGCGGTTCAAGCCTTCAGTCGTCCCGACCCAGACATACCCGGTACGATCCTTCAAAATAGAGGTCACCGAGGAAGAAGAAAGCCCGCTATCCATTGTTATCCGGTCAAAAATAACGTTGGTAGCTTGCGTTCTCGTTACCATAAGTACAAACAGCAGTAAAAGGTATATTCTCATCCATTCATCCGATTAATGCCCCAAATATAAAGATTAAGTGGGTGAAAATCACAGAAAACAGAAAGATTGAACGATTTGTACGGTATTATGAAACATATGTCCGGCCCGCTCCCTCCCTATTTCCCTAGCTTTGCGGTATCAATTCTAAAACGAATGTAAAATATGAGAAAACTTTTTCTATCGCTAGTATTCCTTAGCGCACTACTATCTATCCATGCGAATCCGGGTATTAAAGGAATCGTAATCGATCAAACCACCCGTAAGGCATTAGACTACGCTCACGTTGTATTATATGATGGAGATCATATCGTCGAAGAAGCTATGACTGAAGCGAACGGTTCTTTTCTAATCCAGCCCGTAAAACCGGGAACGTATTCGATCCGTATCCATTTTCTGGGATATGATGTTTATATGGGAGAGGAGTTTATCCTTACAGAGCAAATCAAAGATCTGGGTATTATCCCGATGCAAATGCTTGAGGTAGGCTTACAGGAAGTGGAGGTCGTAGCCAACAAGAAACAAGTCATCTATAAACTGGATAAAAAGATCATCGAGGCTTCTTCCAACCTGCTTTCCTCGGGAGGAACCGCTGTCGATATCCTAGAGAACACGCCTTCCATCCGGGTGAACGCCGAGGGAGAGGTTACCTTCCGGGGAAGTAGCGGATTCACGGTCTACGTAGATGGAAAGCCCAGTATATTTACCGGGACCCAAGCCTTGGAACAGATCCCGTCCGGACAAATCCAGAATATAGAGATCATCACCACCCCGTCCGCCCAACATGATACAGGGGGTGATGTCGGGATCATCAATGTCATTACCAAGAAGAACTTCGGGGAAGGGCTGAGCGGAGTAATCAACCTAAGCGGGAATACGGTATGGAGCCGGACCTTGGATTTCTTGTTGACCGGACAAAACAAGGCGTCTCAATGGCGTATAGGCGGTTATGTGGGAAACCGACTTCGTAAAAGTCATTTTACCCAAGAGAAAACGACGTTGGTAAACGATACGACAACGACTTCTTATTCCAATGGCCCCCGTGAAAGTAACGGCTACGCATATATTCTCAACGGAGGTTGGAGCTATACGCAAAAACAAACGACTTTTTCTATTAACGCGGAAGGCGGATATGCCGGACTCAAGCGAAAAGGAGATCTGGAATATACGGAAGAACGTTCCGCTAATGGCGAGCAATTCGAGAACGGAGAGTTCAAGAGCCTTGACGACTTTGATATCCATGAGACTTTCGGACTAGGGAATCTGGCCGTGGATCATAAGTTCAATGATAAGGGGCATAACCTTAGCGGTAGCTTCTTCTTGAAATATGGAGGCGACGCTCTGGAATATTTCCAAAGCGATCTGTTCGACAAAAACAACGTACGCCAGCAAGGTCATCGTGCGTGGGAGGCCGAACATCGTTGGACCGTCCGTGCGAAAGCCGATTATGTATTTCCATACAGCAAAACCGGACAAATCAAGGCGGGTTATCAATATTTCTCATACTCGGAAGACGGCGATTATAGTATGCAGTTTTGGAACCCGGATACCAAAGAGTTCTTCTGGCGTGACGATATTTACAACACGTTCTATTTCCAACAAGGGATCAACTCCCTTTATGCGATCGTTGGGGATAGCTACCGGTCTTTTGATTTTCAAGTAGGATTACGGGGAGAACATACGCATCAAGTATTACGTAGCTCCAAAGATTGGGCGAACCGCCTACAAAGGCGTTTTGAGTTGTTCCCATCCGCCCATATCGGTTATAACCTCACACAAAATCAGAAGCTTCTATTCGCTTACAGCCGTCGTACGACCCGACCAGAGCTTTATTTCATGGAGCCATACATCACTTACAAGGATTACTATACAGCCGAGATCGGTAACCCGGATATACGCCCAGAGTACATTCATTCTTTCGAGTTGAATTATTCCTTGACTTCCGGCGACAATGCCTTGTCTGCCTCCCTATTCCACCGAACCCGCAAAGACAAGATCGAACGATTACGGGTTCCTTACCAAGCCGGGGTTACCTTGGATTCCATGGCGAACGTGGGACATGATTATTCCACCGGAATAGAACTATCGGGCAGTTTGCAGGCCACCAGTTGGTGGAATACGCAAATAAACGGTAGCCTTTATCACTACCGGGTAGAGAACGAGTATAAGACGGACGGGAAGAATGAGACCAGTACCAATTACGAGATCGCATGGAACAACGCTTTCACGACCGGGAAATACACAAGGATACAGCTTGACGGCAATTTCGTAGGCCCTTCCGTAACCACCCAAGGAAGAACCCAGTCGTTCTGGTTTGTCAACCTAGCGATACGGCAACAATTCTTCAAACGGAAGTTGACGGCCACCCTCTCTTTCCGGGATGTCTTCAATACGGCCCGTTATGTCAATACGATCACTTCCTCGAACTTGATTTCCAAAACACGAATCCGGCCCGATTACCCGTTGATAGGCTTGACCCTTAGCTATACGTTCAACCAGTTCAAGCTAAAGAATGGCTTATCCAACAATTCAAAGGATTTATTCGAGGGGACGAATCATTAATACCGAATTACCCTACTTTCAAAGTAAGCTAGCTTCGTTGGCAAAGTAAGCTAATTAAAATGCCCAAGTAAGTTAACTTACTTTGCCAACGAGATAAACGTAGTGGTCCTTATATCTTGTTTACCGAGGATAGAATACATCATTGGGTAACTGTAACTTTTTTGAATCCAACTTTGTTACTTTCCAATTTTAAGTTACTTTTGTGAACACTTAGTTAAAAATGAGGTATATTCAATGATTAACAGCATATTACTGACTAATTTCACGGGCTTTGCAAACAATCGTTTCGATTTCACCGAAGGAGTAAATGTCCTCATCGGCAAGAATGGTACCGGCAAGACACACGTGCTTAAATGCTTGGCTGCCACCTTGCAGGCACGTCACGACTTCCTCGGCAAGAACTCTGCTTCCAAAGAGCAGTTTGAGTATATCTTGGCGGAAGATATGATCTATTATTTCAAGCCGGACATCATCGGCAATTTGGTCAGCAAAGGACTACCTTCCGGTAGGGCGAACATTGCGGTTACGATAGATAGCAAGGTATTGCAATATAGCTTTTCCTCTGCAGCCAAGACGACTGTGAAATTGGAAACGGACGAGAAGTGGAACGACCGTCATTTCATCTACATCCCTCCTCGTGAAATGTTCTCTTTGTTCGAGGGTTTTATCGGTTTGAGCAGTAAGCGTGAGATTTCATTCGACCAGACCTACATCAATCTAGCACACGCATTGGCTCTCCCCGTATTGCGTGAGTCTGAAGATAATCCGTTGAGACCGGCTGTTGAGTTGTTGGAACGGGAATTGCAGTTCAAGGTGCTGCAGATGAACGGACGTTTCTATATACAGACGGAAAGTGGTAATATGGAAGCGCATTTGGTGGCAGAAGGTCTTCGCAAGTTGGCCTCTATCTTATACCTCATACTGAATGGGGAAATTAATGCGAACACCATTCTGTTCTGGGATGAGCCGGAAGCCAATTTGAACCCGGCTCTTATCAAAGTGGTGTCGAAGTTCATCCTTGTGCTTCAGGAATGTGGTTTGCAGATTTTCATCGCTACACACGATTATTTGCTTACACATACGCTTTCTCTTTATTCCGAGTATAAAGAACACACCGGTGTATCTGTCAAATTCTTTGGGCTGAAAAAAGAAGGCAAGGGAATCATTGTAGAGGAAAGCGAAACCTTGGCAGGCATACAGAGCAATCCGATTCTGGAGGAATATGCAGCCTTTTACGACTTGGAACAACAATTCATCAGCAAATATGAGTAATTTTCAGGAAAGCGGCATAAACTTCAAGTTTCAATCTCCCAAATGGAACGTTGTCAAGTACGACGAACATTTGGCGCACAAAAAAGTAAGCAATGCCTTGCAGCCTACCAAAGCGGTGGACTTTTTAGGTATTCATGACAACAGACAGTTGTTTTTGGTAGAAGTAAAGAATTACAGAGGGCATACACACGATGCAGAGACTCAGGAAGTGCTTCAGGCAAAAGGCGAGGAATTAATGCGCAGGATTGCTGTCAAAGTTAGGGACACAATCGCCACGGTAACTAATTCTGCTCGTTTTTCGACCAATGATGAGGATTTTTTTACCCGGATTAATCAGTTGCTACTTGATAATCAGAAAAAGATAGTCATTATTGCCTGTATAGAACTAGACATTGCTGGTGAAAAAGAACACAAAGCCCGTATGAGTGTCTGGATGCAAAAATTAAAGCAAAAGTTGGCATGGTTACATGCGGCTAAAATTTCCATCAATCCGATTGAAAATATCTCTGCTGTCTTGCCGGATACGGAAATCTTGTTCGTGTAATCTCCCGGCAAACTTTAGTGACCTTTGTTGCCGGTCTTTTATTAGTCCGTCTTTTTCTCTTCTGTGGATTCCCCAAAAGTAAGCCCCGATCGAATAAACGACCGGGGCTAATTCTTTTCCCGCTTTCCTTCCTCACGGAAGTACTAAGGGATGAACTTTAATTTATTACTTTAGTATTAATATTAATCCATTCCCGCTTGTTCGCCCTCACGGGATACTTGGGCCGAGGCCCTCACGGGAACTTAATATCGTCATTATATTTTTATTTAACTATTGTCTTAACAGCGTTCTCGCCTTCTACGGCTACTGCGATGATTCCAGCAGGAACAGCGATCGTAGCGTTGTCGGAAGCAAGAATAGTCTCGGCTACTACCTTACCTAAGATATTAGAGATAACCACCTTCTTACCGGCTGCGCCTTGGATCTCTACGATACCATTGCCACCTATTACCTTAACACCGGCAGCGCCATCAGCTACAGACTCGTTGGAAGTAGGATCACCAGCAGTGATCGTGAACTTCATGGCGCTATTCTTATCAGTACCCCAAGCCAATTTGTCGTTGAGGCCATATAAGTAACGACCTTTCTCCTTAACGGAACGGATCACATACATACCCTCATCGTCAGCGCATTGGATAATCTGAACCTTGAAGTTATCCAAGCCGCCTAATACGCCTTCGTCGTCAGCATTTTTAGCAACTTTCACTTCCTTACCCTTTACTACCGTAGAGATCGTATCGTTGTTTGCCTCGATAGAAGCAGACTTGAAGATAGCCTTAGTAGCTTTTTCAGCCCATTCATATTTCTTGTCGTACATGCCGTCCGCTACATAATAGTCCACAGAATCCTTCGGATTGAACAAGAACAAGCTTCTATTAGGATCTTCCGTACCCTTAGAGATATAGAAAGAAGGAACGATCGCTTTCGTATCGGTTACGCGCAAATAGAATGAGTATTGCTCATTATTCACTACGATACCCTCTTGGTTCTCGTTCAAGGAGATATAGTTGCCTAACTCGCTTACCAATGAGATATGGCCATTCTTAGCGGGATAGCTGATTTCCGGAGCTTCCTCGATCAAGTAAGTCTTTAATGTCATGTCTTGATTATTACCCGGCAATGCATAAACTA
Source organism: Parabacteroides sp. AF19-14 (assembly GCF_003635485.1). NCBI lineage: Bacteria > Pseudomonadati > Bacteroidota > Bacteroidia > Bacteroidales > Tannerellaceae > Parabacteroides > Parabacteroides sp. AF19-14. Next base: position 207,117 of record NZ_QTMJ01000006.1, on the reverse strand, counting down.
CGGATGGAGTTGTATACACATACTCGTCATTGTTATACTTAACAGCTACTACTGATTTCGTAGTCTTGCCAAATACAGTTGTAACATTCGCATTCGTACTTGATACAGGAATCAAATAAACAGAGCCATCAGCAGCTTGTTTAATAACGAACTTAGCCGCATCTGCCGCAGCCATAACGTCTGCACCGTTAACATGGGTACTAGTACCTGTACCTTGCGGGAAATAGGCATTAGTCTCTATACCATCATTGATATAGCGCAATTGATAAGCATAAGCATAGCCTTTATCGCCCTTAGCCTGTACGGTCACGTGGTTACCTCTATTGTAAACGAAGCTACTCTCGATGATCGTCTTCGGAGCCTCGTCTTTGATCAATTGCCATTGAGCGGCATCGGATACGCTGTTGGCGAACTTACCATCAGCATTCAATTTGTAGACATTACTATTATTGTCTTTTGTAACAGCGGTATACCATTTATTGGAAGTCACGTTGTTGTCGCGAGCGAAAGCCATTGTTACCAAAGTCTGGTCATCTACGTTCAAGAAACCTGCGTATGGATCAACTTCTTCTACTTTCGTCAACTCCACTAACAGACGCTTAAACTCTACGGTCTGAGTCGAAGCAGTCTCACGGTAGGTATTCTCATCAACATAGATAGGAGTGATATCCCGAGTTGAAGGAACAGCTGTCTCATATACATTCTCACCCAAATCTGTTTTAGGGAACAATGTCGTAAGGAAATGATCACCTGTCTCACGATTCGTGAAAGTGATCTTATAAGTATCATCCACGCTTGTAATCATCCATTGATAAGCCGGAGTCTCTGTCTGTGACAACACCTTCGCTTTTGCGACAAGCTCAAAACTACCATTATCAACCGCAGAAGTCAAATATTTTCCATATACGCTCTTCACATCCCCTTGCTTACCGCTCAATACACGGATCGTATAAACAGCTGCCTTAGCCTCCTTGTTCAACAACTCGATACCTTTCTTCGTACCGGCAACGCCCAACTTAAAGATGAACTTATCCGTCTTGTCTGAAGTGTTAGAGATCGTAGTCAAGTAGAAATTATCATTATGCTGCAAAATCTCCAACTTGATTTGAGCATCCTTATGATCGGCCTTGCTACCTTGTATTCTGAAACGGAAACGATCCAGATTCAACTCATACGGATAAGATTCCACGTAACTCTTTTGAACACGGAAACAAGCGTTATGGATAGAAATCTCGTCACCTTGTGTCTTCCAAGCCGCACCTGTTCCTACATACAGGTTCAAGTCACCAATTTCCTTCTCTACCAAAGAGAAACCATCACCATTCGCACGTCCGGCGTTCGTTCCCTCCATTGTCTCTGTAGAGCTTGCAACCAAAACCGTAGCGTTCAACCACGCATTATAGTCCCTAACCACTTGGTCACTATTATCTAAAGCTGGAGCATTTTTCGTAAAGAAGTACATACCGGCAGGAATCTGCAAGTCTGAAGAAGATCCTGAATACCCCGGGTATTGTGTAGCATCAATCGTAATTGGGCGAGCCAAATAACGAGCTACCACCATTTTGTCGTTAAACAAGTTACCGATAGGTTCTTCACCTTGATCTTTAAGACGTTTAGAAACGAAAGAGAAACCAGATGTATTGTACAATGCGTTCAATTCCTCTGAATTCGTCAACAACTCAGACTTAACCTCGTAAAAGATCGGAGCCGCAATCGTCGTAGATACTGTTGACACATTACTACCCCAATTCAAGCCGTTGAGAGGAGTAGAAGATGAATAAATATACAAATTGTTATTCGTGCCAGAATATGCACCTCCCGTAAGAGCAGAAACAGAAGATCCATCAAATACGAAATCCTTATTCGTATTCTTATCCTCTACTTTCGTGTTTTTCTCTATAGCCGTAAAGCCGACATTAACCCTTAAAAGCTTTCCTGTCTCAACATTCGTAAAATTGTAAGAGAAGAAGCCTTTCGGAGATTCAGTTATGCCAACAGTCCAAACATACTGTTTAACATCATCATTATCAGCAAGAGGCGTAGATAATCCTATCGTAGACTCTGTAATGGTGCTACCCGATAGCTCATGACCATAAGCCTCATTATTCGTCTGATCATTAACAAATACATACTGGTGTCCAGCCTTCAATTCCGTAGCAGGCGTTGCGGTAAACGTCCCCTGTCCATTCACAAAGCCAGCCAATTGCTGAATAGAACTTTGCGCCCAAGCACTACCGCACAACGAACCCGCCATCAGCAGACCCGCCGTAAACAATGTAGAAATCTTTCTGTTCATAAATCGAAAATTTAAATATTAATAATAGTGTTAATTGAATATCTATCAAATCCTTAATCATCCTTCGTCTATACCGAAACGACTAGTTTAAACGATCGTTTAGACTAGTCGTTTTATGCCCAATTTGAAGGGGCAAAATATTGAAGAGCTTTTAATTAACACTAGTATTAATATTAATTTTAGAATTATGAACAAAAAGTTTTCTACTCTTGTAGCTGGACTTGCAATGATTTCGGCTGTTGCTTCAGCCCAAATCACCAAAACAGACGGTTACACCATGTTGAAGTCCAGTTCTTCTGATTATTTAGCTGTTTATGGAGCTAAATCGGACTCTGTAGTGGTAAAAACATTTAGCAATTTGGCAACTGCTCCTAAAGCTTCTATTGACTCTGCTATGTGGAAGGTTACTGAAGCTGGAGTTGATGCTACAGGAAACAAGCTTTACAGCTTCACTAACAAAAAGACTGGTGCTGTATTGTCTTTCGCTGCAAAAAAAGATGCTAAACCTAATTTAGCGGCAGGTGTTGACAAGTGGTCTGTAACTACTGACGGCAAGATTTCTGCTTATTATTCTGCGAACGGATCTTTAGGATTGGTTGTGTCTGGAGGTAAGTTATCCTTGGGCATTGCTAGTGCCGCTACAGCATTCACTTCGGAAGTAAATTCGGCTTTGAAGGCTCGTACTTTGGCTGCCTCTGACTTAGGCGATGGTTTCACTGTATTCTCTTTGAACTTTGGAGAGGCTTATCAAGAGAACATCTTTGAGGGCAAAGAATTAGTAGCTACTCAGTTGACTGGTGCTGATGCTGATTATGTACAGTTGCAGGAAGTTGGCGCTGATAAGATCGGTGAAAAGGATGCTTACTTCGGTTTGGATACAACTAAGTACACGATCGCTGGGCAAAAGGATGTATTTGGCTATAAATTCGCAAAAGACTCAACTTGGTTGGATAATGGTTATCATACAGTATTGAATGGTGATTTTCAAAAGTTCAAATTTATTCAAGACTTATCAAACGATAAAGTCGCTGTTTATGTAAAGAATGCACCTGTTTATAATACAACTACTAAGAAATTTGAAGCTGCGCTTACAGGTACTGCTGCTGATGTTCAAGTAGTATATGCTCAGGTAACCAATTCAAAGGTATTGACAGTCTCGAAACTTTCTGGTACTCCTTCTACAATCGAGCAAGGTGTCGCTCCTTCCGTAAAATTAGGTAAGGGCACTCCGGCTACATTGCCTACTGGTGATGGTGTTTACTTCATCAAGGTTAAATCTGGTGATGAGTTTAAGTATGTTTATGCTACGGCTAGTGGATTGGAATTGAAGAAGGATGCTCCTAATGCATATAACCCTGCTGGTCAGTTCTATGTAGTTGCTAAGGGTGGTAAATACCAATTCGTTGAACGTAACTTCAACCAAGGTCTTACAACTGCTGCCGCTCAGATCTATAAGGTAACAGGTAAAGACGCTTACAGAGTGGATGCTGTAAATAGCGCTGCTTCTGCAAGTTTAGCGGCTGGTACTGAATTCTATTTCGAATATCAGAAAGATATCAAAGCCGGTGGCAAGGAATACAACTATATGGCTACGAAGTATTTGGACAAGGTAGCTGTTGATAACTTCGCTTATACATTGAACTTGATCTCCGGTACGGAGGGTGTTGATGATTTGTATACAATCGTTGACGGCGTATTGAAGGTTAAGAAAACTACAGCCGAAGACGCTGCTAAATTCAAGGTTGAAGTAATTAAAGATAAAACGGGTAAGGTCTGGACTAGCAATGCTGATGAACACAAAGCTGGTGTAGGTGCTATCGCTTTAGGTGATACTTTAGCTACGGCTACTTATAAACTTTACAAGCAATATACAAAAGAGTATGTTGTAGCTAAGGATAATGAATTTAAGTTGGCAAAAGAAGATAATACAGCTACTCCTGCAGTTGCTGGTTCTGAGTTCACATTCAAAACAGCTAAGGGCAATGGTTATTTATTGTCTACAGGTGATAAGATTGTGGTATTGGATGTTAATACTGGTAAGTTGATCTCTGCTGCAGCTTCAGCTGTAAATAACAACTATTTTGACTTGGTAGTAGAGCCATCTCCGGACTACGCTACATTGAATGCTCCTTCTCACATGTTGGTTAAATCTGCCGAGGCTGATGGTAAAGCTCTTTCCATGAATCCTAAGTCTTTGTTTGCGGAGGTTAAGTTGGCAGGTCAAGAAGAATATATCGACAGCTTGTTTGGTTTGTGGATTGATACTGCTTGTGTAAAAGATGTAACTAGACCTACTTATTACATCACAACAGGTAATGGGTTAGACTCTGCTGCTATCGCTGATGGTTACAGATATTTCTTGGTAAATCCTCAAGATTCTGTTTATTCTGCGGTTAAGGGTGATGATGATAAATATACATCTAAGACAAATGAAGGTAGCGCTTATTGGAATGCTACAGAAGGTTTGGTGAAAGCAGCTTTTGTTAAAGCTATCGTTTATGGTGAGGATTCTTTAGCTATTGTTCGTGAAAAAGCAACTGCTGTTGATACCTTGAAGACTATGTCTGTAAATCCGGCTGCAATGGCATTTGTTACAACTGCAAATAATACATTGAAGATCGAGAATAAGACAACAAAGGAGATTGCAAACGAAGATGATGCAACTAAGACTGATCGTGAAGATGTAACTTCTTATTTGAAAGTTATCAACAACGTATTAGTTTGGACGGATAATCGTGACGAGGCTCATGAGTTCGTTGCTGAGGCTACGACATTACACCCGACATCCAACGATAACGTTGAAGAAGGAGCTTCTGCTATCTCTGTTATCGCTAACGATGGTACTGTAACAATCCAAGGTGCCGCTGGCAAGTCTGTTGTTATCTCTAACATCTTAGGTAAGGTGGTTGCTGAGACAGTTCTTTCATCTGATAACGCTACAATCGCTGTACCGGCAGGTATCGTAGCTGTAGCTGTAGAGGGTGAGGCTGCTGTTAAGGTGGTTGTTAAATAATTATTTTATTCGAAATGATACAGTAGAGGCGGGCACGTCCCGTCTCTATCTAAATATATTTAATTAAATAATTTCCACGCAACAAAGTATCCCGTGATGGGGGAACGTGTGGTTAATACTAAAGTAAAAAAGTTCTTCCGATAGTATTTCCGTGAGGAAGGAAACCGGATAAAAAATTGCTCCCGGCGATATTCGTATCGTCGGGACTTTTTTATGGTTCGGAAAGCTTTTACATAAATAAATGCGTATATTGCGGCAAGCTTATAATTTTAGAGTTTATGGAATATACCTTACTGATACTTCTATTACTGATCATGATTTGGATAAACTTGCGTAATAAGATATCCAAATCACAAGAGAAAACGGAGGAATTGTTGAAAGAGATCGCTGCCTTGCGTAAACGTTTGGAGAATAGTCCGGAAGTTGTGGACGAGATAAAGGAACCGGAGCCTGAGATCTTGAAAGAGCCGGAAGTTTTCGTACAACCTGAACCGGTAAGGGCGATTGTCGAACCTGCTAAAAATCCTCAACCCCAGAAGGTGCGGAAGCCTGTCAATTATGAGAAATATATCGGTGAGAACTTATTCGGTAAAATCGGTATCCTGATACTCGTCTTGGGTATGGGGCTTTTCGTGAAGTATGCGATAGATAAGGAATGGATAAACGAGACCTTGCGTACGATCCTTGGCTTTGGGATGGGTGGATTACTTCTATTCGTGGCTTGGCGTTTGAAGGATTCCTATCGTACCTTTAGCTCTTTGCTGGCGGGAGGCGCTTTCGCGATCTTCTATGTAACGGTGGCGATCGCCTATCATTATTACGGGCTGTTTAGCCAAACGGTCGCTTTTATTCTGCTTGTGCTGTTTACCGGATTTATGTCGTCTTTATCTATACTCTATAATCGTAGGGAACTGGCAATTATCGCTTTGGTGGGTGGATTTATCGCTCCATTCTTAGTGGGTAGCGGAGATGGAAGTTATTGGGTGCTGTTTACCTATGTCATGATCTTGGACCTAGGAATGTTCGGGCTATCTATCTATAAGAAGTGGGGGGAATTGCCTGTAATTTGTTTTGCCTTGACTTGGATCGTCTTTGCGGGTTATACGTATGCTGCGGATCTGGATTTGATGGGAAGTGTCCAATTAACGCATTTACTTATTTTCTCTATCGCCTTCTATTTGATCTTCTTATTATCGGTCGCTTCCATCGTGCGAATCAATATCCGGGGGATCAATCAATATTTATTAGGAGTGATCGGATTGAACAATTTCGTATTCCTGTTCTTTGCCCTTTGTCTCCTGCAGAATATGGAGCTTGAGCGGAATTACAAAGGTCTGGTAACCCTTTTTGTTGCGGCTATTAACTTCGCTCTTTTCTTTTGGATCAAACGGAAAGGGGAACCTTTCACTTTCTTGATGCATACGTTATTGGGTATCGCTCTTACGTTCGTATCGGTGACGATCCCGATCCAACTGGAAGGGACCTTTATTACCTTGTTTTGGGCTTCAGAGGTAATGATTATTCTCTGGTTCTATAGTCGTTTCCGTCTGCGGGTTTACGAGATATTCGCTTGGGTACTTCCGGTCTTGACGCTGGGCTCTTACGGAATGGATGTCTTCCACGGATGTATGGAGGCTCGGTACGGAGATTCTTCCCTATTTATAAATGGCTTGTTCGCTACCGGTATTTTTACGGGGCTATCGTATTGGGTAGACGCTTGGTTGGTACGTCCGACAAGGATATCGACGAAAGGGCCTCTCTTGACGGGATGTGTCGTATTATATATAGCCTTTGTTTTCGATTTCTATTCATATGTAGATCCTTCGATCGTGTCCTTTAGCTATATCGAGACATTTACGGTGGCGGTTTTATTTGCTGCGAATGTTTTATTAGGGAAAAGCTATTTGCCTGTGTCAAGAAATGCGGGGGGATACGGACTACTCTTGGGGCTATCTTTATCCCTGTTCGGAGGAATGTCTTTGTGGGTCGGGTATGATGATCTCTTTATTCCCCGGTTCCTGCTATGGGTTTCCTTGCTTTTAATCGGGGGGCATATTTTTGTCTTGGGGCGGTACTATTATAAGTCATTTGACGCAAGAGAAAAGCGTACGCATGGGATGACCTTATATATTTGTTTGCTGTCTACGATATTACTGGCCGTGGGAACGAATAATTTGTTGAATCAGTTGGGCTTGCCGGATGAATTAAGCGCAGGCTTCTCTATCTCGTTGAGTCTTGCCGGCTTTATGCAAATGGCGGTGGGAATGCGATTGCACCTGAAGGTTGTCCGGATGATTAGTTTGGCCACTTTCTCGATCGTATTGCTAAAGTTGGTGTTGGTAGATCTGTGGCTCTTGCCTACGATCGGGAAAGTGGTCGTCTTTATAATCTTGGGAGTTATCTTATTGGTTCTCTCCTTCTTGTATCAAAAGTTGAAAACTGTCTTGTTCGATGATAGCTTATAGGATATCCACTAGTTTCTCCAGCCCCATGCTATGAGAGCCTTTGATCAAGATATGATAGCCCTTTAACGGCTGCCTCCGAAGCTCCTCCGTCATAGCCTCTGTGGTAGCGAAGGGGGAGAACTCTTTGCCTACCTTGGAGAAATGCTCGCCGCAGAGGAACACCTTGTCGAACTGGCCTTTCTTGATCTGTTCGACAACCTCCGCGTGTAATTCGTCGCTAGTTGGTCCAAGCTCGCGCATATCTCCAAGGATGATGGCTTTAGGCTGTACGGGCATGGTGATGAAATTGTCCAGAGCTACTTTCATGCTACTCGGATTCGCGTTGTAAGCATCGATAATCAATTCGTTATTATCGGTTTTCTTGAACTGAGAACGGTTATTGGTAGGCTCGTAAGCGGCGATAGCACGGCTGATACGCTCTGCCGGGATCTTGAAGAAGCGGCCTACGGCGACGGCGGCCAATACATTATCTAGGTTATAACTACCGATCATATGTGTTTCGACGGTATGCAACTTTCCTTGTTGCTTCCAATTGAACACTAAGAAAGGATCGCAACTGACTACCTGTCCGGACGCGAAAGCATCATCCCCGTTTCCATATGTGATTTGTTCGATGCCTTTGGCGATAGACTGAAGGTACTCGTTCTCTTTCTTGATAAATATCTTGCCTTTGGAGCGACGGATATAATCATATAACTCCCCTTTTGTCCGGATCACACCCTCGAAAGAACCGAAGCCTTCCAGATGGGCACGGCCTACGTTCGTGATGATGCCATAGTTAGGATGGACGATATCCACTAATTCCTTGATGTCTCCCGGATGGCTGGCGCCCATCTCGATAACCGCCATCTCATGGTCATGAGTCAATCGGAGCAAGGTCAAGGGAACGCCAATATGATTATTGAAATTTCCTTCGGTATATAGCAAATTGAATTTCGTTGAGAGTACGGCAGCCAATAACTCTTTGGTCGTGGTCTTGCCATTCGTTCCGGTAATTCCGATGATCGGCAACCCCAGTACCTTGCGGTGATGGTGCGCTAATTGTTGCAAGGTCTTCAGCACGTTATCAACAAGGATCGTGCGTTTGCCTATATAATAATCGGGATTGTCTATGACGGCATAGACACAGCCGGATGCCAAGGCTTTCCCGGCATATTGATTTCCATCGAATTTATCGCCTTTTAAGGCGAAGAAGATAGAACCCTTCGGACAGTTCCGGCTATCTGTCGTTATTTGAGGGTTATGTATAAATAAATCATAGAGGTCGATAATACTCATGACTGTATCGCGTTAAATATTTATTCCTGTCTAATTCGGGGCAAATGTAGCAATTAAATAAAGAATGAAGAATCTAGAAGGAGATTTTAAGAGAGAAACCTGTATCTTTGCTGGAAATAAGGAAAGATCATGTTAGATAAAACGCTCAATATTAGAGGGACACTCACTTCTTTAGCGACGCCGTTGGTGATGGGAATCTTGAATATTACCCCTGATTCTTTTTATGCGGGCAGCCGCAAACAGACCGAGACCGCTATCGAGGACCGTATCCGGGAAATCTTATCGGAGGGAGGAGATTGGATAGATATCGGTGGTTATTCATCCCGTCCGGATGCCGCTGAGGTTACGCCGGAGGAAGAGATGCGCCGTTTGGAGTTTGCCTTACATATATTAAATAAGCATTACCCGGATATCCCGGTGTCCGTAGATACGTTTCGTGCGGGGATTGCGCGTCGTTGCGTAGAGGAATATGGAGCAGCTATCATTAACGATATCTCCGGCGGTGAGTTGGATGCGGATATGTTCCAAACGGTAGCGGATTTGATGGTGCCTTATATCATGATGCATATGCGTGGAACCCCTCAAACTATGCAGAGGCATACTGATTACCCGGATATGATGGAGGAGATCATGCTGTACTTTTCCCGGAAGGTACGCCAGCTTCGGCTTTTAGGGGTGAATGATATCATTCTCGATCCCGGCTTTGGTTTTAGTAAGACGTTGGAGCAGAATTACCAATTGATGAGCCATTTAAAGGAGTTCTCTATTTTTGAGTTGCCTTTATTAGTTGGAGTCTCCCGTAAAAGCATGATTTATAAATTACTGGGTGGAACCCCTGCGGATAGCCTGAACGGAACGACTGTATTGAATACGTACGCTCTCTTGAACGGCGCTAATATCCTTCGTGTACATGACGTGCGGGAAGCAGTGGAAGCCATTCGCGTCATAGGTCAAATGACTAACAACTAATTTTCAATTTTCAACTTTCAATTCTCGATTAACTATGTGGATGCATTTCGGTATAAAAGACTTGATTGACGTATTGCTGGTGGCTTTCTTCCTGTACCAGACCTATAAGTTGATGAAAAGCTCGGGCACATTGGCTATATTCAGTGGGGTCGTATCATTCATCGTCGTATGGATCTTGATCTCGCAGGTATTGGAGATGCGGTTGATGGGGGCCATCTTGGATAAGTTTATTAGCGTAGGTTTCGTGGTTTTGGTAATCCTCTTCCAAGACGAGATCCGCCGTTTCCTGTTGGCGTTAGGTTCGCACCGGGGCTGGAAATTCCTAGGAAAACTTTTTTCCAAACGAGGAGACGACCCGGAGAAAGAAGGGAAGTTTGTCGCTCCTGTTGTCTTGGCCTGTATGAATATGGCCCGGAAAAAGACGGGTGCCTTGATCGTGATCCAGCAAGATATGGACTTGACGATCTATGAGCATACGGGCGAGATGTTCAACGCCGATGTAAATGCCCGCTTGATCGAGAATATATTCTTTAAGAACAGCCCGTTGCATGATGGTGCCATGATCATAGCCGATAACCGGATCAAGGCGGCCGGTTGTATCTTGCCGGTCGCCCAGAACGCCACCCTTCCCAAGGATATGGGATTGCGCCATCGTTCCGGTTTAGGGATGTCATTGGAGACAGATGCGCTGGTTATTATTGTCTCGGAGGAGAGAGGAAAGATCTCCGTGGCCCATAAAGGCAAGCTAAGTGTGAATGTGACAGCGGAAGAACTGCAACAAATACTCTCCGGTGAGCGGGAAGTGACGAATTACTGTTAAAAGATCTGAAACTGGATCTCTACCTGTAATTCTTTTGCCTATTTTGTAAACTCTATATTGCATTATGCCTAATTTTGTAGCCGGATTACGAGTACAATTATTAAATAATATAAAATATCTTCCGCTATGGATTTAATGCAAGACATTATTGCGCGCGCTAAAGCTGACAAGCAGCGTATTGTTCTTCCCGAAGGTACCGAGGAAAGAACTCTTAAAGCTGCCGACCGATTACTGGCCGACGGTGTAGCAGACATTATCTTAATTGGAAACCCCGCTGAGATCAAGGAGTTGGCGGCTGGTTTTGGGTTGAACCACATCGGTGAGGCAACCCTTGTCGATCCGAAAAATCACGAGAAGAAAGCCGCATACGCAGACTTGCTTTTCCAACTTCGCCAAAAGAAGGGTATGACTCCCGAGAAGGCTGCGGTTCTAGTTGAAGATCCTTTGTTCTTGGCTTGTTTGATGATCAAGGCGGGTGACGCTGACGGTGAGATCGCTGGCGCTGAGAATACGACGGGTAATGTATTGCGTCCTGCTTTGCAAATTATCAAGACGGCTCCGGGCATGAAGTGTGTTTCCGGTGCGTTCCTTATGTTCACGCAGACTCCTCAATATGGGGATAATGGTATTTTGGTATTCGCTGATTGCGCGGTTATGCCAAACCCGAACGCGGAAGAGTTAGCTAGCATCGCTGTCGCTACCGCCGCTACGGCTCGTAATATCGTAGGCGTTGAGCCTCGTGTGGCTATGTTGAGCTTCTCTACGAAGGGTAGCGCTTCTCACGAGATGGTGGACAAGGTAGTGGAGGCTACTCGCTTGGCTAAGGAAATGGCTCCGGATTTGAAGATCGACGGAGAGTTGCAGGCCGACGCCGCTTTGGTTGAGGCTGTAGGTAGCAAGAAAGCTCCGGGTAGCGAGATCGCCGGTAAAGCGAATGTTTTGGTATTCCCGACTTTGGAGGTGGGTAATATCGCTTATAAGCTGGTTCAACGTTTGGGTGGCGCTGAGGCTGTCGGTCCTATCCTTCAAGGTATGGCCGCTCCGGTGAACGACTTGTCTCGCGGTTGTTCCGTAGACGATATTTATAAGATGGTAGCGATCGCTTGTAATCAATCCATCGGTTTGAAATCCGCAAAATAATAGATAATCCTAACGACTTAATAATATGAAGATTCTAGTATTGAACTGCGGTAGTAGTTCTATCAAATATAAGTTATTCGATATGACCTCCGGTGAGGTTATGGCTCAAGGTGGTATCGAGAAAATCGGTTTGCCGGGCGCGTTCCTGAAATTGACGGATAAGGAGGGCAAGAAGGTGGTTATCGAGAGAGAGATTCCCGGCCATCAACAAGGTATCGAGTTTATCTTGAGCGTATTGACCGACGCTACTTATGGTTGTATCAAGGACTATAAGGAGATCGACGCTGTTGGTCATCGTTTGGTACATGGTGGCGAGGAGTTCGCTTCTAGCGTATTGATCAATCAGGATGTAATCAATAAGGTAATCGAGTGCTCTGATTTGGCTCCGCTTCATAACCCGGCTAACTTGAAGGGTGTTCGGGCGATGGAGGCTTTGATCCCGGGTATTCCTCAAGTAGCGGTGTTTGATACGGCTTTCCACCAGACCATGCCGGATTATGCGTATATGTACGGTTTGCCTTACGAGATGTACAAGAAATATGGCGTACGTCGTTATGGCTTCCACGGAACCAGTCATCGATATGTATCCCGTCGTGCTTGCGAGATCTTAGGTGTTCCTTATGAGGATCAGAAGATTATCACGGCTCACGTAGGTAACGGTGGTTCTATCACCGCTATCAAGAATGGTAAGAGCGTGGATACTTCCATGGGCTTGACTCCGGTTGAGGGTCTGTTGATGGGTACTCGTTGCGGCGACGTGGATGCGGGTGCTTTGTCTTTCATCATGGATAAGGAAGGCATGGATGGTGTCGGCCTTTCCGACTTGATCAATAAGAGAAGTGGTGTTGCCGGTCTTTCCGGTATCTCTTCCGATATGCGTGAGATCGAGGCTGCCGTAGCTGCCGGAAATCCGCGTGCGATCATGACCTTGAACGTATATAACTACCGCATCAAGAAATATATCGGCGCTTATGCCGCCGCTATGGGTGGTTGTGATATCTTGGTTTGGACCGGTGGTGTCGGCGAGAACCAATGGGCGACCCGTCGTGCGGTTTGTGAGAACATGGAATACATGGGCATGAAGATCGATGTTGAGAAGAACGAGGGTATGCGTGGCGAGGAGATGGTAATCAGCACTCCGGACAGTAAGGTGACTATCATCGTCGTTCCTACGGATGAGGAATTCATGATCGCCGCCGATACCTTGGAGATCTTAGATAAAAAGTAACCAGTAACGTTTCATATAATTTTAGCTAATCCTCGCAGCTTACAAAACACGGGATTAGTGTTTAGGTCGCCCCGACACCGGTTGGGGCGATCTTTTTTATGCGAATATCGGATTATTCGTTACTTTTGCGGAATTACATATTAAATATATACAAAACATGGCTCAATACAAACGTATCTTATTAAAATTAAGCGGGGAGTCGCTGATGGGTGGTAAACAATATGGGATCGATGAGGTTCGCTTGAATGAATATGCGGCACAGATCAAGGAGATCGCCGAGATGGGTGTACAGATCGGTATCGTGATCGGTGGCGGTAATATTTTCCGCGGGTTGAGCGGCGCTTCCAAAGGTTTCGATCGGGTAAAAGGAGACCAGATGGGTATGCTGGCAACGGTGATCAATAGCTTGGCGCTTAGCTCCGCTTTGGTCGCTCAAGGCGTGAAGGCGAAGGTACTGACGGCTATCCGTATGGAACCGATCGGCGAGTTCTATAATAAATGGCGTGCGATCGAGTTGCTGGAACAAGGCAACGTGGTAATCATGTCCGGCGGTACGGGTAATCCGTTCTTTACTACGGATACCGGATCTTCCTTGAGAGGCATCGAGATCGAGGCGGATGTCATGCTGAAAGGTACCCGTGTGGACGGTATTTACACCGCTGATCCGGAGAAAGATCCTACGGCTACCAAGTTCTCCGATATTACGTATGATGAGATCTATACCCGGGGCCTGAAGGTAATGGACTTGACCGCTACCACGATGTGTAAAGAGAACAACCTCCCGATCATCGTATTCGATATGGACACCAACGGCAACTTGAAGAAAGTGATGAGCGGAGAGAATATCGGGACACTGGTGCATAATTAGTGCCATTAACCGATGACATGGCAGTGCCATGCTGATGGCATAGTTGTGCCACTGGTTATGGCACAGCTATGCCATCCGTATGGCACTGTCGTGCCACAGGCATGGCAAGGTTGTGCCAGCCCTGTGGCAAATACGTTAGACCTTTATTCTTGTATATGAAGCATCCCTTTTTACTAGTATGGTTAACCTTGATCGTATTGTGTGGTTGTACGAGCTCGGGGAAACAGAAGAGGCACGTTATTGGCCTCTCCCAATGTATGCTGGACGATGCTTGGCGGGAAGCTATGATTAACGATATGCGTATCGAAGCCTCTAACTATGATGATGTGGAAATTATTATAAAGGACGCGCAAAACAATAACGAGACACAAATACAACAAATACGAGACTTGATCCGCCAAAAGGTGGATGTCTTGATCATCTCCCCCTATCAATCCGAGCCGATCACGGCAGTTGCCGAGGAAGCGTACCGTGCCGGAATCCCGACGATCATTACAGATCGCAAGGTAAATACCGATCAATACACCTCTTTTGTCGGGGCGAACAATTATGAGATCGGACTAGCGGCAGGCAATTACGCCGCCCATTATCTTCCCCCGAACGCTATTATCTTAGAGATATGGGGACTCACGCAAACCTCCCCGGCGCAAGAGCGACATAAAGGTTTTGTCGATGCCTTGCGAGAAAGGGAGGATCTTTCTTTCCGTAAGATAGAAGGACAATGGTTGGTCGATACGGCCCGGATGGAGCTTCGGAAGTTAGAGCATCCCGAGCAGATAGATTTCGTTTACGCCCATAACGACATGATGGCCATAGCCGCCCGGGAATACTTTATAGCATGGGATTCCATCCGAGGACGGGATTTGCGGATTATCGGCGTGGATGCTGTGGCGGGTGCCGGTCTGGAAGCCGTGGAAGATGGACGGATCAACGCCTCTTTCCTCTATCCGACAGGAGGGGAGCAAGTGATTCGCACGGCTATGCGTATCATTCAGGGGGAGCCGGTGGATAAGTTTATCCCTCTTCGTACGGCTCCGGTAGATCATCAGTCTGCCCGCACCTTATTGTTGCAAGCGGACCAACTCCAGAAATATAAGCAACGTATCGAGGCACAGCGTTCCCGCATCGACGGTTTGTCCGACCGGTTTTATTTCCTGCGAAACTCTTTAGGGGTGATCTCCTTATTGATGATCGGTTTTATTGCCCTTTCCATTTACGCCTTTTACATAAACCGGAAGATGAGGCAGGCGAATCGTAAGCTAATCTCCTTGAACGCGGAGATGAAAGAGGTGACGGCGCAGAAACTCCAATTCTTTACGAATGTCTCCCACGAGGTACGTACGCCCTTGACCTTGATTCTCGCCCCTTTGGATCGCTTGATTGTCTCGTTGCGGGAATCTCCTTACGCCTCGGATCTAGGACTGATCCAGAAGAACGCCAACCGTTTGTTGCGTGTGATCAACCAAATATTGGATTTCCGGAAGGTGGAAGGCAAGCAAGAGAAACTAGCGGTACGGGAAATCGATTTGGTTCCTTTCGTTGGCGAGATCAAATCTTATTTTGACAGTATGGCCTCGGTACGTGCGATCTCCTATACGTTCACTTCTTCGATAAAACAATGTACGTTATGGATCGATCCGGACTTATTGGAGAAGGTATTTTTCAATCTTCTCTCGAACGCTTTTAAGTTTACGCCGGAGGGAGGTAGCGTGCGGATAGAGCTGACGGAAGAGGGAGACCGGGTCTTTATACGGGTTGTCGATACGGGAAGTGGTATCCAACCCGGTAACCTTCCGCATTTGTTTGACCGTTTCTATACGGAGGATCGGTCGATGGGAACTGGGATCGGATTGCATTTGGTAAAGGAGTATATACATATGCACGGAGGGGAGATCCGTGTGGAGAGCGAGCCGGGGCAAAGGACTACCTTTACGGTTTGCCTGCGGAAAGGAAAGGCGCATTTCGAGGATAGCGACCTGATGGAAACATCCGTATCCCATCAAGCCTACGAAGCCTCCCGGTTGGACGATTCGGAAACCAAGGCGATGCTTTCCATAACCTATCCTTATACGATACTGATCACCGAGGATGACGATGAGGTCCGCAGCTTTTTGGAACGTGAGTTTAGCCTTCATTTCAAGATCCGGACGGCCGCGAACGGGAAAGATGCCTTGCGGGTATTGGAAGAGGAGGAGATATCATTGGTAGTAAGCGATGTGATGATGCCGGAGATGAATGGTTTCGAACTTTGCCGGACGATCAAGTCGCAACTTCCCTTTAGCCATATCCCGGTGATCTTATTGACCGCCTTGACCGATGAGCGTCAACGGATTTTCGGAATAACCGGCGGGGCGGACGATTATATACAGAAGCCTTTCCATACGGATTACGTGAAGATCAAGATTATCCACCTATTGCAAGAGCGCCAGAAGTTACGGGAACGTTTGTTGGAGAAGCTGCGGGATAATAAGCTCCTTCTGTCCGAGCCGGAAAAGGTGGAGAGTATCGATGATGCCTTCTTGCGTAAGTTCGCGGAACAGATCGAGGCGGTTTACGCGGACCCCGAATATAATGTGGAGAAACTAAGCGAGACCTTGGGATTATCCCGGGGGCACCTTCACCGGAAGATCAAGGAGCTTACCGGAACCGCACCCGTCGAGTTCTTGCGTACCTATCGCTTGAATAAGGCGACCCAGTTGTTGAGGCAGAACGCGTATACGGTGAGTGAGGTCGCTTACCGAACCGGTTTCTCCTCGCCCGCTTACTTCTCTAAATGTTTCAAGGCGGTCTACGGGGTTACGCCTACCGAGTATCAATAACATTTGTACGATCTTTATCACAAATGTCATATCTCCTCATCTTTAGGGGATAAGTGTTTTTCTATCCGGAAGAATCCTATTAATTTTGGCGGAGAATCAAACTGTATTATCCTTTAATCCGTTCGTTTATGAAACAACAAACAAAGAGACTTCTTAAGAGTTTATGTATGGCTGTCGGTGTCGTTTTATTAAGTGCTGTCGATCCGTTGGCCGGATATGCGACAGAACGTACTATAGATATAAAGCATCTGGGCGAAGGACAAAGCATTGTCCGTGTGGATGCGCAAGCCAAGTATTTGTTGCTTCCGGTCGAGGAGTCCTCGCCGGAATCCAAGTTATATATGATTGTCGATAATGACGTGGTACGGACTTTTAATGTTCGTTTGGCGGTGAATATGGTGGATTATTTCGTTCCGGTAGATCTCTCAGGGTATGCGGATAAGCATATCTCCTTCAACTTCCAGCTTGCCCCGGAATCGGCTCTTTGCTGGAAAGAGATGAAGCTATCCGATCAGTTTGATTCGTCTAACCGGGAGAAATTCCGTCCGGCTTATCATTTCTCGCCGGCTTGGGGATGGATGAATGATCCGAACGGCATGGTGTACAAGGATGGTGAGTATCATTTGTTCTATCAATACAATCCGTATGGCTCGATGTGGGGGAATATGCACTGGGGGCATGCGATTAGCAAGGACTTGATTCATTGGGAGCATCAACCGGTGGCGATCGCTCCGGATGCCTTGGGTACGATCTTCAGCGGTAGCTGTGTGGTGGATAAGGATAATACCGCCGGGTTTGGCGCTGGCGCTATCGTGGCTTTCTATACCTCGGCCAGCGACCGGCAAGTGCAGAGTATGGCCTATAGCTTGGACAACGGCCGGACGTTCAAGAAATATGACCGGAATCCGATCCTTACTTCTACGCAACGTGATTTCCGTGACCCGAAAGTTTTCTGGCATAAGGAATCCAATAAATGGATCATGGTACTCGCCGTAGGGCAGGAGATGCAACTCTATTCTTCTCCCAATTTGAAGGACTGGACGTATGAGAGCAGTTTCGGGGAAGGACAAGGAGCGCATGCGGGCGTTTGGGAATGCCCGGACTTGATCGAGCTTCCGGTGAAGGGTACGGAATTGAAGAAGTGGGTCTTGATCTGTAATATCAATCCCGGCGGTCCGTTTGGCGGCTCCGCTACCCAATATTTCGTAGGTACGTTCGATGGGAAACAGTTCGTGAATGAATCTCCGGCCTTGACCAAATGGATGGATTACGGCAAGGATCATTACGCTACGGTAACTTGGAGTAACGCTCCGGAGGACCGGAAGATCGCCTTGGCTTGGATGAGCAATTGGGAGTATGCGAATAACGTGCCGACCTCGCAATACCGGAGCGCGAACTCGGTTCCTCGCGACTTGGTTCTTTATACGAAAAACGGGCAGACGTACTTGAGCAGCACCCCGTCTCCCGAAATGTTGAAATTGAGAGGTAAAGCCCAGAAGAAAGGAGCCTTCAAGGTAGACCGTTCCCATGAGATCAATCCGATTCTTTCCGGCAATGCGGGAACCTATGAGATCGAGATCAAGTTTAAGAATAACGGAGCCGATATCATGAGCTTCCAGTTGTTTAACTCGAAAGGCGAGGAAGTGGAGATGTATTATAATCTTCTGGATAATACGTTCACGATGGATCGCCGTAACAGCGGGGCTACGGATTTTAGCAAGACATTCGCCACGGCTACCTCGGCACCGATCTCCGCCGCTAAGGAATATACCTTGCGTTTGCTGGTAGATAAATCCAGCATAGAGGCTTTCGACGGGAATGGAGAGTTTGTCATGACCAACCTAGTCTTCCCGGAAGAGCCGTATAATCGCATTAGTTTCAATGCGAAGGGAGGAGCGTTTACGGTTACGTCATTAACCATTTATCCCTTCAAATAATTAAAAACAAAATATATCATGGAAAAGAGTAAACCTGTAGTAGTAGGCATTGGTGAATTATTGTGGGATGTTTTCCCGGAAGTGAAGAAAGCCGGTGGAGCGCCGATTAATTTTGTGTATCACGCTACCCAATTAGGAGCGGAAGGTTACGCGATCAGTGCCGTGGGCAACGACGTGTTCGGAACCGAGATTATTCAGGAATTGGATAAGAACGGTATCGATAGTAATTATATCAGTACGGTGGAATATCCGACCGGAAGCGTGATGGTAGAGCTAAAGAACGGCATCCCTTCCTATACGATCATCGAAGGTGTGGCATGGGATCATATCCCTCTTACCCAAGCGTCTATCGACCTGATGAAACGTGCGGACGCCGTATGCTTCGGAACATTGGCGCAACGTGCCGCGGAATCTCGTGAGACGCTTCGTACCTTGCTTTCTTATATGCCTAGTCATGCCTTGCGCTTTTTCGATATCAATATCCGTCAGCATTTCTATTCGAAGGAGCTGATCGAATCGTTGCTCGAATTGGCGAACGTATTCAAGATCAATGATGAGGAATTGGAAATGCTTCGCCCGATGTTTGGTCTGGAAGGCACGATAGAGGATATGTGTCGCTGGTTCATGAAGAAATATGGTTTGCGCTATTTGGTACTTACGGCCGGGGCGGAGTATAGTACGATCTTTTCCGAGGAGGAGGTCTCTACGATTCCCACCCCGAAGGTACAGGTGGTAGATACGGTAGGCGCCGGCGATTCTTTCTCCGGGGCGTTTATTTCATCGATCTTAACCGGAAAACCTTTACGTGAGGCACATGAGAAAGCGGTAAAAGTAGCCGCTTATGTTTGTACGCAGAGTGGCGCATGGCCTGCTTACCCTAAAGACTTATAAGCCATGAGCGAGAAGACTTCATCCTTGAAATTGATTCCCGTGATGTTGGCGTTCTTCGCCATGGGATTCGTGGACTTAGTGGGAATCGCCTCTAATTACCTGAAAGCGGATTTAGGCTTGAGTGATTCGGAGGCGAATATCTTCCCGTCGCTCGTGTTCTTCTGGTTCTTGATCTTCTCCGTCCCGACGGGAATGTTGATGAACCGTATCGGGCGGAAAAAGACCGTGCTATTGAGCTTGATTGTGACCTTCCTTTCGCTAATGATCCCGATCTTCGACGACGCGTATATGGTCATGTTGATATCCTTCTCCCTGTTGGGTATCGGCAACGCTTTGATGCAGACTTCCTTGAACCCGTTATTATCGAATATCGTAAGCGGGGATAAACTAGCTAGTTCTTTGACATTCGGTCAGTTCGTGAAGGCGATCGCCTCCTTCTTGGCGCCTTATATCGCTATGTGGGGGGCTACCCAAGCGATACCGTCGATGGGACTCGGTTGGCGTGTCTTGTTTCCGGTCTATATGGTGATCGCCGTGATCGCTATCCTGCTATTGGGAGCTACCACTATCCATGAGACCAAAGAGGAGGGGCGGCCCTCCACCTTTGGCGAATGTCTGGCTTTGCTGGGCAAGCCTTTTATCCTGCTTTGCTTTATCGGTATCATGTGCCATGTGGGGATCGATGTAGGGACGAATACGACCGCCCCGAAGATCTTGATGGAACGTCTAGGCATGACATTGGCCGACGCAGGCTTCGCCACGAGCCTGTATTTCATCTTCCGTACGGCGGGATGCTTCTCCGGGGCTTTTATCTTGCGAAAAGTCTCTCCGAAAGGATTCTTTGCCTTTAGTGTTTTCTTGATGTTATTGGCGATGATCGGTCTGCTGTTCTTCCATTCGAAAGAGATCATCTATGCTTGTATCGCCTTGATCGGCTTTGGAAACTCGAACGTCTTCTCCATTATTTTCGCCCAAGCCCTGCTTTCTATGCCGAATAAGCAAAATGAGGTGTCCGGCTTGATGATTATGGGACTGTTTGGCGGCACGATCTTCCCGATCTTTATGGGCGTGGCATCCGATATGTTGGCTTCTCAAGTAGGGGCGGTGCTGGTGTTGTGCGTGGGTGTAGCCTACTTACTATTCTTTACGTCTAAGTTAAGTAAACAGTGAAGGTGATAAGCTTTTATACGGTACTATAAATCTTTTGTTAGGGAGTATTTTAATTATATGTTTGCGAAGTTGGAAATCTTTATTACTTTTGTTAATTAAAAGATTCGCAAACAAAAAACGTATATTTATGATAGATACGAAACAATTGATCAAAGCAGGGGAAGAGAAGATGACGTTCGCCATTGAGTATCTGGACGAGCAATTGTCTCACATTCGGGCTGGTAAGGCTAATCCGAAAATCCTCGATTGTGTGAAGGTAATGTATTATGGGGCGCCTGTTCCTCTTACTAACGTGGCTACGGTGACGGTTCCGGACGCACGGACTATCATGATCACTCCGTGGGAGAAGAAGATCATCCGCGATATTGAGAAAGGTATTCTGGATTCTGAGTTAGGTATCACGCCGGAGAATAACGGTGAGGTGATCCGCTTAGGTATTCCTCCGTTGACTGAGGAGCGTCGCCGTCAATTGGTGAAACAATGTAAGCAGGAGGCGGAGAATGCGAAGATCAGCGTTCGTAACGCTCGTCGTGACGCTATCGAGGCTTTGAAGAAAAGCATCAAGTCTGATGGGGTTCCCGAGGACGTAGAGAAAGACGCCGAGGCAGAGGTTCAGAAAATCCATGATAAGTTTATCAAAAAGATCGATGAGCTTTACGCCGCTAAAGAAAAAGAAGTAATGACCGTTTAAATAATTGAAAGTTGAAACTTGAGAATTGAGAATTGAGGAACCCCATTGAGTCCTTATTCCAATTCTCAATTTTCAATTCTCAATTTTCAATTCTCATGAGGGGACTGGTAATAAAAAACACAGGTAGTTGGTATACGGTCCGTACGGAAGACGGGCGAGATATAGAGAGTAAGATCAAGGGTAACTTTCGTCTGAAAGACATAAAGAGTACCAATCCGGTCGCGGTAGGAGACCGTGTCGTAATCGATATTAATAAAGAAGGAACCGCTTTTATTACAGAGATCGAGGAGCGTAAGAATTATATCATCCGTCGTGCCTCTAACTTATCGAAGCAATCGCATATTATCGCCGCGAATTTGGATCAGGCGATGCTGATCGTTACGGTGAATTATCCTATAACAACAACGATATTTATCGATCGCTTCTTGGCGACCGCCGAGGCTTATCGTGTCCCCGTTAAATTAGTTTTCAATAAGATTGATCGTTATAATAATGAGGATCAAAGGGCGTTGGAGTGTTTAATCGAGTTGTATACCTCGATTGGCTATCCCTGTTCGACGCTATGTGCCCGGACCGAGGAAGGTTTGGATGCCTTGAAAGCGGATCTAAAAGATAAGATTACGCTTTTGTCCGGCCATTCGGGTGTCGGAAAATCCACGATTATCAATAAACTGGTGCCGGGGGTGAATCTCCGTACCGGTGATATCTCCGAATATCATAACAAAGGAATGCATACGACCACCTTTTCCGAGATGATTTCTCTTCCCGGGGGAGGCTATTTGATCGATACTCCGGGTATCAAAGGATTTGGAACGATCGAGATGGCGGACGCTGAGATCTCCCATTATTTCCGGGAGTTGTTTAAATACTCGGAAGAATGCCGTTTCAATAACTGCACGCACCGTCATGAACCGGGCTGCGCCGTCATTCAAGCCGTTAACGATGGGCTAATCAGTGAGTCCCGCTATAAAAGCTATCTAAGTATCTTGGATGATCGCATGGAAAGCAAGTACCGGGAAGAATTCTAACACTTTATTACAACATCAAACGGCCGGCAGGCTCATACCGGTGATTTTCCGGTATAGATCGAGCGCATATACATCGGTCATGCCGGAGATATAATCGAGTACGCATTGTATCTTGCCATATGTAGTAGGAGCTTTCGTGTCGTATTGCTCCGGTATCCGTTGTAAGAGCAGCTTGCTGTAAGCATGCTCTTGGTTCATCACGGCCTCGGTCAAGCTGTCGATCAGATGGCTGAAAATATGATAACCGGCTAATTCAATGTCGAGCACTTCTTTTGCCTTATATATTTTCTTGTATGCTGTAGCCGAGCAATTAGCGTAAGCCTGCTTGGCTTGATCGCATATGTTACTGATTAACGGAGTGCTGTAGGTACCATTGAGGATGCTTTCCTCGTTCTCTAAAAAGACACGGGAACATTCATCTACTAATAGCCCGATAATACAAGAACGCAGATAGGCGATTTGCTCATTGGTATCGTCTACCATATGCATGACCTTGCGGATATGCTCCAACCGCTCTCCTTCGAAAAATCCCAATAATAGTTGTATGGCCTCTTCGGTGGTCAGGATATGTAGTTTGCAAGCATCTTCTATATCCATAATTTGATAGCAGATATCGTCTGCCGCCTCTACTAAGTAAACTAACGGGTAACGAAGAAATTTGTCCGGGGCTTCCGGGCTATGTCCGATCCCTAGCTCTTGGGCGATTTGCAGATAGCTTCCCTCCTCCGATTGGAAAAAGCCGAATTTCCCTTTCTTTCCTGAATAGATGGATGCGTAAGGATATTTGATGATAGAGGCTAATGTGCTATATGTTAAGGCAAATCCCCCTTTTCTGCGTCCAATGAACTGATGGGTCAGCAACCGCATGGCGTTTGCGTTACCTTCAAAATGGACGAAGTCTTCCCAGCGTCCCCGTTCCTTCCGTACTTTCTCTTCTAGTTTTCGCCCATTCCCTTCGGAGAAGTAAGCGGAGATCGCTCTCTCTCCGGAATGCCCGAATGGAGGGTTTCCCATATCATGGGCAAGGCAAGCGGCTGATACGATGGAACCTATCTCCGGGAAGTTGATACTGCCATCCGGATATTTTTGCATAAGTCCTTTCGCTACGTTATTACCCAATGAACGTCCTACGCATGATACTTCCAGACTATGTGTAAGTCGGTTATGTACAAAGATACTTCCCGGAAGGGGGAACACCTGTGTCTTGTTTTGTAGTCTTCGAAAAGGGGATGAGAAAATCAAACGGTCATAGTCACGTTGGAAATCAGTTCTCTCATGTTTCCGCTCGTGATACTCTTCCATCCCGAAACGCTTGCCGGATAATAGCTGGGTCCAGTTCATAGTCAATACATTAATATATATATCGCAAATGTAGAGATAATCTGTGCAAATCATTGAATATTTGTGGAAGAAATTAGAGTTAATGGTTAATTTCCTGACTGAGTTGTTTTCGAAGCTTGTAAATAGAGCTGTAATTTTATTCCAAGATGATAGTCAGATAGCGATTGGATGTTATAGGAGGAAGAAGATAATGAAGGAAAATTATGTTAATTGAAATTTGTTGTTAGTTTCATTAGAACTAAATCAAATTAACATATTTAATTTATTGAGGCATGATGAAAATTTGACTATGTGTTATCGCAAACACCTGAAAAAGTGAGGAACATACTGATTTTTGTTACGTTTTAACTTGTATGTATAGTTATTATATATATATTTGTCTGTCAAAATATGAAAAACGACTTAGTTCTAATGATACTACGTTGTTATTATTATTTAAAATAGAACCGTTTGATTTTAAATAGAAAGAGATTTCCGTATGAACATAATAATAACTTTAAACAAAAAAGAGTAAATGCCTATGCACTAAAAAAGAAAGAAAAGAGAGCCCGATCTCTCTAAAAAGAGTATGAAAATTAAAAAAGCACAAATGTAGAATCACTTAAATCAAAAACGATTTTTCATGAGAAAGTCATTTATCTTATTATTGGCGTTTTTTCTGTGTGTTACAGGATATGCACAGAAACTAACGATTAGTGGTGTCGTCATTGACAAGGATCTAAATGAGCCACTAACAGGAGTGAACGTGTTAGTAAAAGGTACGACAACCGGTACCATTACTGACTTTGATGGAAAATATACCTTGGAGGCTGACGCAAACTCTATTTTGGTATTCTCTTATTTAAGTATGAAAACGATTGAGGAGCCTGTAAATGGCCGTACGAAAATCGATGTTACGATGGTTTCAGACGCAGAGGCTTTGGATGAGGTTGTCGTAACGGCGATGGGTATCAAACGTGAATCAAAGACTTTGACTTATTCCGCACAAACGGTAGGCGGTAAGGACTTGAACGAGATTAAGAATGTGAATATGATCAACTCTTTACAAGGAAAGAGCGCTGGTTTGCAGATTACCCCGAACTCTACGGGTGCGGGTGGTTCTTCCAAGATCTTGTTCCGTGGTAATAAATCTATTAGTGGTAATAATCAGCCGTTGATCGTTGTGGATGGTGTTCCTATGATGATGAATGTCTCGGATTCACAGATTGATGGATCTTATGGTGGTGGTCGTGACGGTGGTGATGCCATGTCTACTATCAACCCGGACGATATCGCTCAGATTACCTTGTTGAAAGGTGCTTCCGCCGCTGCTTTGTATGGTGCGGTCGCTGCCAACGGTGCCATTATGGTTACGACTAAGTCGTCTCAGTCTGGAAAAGTCGCTATAAATGTATCTAGCAATACGACGGTTGAGACTCCGATGGTGTTACCGAAGTTCCAGAATTCTTATGGCGTAAGTAACCAAGGAACGTTTAGCTGGGGCGATAAGCTTGCTTCTTCTTCTCCAAATTATGCGAAGGATTATTATAATCTTGGCTATACGACCAACAACTCTATCTCGTTGGCTGGTGGTAATGATAATATCTCATCTTATTTTTCTTATGCGAATGTATCTTCTAATGGTATCGTTCCGGAGAATACATATATGAGCCATAACTTGCTAGCGAAGGTTGGCTTTAACCTATGGACAAAACTTCATGTAGACGTGTCTGCTCGTTATAATAATCAGCATATTGAGAACCAGCCGACTGCCGGTTATGTAGGTAATCCTACTTTGGGCGCTTACTTGTTTCCAAGAGGAGAGGACTGGGATTATTATAAGAGTAACTATGAGGTGTACGATGGTACAAGAAATATAAATGTACACAATTGGACAAATACCGCTCAAGAGCAGTTCTCCAATCCATACTGGATGTTGAATCGCCAAAAACCGGTTTCTTATCGTAATCGCTATGAGTTTGGCGGTAGTGTCAAGTATGACATAATGGAAGGTCTTTCCGTTACAGGTCGCCTGCGTTATGAACGTGGTGATGAGACATGGAACTTGAATGAATATGCGTCTAGTACAGCAGGCCGTAACTTGCTGGGTACGATGAAAGACACACGCGTGAATAGCGAGCAGACTTATGGTGATTTGTTGGCCCAATATAATAAGACTTGGGAGGATACTTATTCTTTGTCTGTAACCGCAGGTGGAAGCTACCAAAAGACAAAAAGTTCTTCTTTAGAATTGATCGGTTGGGGTGATTCTCAGTTCTCTGTTAACGATGCGGGCGTGATTACAAGTGGTGCTTACTATCCTAATATCTTCTCTCCGGCTAACTATTATAAATTACAGACTACAAAGACTTTGGCCGAGAAACGTTTAAATTCAGTGTTTGCTACTGCCCAATTTGGTTATAAGGAAGGTCTATTTATCGATGTTAGTGCCCGTAACGACTGGTCCTCAACATTGGCGTTTACAGATGGTGTTTCATTCTTCTATCCGTCTGTTGGAGCAAGTGTTTTGTTGGATAGATTTATTGATTTCGGCAAGAACGTGGATTTATTCAAGTTACGTGCTTCTTATTCTATTGTAGGTAACGATGTGCCTATCGGTGTGACCAACGAGCGTTATACATTAGGAGATCAAGGAGCGTTGAATCCGCCGGAAAAATCATCTTTCCGTACGTTGAAACCAGAAAAGACAAATTCGTTGGAAGTCGGCTTTGATGGTACATTCTTCCAGAATCGTTTCAACGTAAATTTGACCTATTATAAGACAAATACCAAGAATCAATATTTTGACATCTCCGCTCCATGGGAAACAGGTTTGAAGAGCCGTTATATTAATGCTGGTAATGTACAAAACCAAGGTTTCGAGGTTAGTCTAGGTTGGTATAATCAATTTACAGATAATTTCAGCTGGAGCACGAACTTTAACTTCTCTTACAATAATAACAAGATTATAGAGTTGGCCGACGAGCTTTCCGAGTGGAACCTGACAAGTTATTGTACAGGTGCCAAAGTGCTCTTGAAAGAAGGTGGGCATTTCGGAGACCTTTATGTTCGTGACTTACAACGTGATGATAACGGAAAGCCTATTGTCTCTGATACCGGTGCCCCTGTATTAGCGGGATCCGATAATAAAGATCTTGTTTATGCGGGCGATATGAATGCGAAAGTGAACATGGGTTGGACAAATACCTTCCACTATAAAGATTTCACGTTGTCATTCTTAATCGATGCGAAGGTTGGTGGTAAGGTCTTGTCGATGACTGAGGCTACCATGGATGGTTGGGGCGTTTCCGAACGTTCTGGTTTGGCTCGTGACGCAGGTTTTGTAGAGGTCGATGGAGTACAATTTGATCCGCAATTGTATTATTCAACTACCGGTGGTACAAGCTACAACTCTAATATCTTGACTTCCCAGTACGTATATGACGCAACTAATGTTCGTTTGCGTGAGTTATCATTTGGTTATACCTTCCGCAACTTGTTTGGCGCAGGTAAAAACTTGACCGCTTCTATCATTGGACGTAACTTGTTCTTCTTCTATAAGGATGCTCCGATGGATCCGGATGTAGCTGCTGGAACGGGTAATGGCTGGCAGGGTATCGATATGTTTGCGTTGCCGACAACCCGTAGCTTTGGTTTGAACTTAAAACTTAATTTCTAAATCTTACAGGTATTACTTATGAAACTAAATAGAATTCTAAAATATGCGGCTGTATCAGCTTTAGCTTTTAGCACAGGATTAACAACCGTGAGCTGTACAGACGATTTTGAGACATTGAATACCGATCAGTATGAGGTAGACCCGAACACTCTTCCTTTCTCTGCGCAGTTTAAAGAACCGCTGTCTTATGTATATGCTCCGCAACAGAACTTGTTCCAGTACTGCTTTAGTTTGAACGTAGACTTGTTTAGTGGTTATTTCATGACACCACATAATTTCAATGGTTCCGGTAACGTGGATTATGCGTTGAATCGTAGTTTTTGTGGAGGTATGTACGAGAATGTTTATTTGCACATATTCAATAATACACGTCGTTTGATCGCCTCTTGTGACGAACAAGGATTGACAGACTATGCGGGAATGATGCGTGTTGTTCAGGCTTATGCGGTCCAGATGTTGACGGATGTTTACGGCCCGGTAGCTTATACGTCTTGCATCGAAGATCCGACAAATGGTGCTTCGTTCTCTTATGATACACAGCAGAGCATTTATAACTCCATTTTCGAATTGTTAGATAAAGCGCTTCAAGATTTCCAGAGTCCGAAATCCACATTGGAGGAGAGACAGTCATTCGACTATTGGTGTAATGGCGATTTGGATATGTGGATTCAAGTAGCCAATCAATTAAAGCTACGTGCAGCCTTGCGTATCGTGAAGGCCGACCCGACTTTAGCTAAACAAAAAGCTGAAGAGGCTGCCAAGGGCGCTATCTTAAAGCAGGATGTATTGATCAATAAGAGTTTGAGTAATGAGCAAACTCGTATGTTCGAATGGGGAGATAGTGGCATGAACGCTAACTTAACCACGATACTGGAAGGATTCCAAGATCCTCGCTTACCGCTGTATATGACGAAGAACCAAGCTGATGTTGAATGTGAGGATGGGAAGACGATCGATTCCGGTACTCAATATTTAGGTATTCGCGGCGGCTGTGACTTGCCTGCTAAACCGAATCAATGGGGTAACTTCTCGAAGATCGTTTGTTCTTATACAACAGCTTTACCGGTAATGATGGCAGCCGAAGGTTATTTCTTGCGTGCGGAAGGTGCGTTGCGTGGTTGGAGTAACATGGGAGGTACGGCGAAGGAACTGTATGAACAAGGTATCCGTGTTTCTATTAAGAATCAGTTGGCTTATAAGGGAAGTCTGGCCGGAGTAAGCTCAATTTCAGAAACAGAGATCGATGCTTATATCAGTGGCACGACAACACAAAAGGACTTCGTCGACCCGGTTAATGGTCAAAACAGCATCAAGGCTCAGAATGATATTACGGTTAAGTGGGATGAGAGCGCAACTAATGAGAAGAAATTACAACGTATCATTACACAGAAATGGATTGCGAACTTCCCGTTGTCTTGCGAGGCTTGGGCGGAATTTCGTCGTACAGGTTATCCGAAATTATTCCCGAACCGCGTGAATAAGAGTAATGGGGATATTGATACGAATGAACAGGTTCGTCGTTTATTGTATTCCGATAATGAGGATAATACGAATACCGTGGAATATCAAAAAGGTATCGAGCTGCTGAACCAAGAGAATACGGGTTCGATCTCCGGTGATAAAGGTGGTACTCATGTATGGTGGGATAAAGCTGGTGCAGGTAATTTCTAATCGGCATTAATAGGTTTTATTGTTAAATAATATGTAATGAAAGGGCTTCTTCGAGTTTGCGAAGAGGCCCTTCTGAATTTTGTAGTACTTTAGAAGGATAAATCTAAGATTATATGATGAACAGATGTATTTATTTATTTTGTTGGCTTTGTCTGGCTTGCTGGTTAAAGCCCTTATCAGCAGAGGAGCAAGCCTTGTTGGCGATCCCGGAGCCGGGAGAGAAAACCTTGATTCACTCAGATTGGTATGCCCGGAAAGCGAATGAAGTGAAAATGGATGGGAACCGGTTGAGTGCGGCGCCTTTGGATAAAACAGGATGGTTACCAGCCCGTGTGCCGAGCACGGTATTGACTACACTTTTGGAGAACCATATGTATCCGGCTCCCGAGTTCGGCTTGAATAACAATCTGATACCCGATATACATGAGGTCGGCAATGATTTCTATACTTATTGGTTTACTCGTCAGTTTACTATCAATAATTTACCAGAGGGACGTAATGTCTGGTTAAATTTCCGGGGCATTAATTATAAGGCGGAAATCTTTTTAAATGGTAAGCGGATCAATCGAAATACCCATGAGGGCATGTTCTTGAGGAAGACTTTTAATATAACCCCTTATCTTCGTACGGATGCCCCCAATGTATTAGCGGTATTGGTTTATCCACCTACACATGCCGGAAATCCGAATGGCGGACAAGGTGGTGATGGGCAGATCGCCCGGAATAATACGATGCAATATACGCCGGGTTGGGACTGGATACAACCGGTACGTGACCGGAATACGGGTATTTGGGATGAGGTCTCTATTACGACAACCGGGCCGGTATGCCTCTCTTCTCCTTATGTCGTGACCAAGGTACCCGGCGTACGTGATCCGGAAACGAAAACTCAAAGGGAGGCTTTTGTGAATACCTCTGTCGAGCTAGAGAATACCGGGAGCACTTCCTTAAAGGGGCTATTGGTTTGTGAGACGAACGGAACCCGCTTAACCCAGCCGGTTACTTTATCGCCATTCGAGAAGAAAACGGTATCCTTGAATCCTTTAGCGGTAAAGAATCCTCGTTTATGGTGGCCTAACGGTATCGGTGAGCAGCCTTTATATGATATGAACCTCTCTTTTGAGATCGGGAATCAAGTGAGTGACCGTGAACGGTTGCGTTACGGTATCCGAGAGATTACTTCCGATAAATGCCCGGATAACGGGGGACGCCGTTTCTTCGTGAACGGACAGAAAATATACGTCACGGGTGGTAACTATATTAATTCCGATTGGCTGCTTCGTCTTTCTCCGGAACGTTATCGGGATGAGGTACGTTTCCATGCGGAAATGAATCTGCGTATGATCCGTGTATGGGGAGGTGCGTTGGTGGAACGGCCGGAATTCTATAACGCCTGTGATGAGTTCGGTATCTTAGTCTTTCAAGATCTGTGGGGCAGTGGTGATTGCAATGGCGCTTGGGAGGACCCGACCAAGATGGATTCCCGAGAGCGTCGTTGGGAATATCCTGATAATCACGATTTATTTATCGCCTCCGTGGAAGATCAAGTGAAAATGATCCGTAACCATCCGAGTCTTTGTTTCTGGTGTGGGGCGAATGAATGGCCTTTAGCGAAAGATATCGATCAATGTTTGAGAAAGGAGGTTTTCCCCCGGTTAGATCCGGAGCGTCTTTTCGTGAGTTTCTCTACAGATACGTTGTTTACCCGGAATTATTTGGGGGATAATGGGGATGGTCCTTACGGTATACAAGAGCCGGAATGGTTCTTTAGCTTCCGTTCGCATCCGTTTAATCCGGAAGCCGGATCGGTTGGTTCCCCGGAGGTCGAGAGTATGCGGGAGATGATGACGGAACAGGATTTGGCCGGTTTCCCAAGGAAAGGTTTTACTCGTAATTATACGTGGCGGTATCATAAGGATCTGGGCTATGGCGATCATCTGGAGCGATATGGGGAGGTGAAGGATATCGAGACCTATTGTAAGTATGCCCAAGTCGTGAACTATGACCAATATCGTAGTTTTATGGAAGGCTGGGCCTCTCATATGTGGGATTGGTATACGGGTATCTTGATCTGGAAAACCCAGAATCCATGGACATCCTTGCGGGGGCAAATGTATGATTGGTCTCTCGATGTAAATGCTTCCTTGTACGGAACCCGGAAAGGCTGTGAACCTTTACATGCCTATTATAACCCGGTAACCCGTAAGGCGGGATTGTTGAATACGACCCTGAAAGATTATACGGATTTATCGATTATAGCCCGTATTTATAATCTGGAAGGCAAACTGCTTTGGGAGAAAGAGACGAGAGCGAGCTCCAAGGCGAATACGGTACAGGAATTATTGGATATCCCCGTTCCGGAAGGGATCCAAGGCGCTTATTTCTTACGGCTGGCTTTGAATGCGGACGTTCCCAATATTTATTGGCTGACAACCGAGCCGAAAGACTACACCAGCTTATCTCAACTTCCGAAGTCAAGACCGGATATCAAGACCGAGATCAAGAAGGAAGGCTCGAATTTCGTAGGTACAGTCCGTCTGAGCGCAGATTCGCAGATCTCGTTCTTCAACCGTATCAAGGTTTTTGATAGGGAGACAGGCAAACGAATCCTACCGGTACATTATTCGGATAACTATATTACGCTAATGCCGGGTGACCAACAAGAAATAAGCTTGGAGTTCCCTGCTAATCTGCCGGAGGAGCGAATACAAATCGTGGTGGATAGCTACAATTCTCCTTTGCCTTGACGTACGATCTCGAAATTATCCGTCGTGCAATCTATAACCGTAGAGGCTTCCAATCCTCCGAAACCGCCATCGATTACGATATCCACTTGATGCTCGTATTTCTCGTGTATCAATTCCGGATCTGTCGTATATTCGATCACCTCATCCTCGTCACGGATGGACATGGTTAGGATTGGATTTCCCAAGGATTGTACCAATGTACGGGTAATGTTATTGTCCGGTACACGGATTCCGACTTCTTTCCGGTTCTTGTAAATCTTTGGAAGCTCGCTGCTGGTGGGTAAGATAAAGGTGAAAGGACCGGGTAGATGTTTCTTCATCAGCTTGAAAGCGGCATTGCTTACCTTGGCGTATTCACTAAGATTAGACAGGTCGTAGCAGATGATAGACAGGTTGCTTTTCTGTGGATTAACCCCTTTCATCTGACATATTTTCTCTACCGCACGCACGTTTAACGCATCGCAACCGATCGCGTAAACCGTGTCGGTAGGATAAACGACAAGGCCGCCGTCCTGCAGGACTTTGACGACCTTGTCTATTTCTTTTTGATTCGGATTCTCCGGATAGATTCTCACTAACATATTAGCCGTAGATAATGTGTCCGTTCTCGTCTGTATATTCCTCTAATCCTTTACTATATTGGTTCATGGCCCGGAGGCTCATACCCATGCTTGAGAAACCACCATCGTGGTATAGGTTCTGCATCGTTACCTTGCGGGTAAAGTCGGAGAACATCATTACGCAATAGTCCGCGCACTCGTCGGCGTTGGCGTTACCCAGTGGACTCATTTTGTTAGAAAAGTCCATCAAGTGTTCCATTCCCTTCACGCCACTACCTGCGGTTGTCATTGTCGGGGATTGGGAGATCGTGTTCACACGTACGCCTTTCTCACGGCCATAGATGTAACCGAAACTACGGGCGATAGATTCCAGCAGGCTCTTAGCGTCCGCCATATCGTTGTATCCGAAGAACGTGCGCTGGGCGGCCACATAACTTAATGCCACGACGGAACCATTCTCGGCGATAGCGTCTTGTTTCTTGGCTACCTGTAGCATCTTGTGGAAAGAGATAGCGGAGATATCCAACGTCTTTTCCAGCATTCCATAGTCCAGATCATCGTACGTACGTTTCTTGCGTACGTTCGGGCTCATACCGATAGAATGTAAAACGAAATCTATTTTACCACCTAATATTTCCACTGACTTCGCGAATACGGTCTCCAGATCCTCTACGCTGGTTGCGTCCGCCGGGATTACCTGCGCGTTCAACTTCTCCGCCAAAGCATCTACCTGACCCATACGAACAGCGATAGGCGTATTGCTTAACGTGATAGTCGCACCTTCCTCTACGGCTCTTTCTGCCACTTTCCAGGCGATAGACATATCGTTTAGCGCACCGAAGATAATGCCTCTCTTGCCTTTCAATAAATTATGACTCATACCTCTTGTTTATTAATTACGGCACAAACATACACAAAATGTGCAACATACGCAAATGAATATCATAGCCTGACATTTGAATATGTGCCTTGATATTAAAACAAGGTAGAGCCATTCTTTGTTGGCAGTTACTTCTTATTCCCGGAAATAAACCCTCTTTACCCGAGGCGAGATAGAGGTTAATATCTCATAAGGGATTGTTTTCAGTTTATCCGAAAGTTCGCTCACCGGTAGTTCGTCGCCGAAAATAATTACGGCGTCGCCTTCTTGCGCATGGATGTCGGTGACGTCGATCATGCAAGCGTCCATGCAGATGTTGCCGATAATCGGGCAGCGTTGTCCATTGATCAAGACCTCCCCGCCTCCGTTGCTGAAGTGGCGATCCAATCCGTCGGCGTATCCGATCGGGATGATAGCGATCCGGGAATCACGTTTCACATAACTCATACGGCTATAACCGATCGAATCCCCTGCGGGTACGTTTTGTATTTGCAGGATCGTCGTCTTCAAGGTGCTGACGTTCCGTAAGCCTTTTTGTCCGGATGCGCTTACTCCATATAAACCGATACCTAAACGTACCATATCCATTTGATAAGCGGCGAAACGCTCGATTCCTGCGGAGTTTAGGATATGTTTGATTACCTTATACTCTAACCCGTTTTCTAATTCCCCTGCGGCTTTGGTGAATTTATCCAATTGTTGATGGGTAAAATCATCGAAGACGTACGAGTCG
Source organism: Parabacteroides sp. AF19-14 (assembly GCF_003635485.1). Classification (NCBI taxonomy): domain Bacteria; kingdom Pseudomonadati; phylum Bacteroidota; class Bacteroidia; order Bacteroidales; family Tannerellaceae; genus Parabacteroides; species Parabacteroides sp. AF19-14. The sequence goes on along the minus strand of NZ_QTMJ01000006.1, from coordinate 172,914 downwards.
CTTCCGGCTAAATGAGAGAAGACCGAACGGGCGATAACCCCGGATTGTGCTCTCAAGCGTTCACAGATCGCCGGGACATCCTCCGGTTGAAACCCTAGGCGATGCATGCCGGTATCGATCTTGATATGGATAGGGTAAGAGGTGATCCCTCTGCGCTCGGTCTCCCGGATCATGGCATCCAATAGGCGGAAGCTATAGACTTCCGGTTCCAGATGGTTCTCGAACAAGACATTGAAACTGCTGAACTCCGGATTCATGACGATAATAGGGATCGAGATACCTTCTTTACGCAATTCGGCTCCCTCGTCGGCTACCGCCACGGCCAGATAGTCGCAACGATGTTCTTGAAGGGTCTTCGCCAACTCGTAAGAGCCGGCTCCATAACCGAAAGCTTTTACCATACAAACCATCTTAGTCTCCGGCTTTAGCTTGGAACGATACTGATTGAAGTTGTGTACGATCGCGTCCAGATTTACCTCTAGGATCGTCTCATGCACCTTTTTCTCCAACAACTCGGAGATCTGCTCGAAATGGAAATGGCGGGAACCTTTAATCAAGATCAACTCATCCTTGAATTTCTTGAAGGAAGGAGACTTGATAAATTCCTCGGTGGTCGTGTAAAACTCCTTCTCGATCTCGAAGACGGAAGCATATTCCTTTAAGTCGCGGCCGATACCGACGATACGATCTATCTTCTTACGGCGAACCAAATCGGCGACCTTCTTATATAGAGATTTCGGCAAGGTGCCCGATTGAAGGATATCGGAGAGGATTAAAGTGCTCTTTAATTGCTTGCCTACCCGGCGGCTTTGTTGGAAATCGAGTGCGATATCCAAGGAGTTGATATCCGAGTTATAGGTATCATTTATCAATAGGCAATTGTTGATACCTTGCTTTACGTCCAATCGCATAGCCACCGGCTCAAGATGTAAGAATTTCGTTACGTCGTTTACGCTGGTGGGTTTTAGGTAAAGCATAACCGCCATACAATGGATCACGTTCTCGATAGAAGCGTCGTCCGTGAACGGAATGGTAACGACCCGGTTGAAGCCCAGTAAAGTACAGTGAATGATCGTCTCAAACTCTTTCTTATCGATAGACTCGATAAACAAAGGAGCCTCGGAGTCCGTACGGCTCCACGCGATCGCTTTATGAGAAAGGCAAGCCGATTCGATACAATTGGCGATAAATAAATCATCCCCATCATAAATAATGGCTTCGCAATCATTGAAAAGCGTCAGCTTCTCCATACATTTCTGATTGGAGGAGAGGAAATTCTCTTGATGAGCCTCCCCGATATTCGTGATGATACCGATCGTGGGGGCGATGATGGGTTGCAGGCGTTCCATCTCGTCCGGTTGTGAGATACCGGCCTCGAAGATGCCCAGTGTATTTTTCTCGCTCATCTGCCATACCGAGAGAGGAACCCCCAACTGGGAGTTGTAGCTCCGGGGCGAACGTACGATGTTGAACTCGTTATGCAGCAGTTGATAGAGGAATTCCTTTACGATCGTCTTTCCGTTGCTACCGGTGATGCCGATCACGGGGATGTTGAATTGCTTCCTGTGGTGAGTCGCCAGCTTTTGTAAAGCTCGTAACGTATCTTTTACGATCAGGAAGTTCGCATCCTTCATGCTCTCGAACTCCGGTAGCATATCGCTTACCACGAAGTTGCGAACACGAAGTTTATAGAGTTCCTGTATATATCTATGTCCGTCGTTCGTCTTGGTTTTCAAGGCGAAGAAGAGGCTTTTTTCCGGGAAGGAGAGACGACGGCTATCTGTCAACAGCAAACTGACCGTATCGTCAAGCAATTGGTTTGTTTTAGCACCGATAACTCTTGCTATTTCTTTAATTGCGTATTCCATTCTTTTATTTTAGTTTAGACTTTACTATTTCGATCTCTTTTCTGATATCAAAGGAAGGAATTTTCTTGCTAATTCGTTCCATCTTTAACAAAGTTTGAAGTATAAACCGCTTATAGGCTTCGCTATCCGGTTGAAAGGGCTTATGGTTAATAGCTTTTTGAATATCACCCCATTCTTTAAGGATTGCCGAAGTGTCTGTGGATAAGAAATTTTCGATAAAACGTTGCCAAATATAATCAATGGCCAATGGGGAGGGATGGAGCATATCGTCCGCATAGAAACGATAATCCCGGAGCTCGTCCATAAGGATCTCATAAGCGGGGAAGTAGGCGATTCGGTCGGGATAATCTTTCTGTAAGGCATCCGTGGCTAGCAATAGGGTGGCTTTGCTGAGTTGGTTCTCGTGCGCCCCGTCTTTCCAGTGGCGGATCGGACTTACGGTAAATAAGATTTTCAAGGCGGGATTTTGTTCCCAAAGGGCTAGTAACAGAGGTTTCCAGTCCTCGACGATCTCTTGCGTGGATAATCGTTGCCGGTCGAACATCTTTTCCGGTAGCTTATGGCAATTCGACACGATTCGCCCGTCGCTCTTGAGGCGGTAGACGAAAGCGGTTCCCAACGTGATTACCAACCGGGTCGCTTTTCGCAGGAAATCGGAGGATTCGGATAAGCGGCTGTTTATATGGCCTAGGCATTCTTCTTCCGAGGGAGCGGAGAAACGGCTATGATGGGTAAAACTATGGTATATGCCCTCATGCTGGAATAAATCGCCGGGAGTGAAACGCTCCGGGCGTAGCAGCATCCTCAATCCTTCCGCTACGGAAGCCGGGTTATACAGAGTACCGAATGGGTTTATATCTACGGAGAACTTATTCTCTTCCAGCTTCCGCCCGATATTCTCGGCGAAGCAGGAGCCCATCATCACGACCCGGTCCTCATACGAGAAAGAGAATCGTGCTTTCGGCAACAGGATTCGGGTATAAAGTTCCATATTTACTTTTTCGCAAAAGTAGATATATGTTTACGGAAATGCAAATAAGGAAGGTGTTTTAGGGGAATAATGTAACAATGCCCATTGTAAGGTTGTTAGGATGGGCAGTATAAGGAGCTTACGATGGGCATTGTCGCGACCTTATAATGCCTATTGGCGGAAGGTCGGGAGTGATACTATAAAAGAACGGCGGTAACTTGTTGAGTGTTACCGCCGTTGGTCGTAGCCTTTGCCGGGGCTACGCTTCATCTCCCATCGTTGCCATATATTCTTTCCATAAGGAGTCTATGTCGTAATCATTGCCGAGCGCGTATTTCACGCCACCATCGAACGACCAAGGAATAACTTCTAATGTGCTTCGGTTGAACTTCCGCAGGAAATCCGGGTTTTTGGTTTGCGTAAGCCATGCGAGGAAGAAGCCTGTCGTGCGGTAACCATCCATATAATGGCCGCCTTTGGGACGATCTTCCAAGGTAAAACCGCCGTTTAGGTATCTTACGGCATCCGCCACACCTTCTATCATGGCCCAGAAAGTCTTATTAGTCCCATAGCTACCTATGCCTTGAGGCTCCAATTGGAAACCATGCGTCAGCTCATGGTATAATACGCCACGGGTCTCGTAATCCACTTTCGCGGTGTCGTTATTGGCAAAACTTTTCTCGATCCATTTCGTGCTGTATACGATACTGATGGAAGGGGGCGCTCCGTCTTTCGCGGATACCCCGTCGTATTCCTTTAATGTATAGTGGATCTCCTCGATGCCCGGGATACTATCTTCCGGAGTGAAATAAAGCGTTTCTACGACCTTGCGGGCGTGCTTGGTAATATAAGCTTCCGGATCAGGGATAACGGCGGCATAGATCGCCGAGCCCTTAGCCTCGGGGGAAAGATTCTCGAAATCGATCTTTCCGATGTAATAATTATCCCAAGGAGTAGGGGGAGCTTCCGCTACGGTAGCCGCCTGTTCCTTTTTGCCGGAGCAAGCGATGCAAGTCCACAGCAGGAAAGCACCGCTGATTAATTGTTTATATCTCATAAGTCTCATCTGTTTTTAGGTGAAAATAGGCTAATCTGTCAGTGAATAAGGACGATCCTCTCCGTTGAACAATCGCTTTTTGTTCGGGCTGGAAGTCATCTCGAAAGTGAGCGTTCCGCCGTTCAAGATGTCATCCTGCGTGATGTATCCTTTGGTATAGGGTTTCCCGTTTAGCTTTACCGCTTTTACATAACGGTTCTTGTCGCTGACTTTATCGGCTTTTACCTCGAAAGTCTTACCATTCTCCAAGCGAACCTTCATATATGGAAGGTAGGGAGCGCCTAATACGTATTGATCCGTACCCGGGCAAACCGGATAGAATCCCATGGCGGAAAGGATATACCAAGCGGACATCTGGCCGCAGTCGTCGTTACCACAAAGGCCGTCGATATTGTTGCGATACATCTTATTCATGATCTCACGTTGCCAGTATTGGGTTTTCCAAGGCTGGCTGGTCCATGTGTATAAGAATGGGATGTGATGGCTGGGTTCGTTGCCGTGTACATAACCTCCTAGTAATCCTTCTTTGGTTACGTCTTCGGTCTCGGCAAAGAACTCATCAGGAAGATGCATCGTGAATAAGGAATCCATTTTAGTGATGAATGCTTGCTCGCCTCCCATCAACTGAATCATACCATTGACATCTTGAGGGACATAGAAGGAATAATTCAAGGCATTTCCCTCGATAAACCCTTCACCGTGCGTGCTTAACAAACTGAAGTCCTCTTTGAATTTACCATTCGTATAACGGGGACGGGCATATCCGATCGAGGTATCGAATACATTCGCGTAATTGGACGCACGCTTTTTATAGGTATCGGCCACGGATCGGTTTCCCACTAATAAAGCTGTATTATAGATTGTCCAATCATCATAAGCATACTCCAAAGTCAAGGAGCCTGCGCTACCGTTGCGATCTAAAGGAACATAACCTAATTCCATAAACTCTTTGGTTCCCTCATAATACGGAATCGTAGAGCTGCTGATCATCGCTTTTAACGCGGCGTCTTTATCGATCGGTAATCCTTTGGCGATAGCATCTGCCAAGACAGAGACGGAATGATAACCGATCATGCACCAGTTCTCGTTTGCCATATGGCTCCAGATCGGCAAGGCATGATGAACGCTTTGCTCGCAATGTTTCAACATAGATTTGGCGATATCCGTGTTAACTTGTCGGTTGATGATATTGAACAGGGGATGTAGGGCACGATAGGTATCCCATACGGAAAAAACCGTATAGTTCGTGAATCCGTCCGCTTGATGGATATTATGGTCGAGTCCGCGGTATTGACCGTCAACGTCCGTATATACGCAAGGATTGATCATCGTGTGATACAAGGAGGTGTAAAGCATAGCCAATTGATCATCGCTTCCTTTCGCGTCGATGACGGAGAGCGCTTTATTCCAAGTATCGGAGGCTTTGGCGGCTAATTGGTCGAAGTCCGCACCGGAAGCCTCGGCACGTAGATTTTTCAAGGCTCCCTCGGTGCTGACTCCGGAAAGGGCGACTTTCACTTCCAACTCATCAGACGTTTTCGGATCGAAATCAAAATAAGCGACGATCTTACGTCCTCCGATATCCGGGAAGTTCTCTTTCATATTGAACTTGGCATAACCGCCCCGATAATTAACTTTCGCTTTCTCTTCGCATCCGTAATGCGTGATCGGTTTGGAGAAAGACATGGCGAAATAAGTATAGTTGGTACGTGCCCAACCGTTTGTGATACGATAGCCGGTTACCAGCGTATCGTTCTCTACGCGAATATTGGTCCAAAGAACTTTGCCGTCATAGTTATAGATCCCGTGAATCATATCAAGGATAATGCGTTGGTTCTCACTGTTCGTAGGGTATGTGTATTTGTGGATGCCGGCCCGTTGGGTAGTGGTTAGTTGCGCCTTTACGCCATAATCGGCGAGCATCACCTCATAGTATCCGGGACGGGATATCTCGGTGTCATGCGAGAAGCGGGAACGGTAACCGCCATCGGGATTCGTGGCTGTACCGGGATTTAGCTTCAACGTTCCGGTGGTAGGCATAATCAAGATGTCTCCTAGGTCGGAGTGGCCGGTACCGCTGAAGTGGGTGTGGCTGAAACCTACGATGCTGCTATCCTTATGTTGATAGCCGGCGCAATACTCGTAGGAGCGAGGTTGGTATTTACCGTCTACGTTGTGCGGTATGGTATCCGTATCCGGACTGAGTTGCACGAGTCCGAAGGGTACGCAAGCGCCCGGGAATGTATGTCCCATTCCATTTGTCCCGATGATCGGGTTTACAAGATCAACTACATTAGTCTGTGCGATCGCTACTGTTGAGCTGGCTGCCAGAAAAAGGCAACACATCGATTTCTTGAGATTTATCATGTCGTATCAATTAGTTAGAAAAGGATGAAACATAAAAGGCCACCTTTGATAGTTCCAAGGATAACCTTTGATAGTGACAAAGGTAACCTTTTATATTTTCAGATCAATAAGTATAGTAGTCCTCTATCATTGTCAAGTGCTAATTTGTTAATAATGGATTTCTACTATACTTAGTTGATATTTAGAACAATGAGTTAGCCTCGTTCGGAGATAAGTTTGCGTTAGCATCCAATTGTCTTTGCGGAATAGGGAAGATATTACGCTTTGGTTCGTTGGATGCAGTCTTGTCCCACCAAGAAGTGGTTACGAACTTGTTAAAACGAACCAAGTCTGTACGGCGGATTCCTTCGAAAGCAAACTCTCTACCTTTTTCGGCTAAGAACTCATCCATTGTCAATGTAGCGGTCGTATATTTCGCTTTCTCCCAATCCTCTGCCTTGAAAGAACGTTGACGAACGCTGTTGATCATATCTACCACTTCTTGCGTTGCTTTGCCTCCGTTCTTACGCATCAAGGCCTCCGCTTTGTTATAGATAACCTCGGAATAACGGAACATCACCCAGTCGTTGTTCATATCGCCGGTAGTACCCGGTTGGATTTCATACTTGATAGAGCGAGCGCCGCTGTTTTCTTCGCCCTCGGTCATGGACTTAATGTAGTTTACGAATACCAAATCCTGCCCATTGTACTCCTCTGAACCTTTCAAAGGCTCTGCGGTCGTGTCGTAGTAGTAATTACCGTTTTCATCTACTTTGCGAGGATATTGCTTACCGATCAAGAAACCCTCAATTTTTCTCAAGTCGTTGTCAGCGAATGAGTCATAAAAGGTCGGTTGTGTCACCAAGCCGTTCCAAGGACCGGATTGCAAATCCCAGCCAGTTTGGTGTGCGTAATGCAACCAACGTTGATACCAACCCATTCCTTTGGCATATACTTCATCATACACGATTGACCAGATAATCTCGGTAGATCGCTTGTCGTTATCCGCACGGAAAGTGTCGTTCCACTTCTTATCCAATGCGAAACCTCCCTTAGCTAATTCATCGCAAGCTGCGATACAATCATCCCAGCGTGCTTGTCCAGTATAAATTTCCGCATTCAAATAGAGACGAGCCAATAATGCGTAAGCCCCCCATTTGGATACACGTCCGTAGGTCTCTGTTTTACTCTCTGACAAAGAAGGAATACTCTCGTTTAACTCTTTTTCGATCCAAGCGAATAACTCTGCGCGAGATTTGGAGGAAGGATTGATTTCACCGATTTTCTCGCAAATTGGAGCCGTACCGAACATATCCATCACATACCAATAACAGTAAGCGCGATATACACGCATCTCCGCTTGTGCTTGTGCTTTAGACATTGGAACTTGGAGTGCTTCAAAATCTATATTCTCTGTATCTGTAAGGAAGTTGTTAGCATATCCGATACCTTCAAATAATTTTTTCCAAGCATCCACTACTTGACCATCCGTAGGAATCCATTGATGGCGGTGTAAGCGAATCCAGTCTCCATTGTCATAGCCGTGGCGACCTTTTTGAGGCCATGCGGCACAGTCGGAAGATAACTCGTTACATGACCAAGGCGATTGGGCTACTTGCATAGTTCCACAGAAGTGTCCCCATGGACGCATCATGGCGGCCATTACCTCGCCTGCATTGTTGTAATAATTCTCAGCGATTACCGAGCTATGTATTTCCTCTGTCAGGTCCGTACAAGAGGTAAATGCGGTAGCTCCCAGCAATAATGAAATTGCGCATATATTTTTTAAAGCTTTCATTGTATTGTCTTAAATCTATTGTTACTTAATTAGAATCCAAAATTAACGCCAAACGTGAAGGTACGGGTGGTGGGATAAGATCCGCGCTTCTCTATACCTGCTTGTAGTCCTGTTACGTTTACGTCAGGGGTTAAACCAGAGTATCCTGTAATAGTCGCAAGATTGGTGACATTACCATAAATACGTAAGTTGCGCACATATTTATTATTTTTGAAGTTGAATGTATAACCTAGTGTCACGTTATCGATCTTCAAGAAGTTCCCTTTCTCTAGATAATAAGAAGAGAACAATGGTTGCTCTGTTACCTTGTTCTTCAAGGCATCCTTGTATACGTTTGTGCCAGACTGATCAATATTAACAGTCGTTCCGAAATAAATAGCACCCTCGTTCAATACGTCATAATCAAACATACCGCGCAGGAAGAAGCTGAAGTCAAAGTTCTTATAGGTAAATGTGTTCTGTAAGCCAGCCTTGAATTTCGGCAAACCATTACCGATAAAGGTACGGTCAGCGTCAGACAGACCTTCCTTTCCGTCTATGTCGCGAAGATTCCAAGTTCCGTCCGGATTGATACCATCGCATACATAACCGAAGAATGACGCGATCGGCTGTCCTTCTTGTAGGCGGTAAGCCTTGCCCGGGTTACCCGGAGAGGGCAGGTCATATTGATCCTCGTAAGAAGATTTGTACACGTCGTTAGACAAAGATGTCAATTTATTATTCTCGTATGAGAACGTGAAATTAGCCGTGTAAGAGAAATCCTTAGTCTTTACGACCTCTGCGTTTAATGCTAATTCTATACCTCTATTTCTCATTGTGCCTACGTTGGTGGTGATCGTGTTGTAGATCAAGGATGGCTGTTGGGCATTGTAGCTACTGATCAAGTCGCGAGTCGTACGACTATACCAATCGATCGTACCATTTAGGCGTCCACCTAGCAAGCCGAAGTCGAAACCGATGTTCAAGGACTCATTCTTCTCCCATTTCAAATCCGGATTCGGGTTGATATTCGGACCGTAAGTGGCGGTTAGCCATGAACCGGTGTAAGCGTTCCAAGCTCCAGCACCTGTGCCGTAGGTAGCGAGAGACATATATGGATCGGTAGGTAGACTACCCGTGATACCGAAACCGGCACGGAATTTCAATACGTCGAATACTTCTTGGCTCTCCATGAAGTCCTCACGAGAGATCATCCAGCCTGCGCTGACAGAGGGGAACCAAGCCCATTTGTTGTTCGCTCCGAACTTTGTGGAACCTTCACGGCGGATAGAGGCGCTGGCCATGTATTTACCGTCGTAATTATAGTTGGCACGGGCGAAGAAGGCGATCAGTTTGCTGGTCTCTTTTTTACTCTTCATCTCGGCCTTACCATCTTTTAGGTAACCGCCGGCTTCTAGGTTATTGGTACCGAATACGTCCGTCAAGAAGTTCTTGTTCTCGGCGCTGAATTGCTCGTATTCAAAATCTTGGTAACTGTATCCCAGCAAACCGGTAATATTGTGTACGCCGTTGATGGAAGTATTGTAGTTTGCTGTCCATTCAGTAGTACGATTGGTATTCTGATAATATTCTTTTTTGGCGCGTCCGTTTGTACCGTCTTTATATTGGCTATATTCCTCACGCATACTATAATCGTTAGTTAATGCGTCGTTCTTCTCCATAGCGAAGAAAGCGGCGGCTGTCAGACCGGGGATAATCTCATATTGAGCCTTGAAGTTCGCCAATAAATTCTTGAATTCCTTTTTCTTGGTACGCTGGTATATGCGGGCTACCGGGTTGAAATCTTCGTAACCGCTGTAAGTTTCCCAGAAGGAGCCGTCTTCCTTATAAATAGGCATCGTCGGGTTGATACGGATCGCCTGGTATAATATGCCGTAATTAGGGATATCTCCTACCTTATCCACATCATCGGAAACCGCGTCCACTTTCACGAAAGAGTTTGCTAGATTGAAAGAAAGCTGTAGTTTATCATCAAACGCACGGTGGTTCACGGCGATAGAGCCATTGATCGTTTCACGGCTGGTGTTACGGATCATACCATCATTCTTTTTGTAATTTAAAGAAGCGCGATAGTTTGTCTTACCATTACCACCGGTAGCGGTCAAGTTGTGTACATGGGTGAAATTACTCTTATTCAATAAAGCGTCGTAATGGTTATCCCGTCCACCAAAGTCGCGGATATTGGCGTTGTTGGTTTCCTTGCCATAAGCGACGAACTCGTCTCCATTTAAGATTTCCGGCCGTTTATAAACCGCCTCGTGCATGATATATCCTGAGTAATCCACTTGAGTAGTTCCGGCTTGCGGACGTCTCGTGGAGACGATGATCACACCGTTATTACCCCGGGTTCCGTAGATAGCGGCTGCGGAACCGTCTTTCAATACGTCGATCGCCTCGATATCCTCGGGTGCGATAGCGTTCAAAGAAGTCATATTACCCGGCATACCGTCAATAATAACGAGAGGCTCATTGCTACCTTTCAGAGATGAGGCACCACGCATCTGTACTTTTACCTCGCCATTCGGGTCGGTGCTACCACGTGATACAGTCAGACCAGCTACACGTCCTTCCACCAATTGCATCGGGTTCACTACCGGTGCCTTGTTAAAGTCGGATGCTTTCACGCTGGTAACGGATGAGGTGATCTCACCTTTCTTTTGGGAACCGTAACCTACGACTACTACCTCGTCTAGTGTCTCAGAGTCTTCAGCTAAGACTATGTTCAATGTTTTTTGCCCGGTATAACGAACTTCTTGGGATTTGAAGCCGATGAAGGAAAATACCAATGTGCTGTTATCCGGCACATCCAAGGTGAAATTTCCGTCAAAGTCCGAAGCTGTTCCGTTCGTGGTTCCTTTCACAACAATACTAACGCCAATCAGAGGTTCACCCTTTTGGTCTTTTACTACACCTTTAATGGTTGAACTTTGCTGTGCGATCTGATGAATCTCCATGTTTCCCATTTCAGGAACAGTAGAATCTTCGGCCGCATAAGAGGACTGAAACATTAAAGATAAACAAAGTAACAAAGAGGTTCGTCCACCTAATAAAGTCAGGCATTTCCTCGTCTTACCTTCACTCTTTTTTTTCATAAAAACATTAAATTAAAAGTTAATAATGTGCTTCCCGAAGGAAGAATACACACAAGCGGTTTGCTTTGTTATTCGACAGCAATATTAATAGGTCTTAACGAATTGAAGAGTGCTTTGAAATACCGAAGAAGTGTCATGAAATGCATATGGCAGATTATGATACTCTTTTGGTTGATTATGACACTATTTAGGAATCAATGATTTATGCCTCTTTTGTGCGGTATTCTTTAGGAGTCATGTTATATTTACGGGCAAACTCCCTATAGAAGTATGATTTGTTAGAAATCCCTACATTATAAATAATTTCCTGAACGCTCATGTTGGTATTTACGAGTAATTGCGCTGCATAGTTTAACCTATAATCCTTTATAAAATCACTCGGCGTCATGGTAGATATTTTCTTGAAACGGCGATATAAGATGCGGGTGTTTATATTCAGTGCGTCCGCTACCAGCTCGGGACCGAGTCCTTCCTTGCTGACATTTTCTTTGATGATAGCGGTTACGGCGTCAAGGAATTCCTTGTCTTCTTGATGTAATAATTGCCCTTCCGTATATTGATAAGCACTTTCCGGAGAATAGAAATACTCTTTTAATTCTCTTTGATTTGTCATCAATCGGTTCACGACGGATAGGAGAACTGTTGGCGAGAAAGGCTTGGTTAGATAGGCATCCGCTCCTATATTAAGTCCTGCCGCTTGCTCTTGGTCTGATATTTTGGCAGATACGATAATAAGCGGGATATGACGGGTATATCTATTTTCCTTGATAAGAGAGATCAATTCCAATCCGTCGATATTAGGCATCATGATATCGGTGATGATAAGGGAGGGAGTGTATTGCTTGAGGAATTCCAGAGCCTCCTCCGCATTATAAGCTTCCTGAACCTGATATTCGGAAGAGAGGGTTTCCGTGATTAGCCAGACGATGTCTTTATGATCGTCGATAACGAGTATCATCGGTTTATCTTCCGTCTCTTTTTGTGCCGTATGTGAGATTTGCGGCTTTTGTATATCCGTGTTTGGGGAAGGAAGCGATACGGGAATATCTTCGTCTATCGTGTCGTCTGAGCTCTCCTCTACGATGCCAAAAGGTAAGGTAACTGTAAATTCAGCATATTGGCCGACCTCACTCTCTATGTCGATTTTACCACCTAAGGATTGTACGAGGCTGTGGCAGATAAATAAGCCGAGGCCATTCCGTGCCGTATTTTGCCTGTTATCGTCGTTATCCATCGTGCCAAGGATACGATATCGGTCGAAAATATTTTGCATGTCTGCCTCCTCGATTCCTTTGCCGGTGTTGTAAACTTTAAGGACGAGGAAGTTCTCCTCCTCATGTAAGGAGATACGAACCGTGCCCCCGTCTTCCGTATACTTAAATGCGTTGGAAATCAGATTTGCTAGGATCTTCTTGAAATAGACGGAATCCGTATTCCAATAAAGCTCTTTGGGAGCATCGATCTTGAATTGGATTTGGTGTTGCTCGGATAGTGGGTAAAACCATTCGAATTGAGTTCGCAAAAGAGAGGATACGGATACTCTTCGGATGTGCGTATGACTGAATCCAGCGTCTTCCGCTTTCCGGAAATCAAGGATTTCTTGGATAAGCCCGTTCAGTTCCTCTACATTTTCCCGGAGGACTGAAGTGTATTTTTCTAATGTCTTGTCTTTTGAGGTGGCGGCATAGGCTTGGATATAATTCTCCACGCCATTGATCAAGGTAAGCGGGGTGCATAGCTCATGCGTAATGTGGGTAAAGAAATTCAGCTTGGACTCGTATAGCTTCTCTTTTTGCTCCTCCTTGATCTTGTCTGCGATCTGCTTCTGTTTCTTTAGTATTTGGTGATGGATACGATAGGTGGCGATGATGAGCAAAACCGTACCGATAAAAAGATACGTGAAAATGGCTAACGAGCTTAGATAAATAGGAGGTAATACCTTGATAGGTAGAGTGTATTCTTTTGCTGACGAATCAATGACATCGTTGCGATAACGGACTTTCAGCAAATATTCCCCGTACGGTAGGTTCCTGAAAGTTACCTTGTTTGTCTTTTGCAATTTTTCCCAAGAGGAATTATAGTTGACCAACTGATACGAATACTCGTAATTCTCCCCGTTGATGTAATCCGGAGCGACGAACGCAATCGTTAACGATTGCACATCAGCCGGAACCGTTACACCGTTCCGGCTGATGTCCTTATATAATGGAAGGATTTGTTTATCCATTTGCAACTCGAAGAAACTTAATTCGGGTTGATAGGTATGCTCCGGCTCCGTTTGTTTATTTACCCAGACTAATCCGTTGATGCCTCCAAAGAATAAACGCTCGGAGTATGGGCATTTCCAATAAGCGTCATCAGAGAATTCCGTGACGCTAAAGTAAGGCTGATGATAATTATGGAAAAAGTTGTTCCGGGGATTATATTTGGTGAGACCTTTATTGGTACTAAGCCAGATACAGCTATCGTTCCCCTCATGGATACCATGGATCATGTCGTTTACGATCCCGTCGCTTTTATCGAATTGGCGTAAACGCATCTTTCCCCCTCTGAATTTAATCCGGGTGAGACCGGAGCTGGCGCCTGCATAAAACGTGGAATCTTCGGTCTGGCATACGGAAAGCACATCTCCAATGGCCGGGTTTCTTAAATTGTTGGTTTGCAGGAATTCATATCCTTGATTGAAAATATTGAAACGAATGACTCCGTAACCGCCACGGCTCCCGAGGAACAGGGTAGAGTCGTTGTCATATACCATCGATTGGATTTCTTTACAGATGTTCTTTCCGTTTTTTAACGGGAAGGTTTGTACCTTCCCGATTGTAGGTACGGCTTTATCTATATGTAAGGTAACCTTTTGCAATCCGTTACCCGTTGTCGCTAGCCATAATGTGGAATCATCTACCTCGCAAATAGAGTGGACATAGCGTAGAGGGGTGGTGTCTTCTCGTTGCGGTATCGTTTTTATTCGTTTCTCTTTATACGAATAATAGGTCAGTCCCGGGCCTTCCGTGCCAATCCAGATACATGGATGGTACTCGCTTTTTTGGAAGCAATACACACGGTTGCTGGATAGGCCGTCGGCGGTGGTAAAATGCGTGATAGCGCTTTGTGGGATCATCTTTTTGTTATGGTAAGTGTCATACGCTTGTATCCGGACAATACCGTCTCCTTTTGTCCCGAGCCAAAGGGATTGATCATCGTCTGTATATAAAGAACGTATGGGGTTCTGTATATTAATCGGTAAATCCTTGAGTAAGATAGAGCCGAAAAGATCGGGTTTGTCATAAAACATCCGTATACCTTGCCCGTCTGTTCCCAACCAGAGAATCTCCTGCCTTTTATCGTTCATTAGGCAAAAGATACCGATGCCCATATTTATCGTGTTTTCCGGTTGGCTTAGGTCTAGAATATTGCCGTTACGGAAAACGATATACACATTGGATTGGAAGGTGCATATCTTGATGATGTTACCATATTGTTTTGTCATTTCAGGCAGATCGAACAGGAATTCTTTCCCCTTTCCGTCTACATGCTGTCGATATAATTTATTGTCGGTATCTACTATGAAAATATGATTATTCTCGTAAAATGCGGATAAGATCGGTTTATTATGGAATTGGCGTTCTTCCGATAGCAAATTAAAAGTAGTATCGGAGAAATCCGGAGTCAACTTTTTCAGTATGCCCGAGGCTAATAATAAATAAAAATGTCCGTCCGTCCCGGCGAATAAGGTACGTACGGTTTGAGGGCCTACTCCTTCTCTCGGCAGGTCCCGGAACCCATCGCTAGATGGGGTGTAGCAAGAGATTCTGTTTTCCTTACAAATAGCGAGCGTGATGCCGGATGAATCGGAGGCCAATAGATCGCATTCCATGTATCCGGGGAAAGACTCGGTGACTTTCCGTTCTTTTAGTGAGAATTTATTGATACCTAAAGAGGTTGATATCCATAAAAAGCCGGGTTCTGCGTCGGATATTTTGTGAATGATATTACTACAAAGAGAGTTTTTGTTATTTAATTCGAAACGATATACATACGTATCTTTTCCGTTGTATAAGTTAAGTCCGTCGTAAGTCCCGATCCACAAATAGCCATCCGGATCTTGATGCATGCAAATAATGGCATTGTTCGACAAATTAATCATATTTGCCTTATGCAAAGATTTAGACGCGAGTGAGATAGGAGATGCGATTAAAGATAGTATTCCTATAAATAAAACGGTAAACAGGATATTTCTCATGTGTTTGATCCAGATTAACTTTTACGTTCTGTAGGCAAAGATAGTGAATAAAATGGAGACTTCGTGCAAAGCATCGCATTACTATCCCGTTTCTTCTTGTATATTTTTAATACCTATTTATAGGGATTTTAGAGGGGTGTCGCAAATGTTACAGGAACATGAGGATAAAAGTTTTACCTTTGCGGCGGTAAAAATGTGGTATTAGATAAGATTGTTTATGAAATTTGAGAATGAGTGCTGGGATCACTTTAAGGGTGAGACCTGGAAAAGAGAGATCAATGTAAGAGATTTTATCCAGAGTAACTATACGCCTTATGAAGGGGATGATTCCTTTTTAGTCGCTTCTTCCGAGAAGACCCGTAAGGTCTGGAACAAGCTGACCGAGATGTTTAAGGTCGAGAGGGAAAAGGGAGTTTATGACGCCGAGACAAAATTACCTCAAGGGATCGATGTATATGGCCCGGGCTATATTGATAAGGAGAATGAGGTTATCGTTGGGTTACAAACCGATGCTCCGCTGAAACGTGGTATCTTCCCGAAGGGCGGTATCCGTATGGTCGAGAATAGCTTGGAAGCTTATGGTTATCATTTGGACCCGATGACGAAAGAGATCTTCACGAAGTACCGTAAAACTCATAACGAGGGCGTTTTCTCCGCATATACGGAAGAGATGATTGCCGCACGTCGTTCGGCTATTATCACCGGTCTGCCCGATGCGTATGGCAGAGGACGTATTATCGGTGACTATCGTCGTGTCGCTCTGTATGGTACGGCAATCTTGATCGAGGAGAAAAAGCGTTTCTTGAATCGTTTGGATATCCAAGAGATCACGGAAGAGATCATCCAGAGCCGTGAGGAGATTTCTGAACAGATCAAGGCTTTGAAAGCGTTCGAGAAAATGTGCGCTAGCTATGGCTTTGATGTGACTCGTCCGGCACAAAACGCTCGTGAGGCAGTTCAGTTTGTGTACTTAGCTTATCTGGCGGCGGTAAAAGACCAAGATGGCGCGGCGATGTCTATCGGACGTACTTCTACGTTTTTGGATATTTATATCGAGAAAGACATCCGTGAGGGTAAGTTGACCGAAGAGGAGGCGCAAGAATTGGTAGACCAGCTGATCATCAAGTTGCGTATCGTTCGTTTCTTACGTACGCCGGAATACAATGATTTGTTCTCCGGTGATCCGGTTTGGGTAACAGAGTCCTTGGGCGGCCAAGGAGTGGATGGCCGTTCTTTGGTAACAAGAACTTCCTATCGTTATCTCCATACATTATATAATCTAGGTCCGGCACCAGAACCCAATTTGACAGTTCTGTGGTTTAAGAACGCTCCCGAGAACTGGAAACGCTTCTGTGCCAAGGTCTCTATCGATACATCGGCTATCCAATATGAGAACGACGATTTGATGCGTCCGGATTATGGAGATGATTATGGTATCGCTTGTTGCGTTTCTCCTATGAAGATCGGTAAGCAGATGCAGTTCTTCGGAGCCCGTGCGAATTTGGCGAAATGTTTATTATATGCGATCAACGGAGGACGGGATGAGCGCAGCGGCGTACAGGTAGCCCCGATGTTCGAGCCGGTTCGCGGCGAGTATCTGGAATACGATGAGGTGATGGCTAAGTATGAGCAAATGATGCGCTGGTTGGCGAAAGTGTATGTGAACGCCTTGAAGATAATCCATTATATGCATGATAAATACGCATATGAGGCATTCGAGATGTCGCTTCACGATGGAGATGTAGAGCGTATCCGTGCGACAGGTATCGCCGGTCTTTCTATCGTTGCCGATTCGTTGGCTGCTATCCGTGATACGAAAGTACGTGTGATCCGTGACGAGCGTGGCTTGGCGGTTGATTTCGAACGTGAGGGAGAATATGTTCCTTTCGGTAATAACGACGATCGTACGGATAGTATCGCTGTAGAGATCACCGAGAAGTTCATGGAATATTTGCGTCAGCACGAGACCTATCGCCATGCGAAACCTACGCAGTCCATCCTTACGATCACCTCTAATGTGGTATATGGTAAGAAGACTGGTACGACACCGGATGGCCGTATCGGTGGAACTCCTTTCGCTCCGGGTGCGAACCCTATGAACGGTCGTGATACGAAAGGTGCTATCGCTGCGCTAGCTTCGGTAGCGAAGCTTCCATTCCAGCATGCGCACGACGGTATCTCTTATACTTTCGCTGTTTCTCCGGCTACGTTGGGAAAGGAGCGTGAAGTGCAGATCAATAATCTGGTTAGCTTATTGGATGGCTATTTTACTCCGGATGGAGGTCAGCATCTGAATGTTAACGTATTTGATAAGGATTTGTTGATCGACGCTATGGAACATCCTGAGAAATATCCGCAACTTACGATCCGTGTATCCGGATATGCGGTAAACTTCGTGAAACTGACTCGTGAACAACAGTTGGATGTTATTTCAAGAACCATTAACCATTCACTGTAAGTGATAAAAGGTAAGATAC
Organism: Parabacteroides sp. AF19-14; assembly: GCF_003635485.1. Lineage (NCBI taxonomy): Bacteria > Pseudomonadati > Bacteroidota > Bacteroidia > Bacteroidales > Tannerellaceae > Parabacteroides > Parabacteroides sp. AF19-14. The sequence goes on along the minus strand of NZ_QTMJ01000006.1, from coordinate 155,063 downwards.
ATTCATTAGAGAGTTTCGGGACCGTAGATGGTCCCGGAATTCGCTTTGTCGTTTTTATGCAGGGCTGCCCGTTGCGTTGCCTGTATTGCCATAACCCGGATACTTGGAACCCGAAAGGGAAGGTGAAATATCAGATGACTCCCGGCGAGCTATTGACGGAAGTCTTACGGTATAAGAGTTTTATCGCCCGTGGGGGGGTGACTGTTACCGGTGGGGAACCTTTATTGCAACCTGAGTTTCTGAAAGAGTTTTTCCGTTTGTGCCAAGAGCAAGGTCTTCACACAGCTTTGGACACATCTGGTTTCGTATGTACCTCAAAAGCTTGGGAAGTCTTGGATTATGCGGACTTAGTGTTATTGGACATCAAAACCTTAAACCCGGATTTACATCCGTTACTGGCGGGTGTCAAGCAGGATAATACGCTTCTGTTCTTGGATGAATTGGAGAGACGTGGCATAGATACTTGGATTCGCCATGTTATTGTCCCCGGATATACGGATAATGACGAGTGGCTGGAGGCGTTAGCTCGGTATGTCAGTTCATATAAAGTGGTTCGCAAAGTGGAATTATTGCCTTATCATACGATGGGAACCTATAAATATGAGCAATTAGGCCTCGATTATCCGTTAAAGGGGGTGGAACCCTTATCAAAAGAACGTTTAGATAATGCGAAAGCGATATTCTCTCGCTACAAACCAGAAAATAACAAGGCCTGATCTCTCGATCAAGCCTTGCGATTATGCAACAGCTAATCAGGGAAAACAATCTAATCCGATTAGCTTTTAAACGATAGTAATAATTTTTTGCCTAGACTAACCTTGACTATTTAATATGTGTTTGTTTTGTTATATGCAACAAATATCTATTTTTGTAAGGAGATAAAAAATGATATAGATCAGAAAATGATGAATAGTATGAAGACACCACAAGAAATAGCCGAAATGATATCCAAACGTTTTTATCCATTACCCGATGCGGATTTGGATTCTCTGGCCTCGATCATAGAATCAAGTAAGGCTGCGAAAGGAAAATTATTGTTGGATAACGGACAAATATCTAAATATTTATATTATGTGGAATCGGGATTATTACGCCAGTTTTACTATAAGAATAAACGTGATATTACCGAGCATTTCTCCTGTGAGGGAAATATCGTTATTTGTATAGCCAGCACATTCCAAAGAGAACCGACGCGTTTATTAATCGAGGCATTGGAACCGACGGTTTATCACCGGATCTCTTTTTCGGAATTTAGCGATTTATTGAAAACATCTTTAGCTATTAATAGATTGTACCAGAAAATACTGGAGTGGGCTTTGATGCTTTCGCAAGAGAAAGCGGACTCTTGGCGTTTTGAGTCGGCAAGAAAACGTTATCTGCGTTTTCAACAGGAATATCCGGAAGCAGCGAAACGTGCTTCTGTCAATCATATCGCCTCGTATTTATTGATGACACCCGAATCTTTGAGCCGGGTGCGGGCGGGAGTGTTGTAGCCTCTACCTACATTCAGGTATTATTGAGGCGAAAATAGCAATTTGTGGTGATTTCACGGTTCTAGTAATCCATCTATATTTGCGTCAGTTTAAAAAACGTAGAAGCAATGAAAATAGAAAAGATTACAGGACGTGAGATCCTAGATTCAAGAGGTAACCCGACAGTAGAGGTTGATATTTTACTAGAGTCCGGCGTTATGGGCCGTGCGTCTGTGCCTTCCGGTGCGTCCACCGGCGAGAACGAGGCTTTGGAGTTGCGTGATGGCGACAAGAAGCGTTATGGTGGTAAAGGCGTATTGAAAGCGGTTGAGAATATCAATACGATTATCGCTCCGGCATTGAAGGGGATGTCTGCCTTGGATCAGATAGGTATCGATCATGCGATGTTGGCTTTAGACGGTACGAAAACTAAATCGAAACTAGGTGCGAACGCTATCCTTGGCGTTTCTTTAGCTGTAGCGAAAGCTGCCGCAAATTATTTGGATATTCCTTTATATAGATATATTGGTGGAACGAATACCTACGTGATGCCTGTTCCGATGATGAATATTATCAATGGCGGTTCGCATAGCGACGCTCCGATCGCTTTCCAAGAGTTTATGATTCGTCCGGTAGGTGCTGCTTCTTTCAAGGAAGGCTTACGTATGGGCGCTGAGGTATTCCATGCGTTGAAAAAGGTATTGCACGATCGTGGGTTAAGTACCGCTGTTGGTGATGAGGGTGGTTTCGCCCCGAATTTGGAAGGTACGGAAGATGCCTTGAACTCAATTATCGCCGCTATCAAGGCGGCTGGTTATGAACCGGGCAAGGATGTGATGATCGGTATGGATTGCGCTTCTTCTGAGTTTTATAAGGATGGAATCTACGATTACACGAAGTTTGAAGGAGAAAAAGGCGTGAAACGTACTTCCGACGAACAGGTGGATTATCTGGAAAAGCTGATCAACGAATACCCGATCGATTCCATCGAGGATGGTATGAGTGAGAATGATTGGGCTGGTTGGAAGAAACTGACAGATCGTATCGGTAACCATTGCCAATTAGTCGGAGATGATTTGTTCGTGACAAATGTAGAGTTCCTTTCAAGGGGTATTAAAGAAGGTTGTGGTAACTCAATCTTGATCAAGGTAAATCAGATCGGTTCCTTGACGGAGACACTGAACGCTATCGAGATGGCTCACCGTCATGGATACACGACCGTTACTTCACACCGTTCCGGTGAGACGGAAGACGCTACGATCGCCGATATCGCTGTCGCTACCAATAGCGGACAGATCAAGACGGGATCATTAAGCCGTTCGGACCGTATGGCTAAATATAACCAGCTGCTTCGTATCGAGGAGGAATTGGGAGACCGTGCCGTATACGGATACAAAAGAATCAATTAAGTATATAAAGTAAATTATAATCGCTAATTATGTAGTAAGCCAAAACCCAAGATATTGAAGGGCTTCTCCGTGAGGAGAGGCCCTTTTTATTGATTGATAAAGTGTTATCTATAACCTCATAAAATATATCGATTGGAAAAATTGTTTTAATGAAGAAATATGTTATATTTTTGTATCGGAAATAAAAACAAATAGTATTCATTTAAAAATAGAAACAAGTATGGAACCGATTATTAATTCTCAACTTCCGGAGTTTAAAGTACAAGCTTTTCAAAATGGTAATTTCAAGACCGTAACCAACGAGGACGTCTTGGGTAAGTGGGCTATCTTTTTCTTCTACCCGGCCGATTTTACATTTGTTTGTCCAACAGAGTTGGTCGATATGGCTGAGAAGTATGAGCAGTTTAAATCAATGGAAGTAGAAATTTACTCTGTAAGTACAGACTCTCATTTTGTACATAAAGCTTGGCATGACGCTTCCGAGACTATCCGTAAGATCCAATATCCGATGTTGGCGGATCCCACTGGAGCACTGAGTCGTGCGTTTGGTGTGATGATTGAGGAAGAGGGTATGGCATACCGTGGCACTTTCTTGGTAAATCCGGAAGGAAAGATCAAAGTGGCCGAGATTCATGATAACAATATCGGTCGTGACGCTTCCGAGTTACTTCGTAAAGTTGAAGCCGCTCAGTTTGTCGCTTCACATGATGGTGAGGTTTGTCCCGCTAAATGGAAGAAAGGGGAGGCTACCTTGAAACCTAGCATTGACTTGGTAGGGAAAATCTAAATAATTAAGAGTATAGATCGTGTTAGAATCAACATTAAAAGAACAATTAAAAGGTATATTCGCAGGGTTAAATGCGAATTATACCTTTGATATATCGATCTCTCCTGCGCATGAAAGTAGACAGGAATTGTTGGATTTATTAGGTGATGTTGCCTCTTGTTTGGATAAAATATCTATGCAAGTATCTGATGGGGAGGGATTGGAATTCATTTTATTAAAGGATGGAGCGAAAACGGGGATTAAGTTTCGTGGAGTACCTAATGGACACGAGTTTACTTCCTTGCTGTTGGCGATCTTGAATTCAGATGGGAAAGGCAAGAATTTTCCGGACGAGAGCATTTGTAATCGTGTTAAAGCCTTGAATGGCCCGATACATCTGACGACCTATGTCTCTTTGACTTGTACGAATTGCCCGGATGTGGTACAGGCATTAAACGCTATGACGACTTTAAATCCTCAGATCCATCATGAGATGGTAGATGGGGCTATCAATCAGGCGGAAGTTGATGCCTTGAAGATACAAGGCGTCCCCTCTGTCTTTGCGGATGGAAAACTGATCCATGTAGGACGTGGGGAATTCGGTGAATTGTTATCGAAGCTGGAAGCTCAGTATGGAATCAATGAGAGCCTGACGGAGAAGACGGTAAAACGATATGACGTGGTTGTGGTCGGTGGGGGTCCGGCTGGTGCTTCTGCCGCTATTTATTCCGCACGAAAGGGGCTGAGTGTCGCTGTCGTGGCGGAGCGTATCGGCGGGCAGGTGAAGGAGACGGTAGGAATTGAGAATCTGATTTCAGTTCCGGAGACAACAGGTACCCAGTTGGCTGACAATCTGCGCTTGCATATGCGGCAATATCCGATTGACCTGCTGGAGCATCGTCGTATAGAGAAGGTAACGATAGAAGGAAACGAGAAGGTTTTATCTACGGCTGGAGGTGAGATATTCAAGGCTCCGGCGGTTATTGTCGCTACGGGCGCTAGCTGGCGTAAATTGAATGTACCGGGTGAGGCAGAGTATATAGGGCGTGGAGTGGCTTTTTGTCCTCATTGCGACGGTCCGTTTTATAAGGGAAAACATGTTGCCGTGGTTGGCGGTGGAAATTCCGGTATCGAGGCGGCTATTGATTTGGCGGGGATCTGTTCGAAAGTAACCGTTTTGGAGTTTATGGATGAGTTAAAAGCGGATCAAGTCTTGCAAGAGAAAGCGAAGAGTTTGCCGAATGTCGAGATCTTTGTTAGTTCACAAACAACCGAGGTGGTTGGAAATGGCGACAAGGTAACCGGTATCCGTACAAAGGATCGTAAGACAGGGGAAGAGCGTGTTATTCATTTAGACGGTATTTTTGTTCAAATCGGCTTAGCCGCTAATAGTGGTGTCTTTAAGGAGATTGTCGAAACAAATCGTCCCGGTGAGATCGTGATTGACGCACATTGCCGGACGAATGTCCCGGGTATTTATGCAGCGGGCGACGTTTCCACCGTACCCTTTAAGCAAATCATTATTTCTATGGGAGAAGGCGCCAAAGCGGCCCTTTCGGCCTTTGAAGATCGGGTACGTGGTGTACTCGGTTGATGAAATACCTACAAATAGGTAATTTTTGAACAGCGTATCTCTTTTATCGGTTATATTACTATATTTGCGATCGAGAGAAAAGAGATGGATAGATTAAGAAAATATCTGAGGATATTACTCCCTGCGCTGTTCATAGCCTATTTGGGATGTATTATTGCGTTTACCCACGTTCATATTGTCAACGGGGTAACGATCGTCCATTCTCACCCGTATCATAAAACGGACGATGGTCGTCCGGACCATGAACATGGCTACGCCGAGTTTCAGTTGCTTCATCAGTTATCTGTCTTGCAGATAACAGGTGCGGCTTTCGTCGCTATTCTGCTGGCGGCTTTTTATTCCTTTATCCGTAACTTATCTTTCGCTCCGGTCTATCCGGACTATATCGTTCCCTTCCGGGGAAGACGTACGCTTCGGGCTCCTCCCATATTCTGATATTGTGAGATTAATAACATTGTATTACTTATCAGAATAAATTAAAATGAATAAATTTTTCATCTTTATACTATGCCTGTGCTGTGCCCTAACGGTAGCTCAGGCCACGGGAGAGGACCGTCTAAACGACTCAGACGCAAATGTTTTCGGACATGTATTGGATAAGAAAACAGGGGAACATCTTCCCTTTATCAACGTATTGTTAAAAGGTACCACGATCGGTACGACCACCGATAACTCGGGACATTATTTCCTGAAGAATCTGCCGGAAGGTAAATTTACGCTAGAATATAAAGCGCTCGGGTATAAGACTATCTCTAAAGAAGTGACCCTAAAGAAAGGAAAAACCTTAGAGATTAATGTAGAACTGGAAGAAGACCAGATCGCCTTGGATGGCGTGGTGGTATCTGCGAATCGTGCGGAAACTTCCCGCCGGTTGGCTCCCACATTAGTGAATGTATTGGATGCGAAGGTTTTTACTACGACCAATGCGGTGAATTTGGCACAGGGACTAAATTTCCAACCGGGTGTACGGGTAGAGACGAATTGCCAGAATTGCGGTTTCCAGCAAGTCCGGATCAATGGATTAGACGGACCTTATACCCAAATACTGATTGATTCACGTCCCATATTCAGCGCTTTATCCGGCGTATATGGGCTTGAGCAAATACCGGCGAATATGATCGAGCGGGTAGAGGTGATGCGAGGAGGGGGATCGGCACTGTTCGGCTCGTCCGCTATCGCCGGGACAATTAATATCATCACGAAGGAGCCCTTGAGAAATTCCGGGGAATTGTCGCATATGTTAACCTCGATCGGTGGGACATCCGCTTTCGATAATAATACGACCCTAAATGCCTCTTTGGTATCGGAAAATGGGAAAGCGGGCTTATATCTTTTTGGCCAGAACCGTCATCGTTCCGGTTTTGATCAGGATGGAGATGGTTTTACGGAGTTGCCTAAATTGAAGAATCAAACGGTTGGTTTCCGTTCGTACCTGAAAACGAGTACTTATAGTAAATTGACATTCGAGTATCATCATATGAATGAATACCGCAGGGGAGGAAATCTGTTGGATCGTCCGCCTCATGAAGCGGATATCGCCGAACAGTTGGAGCATTCGATTGATGGAGGAGGTCTGAAATTCGATCTTTTCTCCAAGGATTACAAACATAAATGGAGTGTTTTCACTTCTGCCCAAAATACGGACCGGGATAGTTATTACGGGACGAACCAAGATCCGAACGCTTACGGCAAGACTACGGACCTGATGGTTATGGCCGGTACGCAATATGCTTATAGTTTTGATAAATTTTTGTTTATGCCATCGGATTTGACTGCCGGTTTGGAGTATAGTTTCGATCATTTGAAGGACGAGATGATCGGGTATAATCGCTTTACGAATCAGAAGGTGCATATCGAGAGCGCATTTTTGCAGAATGAGTGGAAAAATAAGCGATGGAGCTTCTTGATTGGCGGTCGTTTGGATAAACATAATATGATGGATCATGTAATATTCAGCCCTCGTGCGAATATCCGTTTTAACCCGACGGAAGATATCAATATCCGGGCTAGTTATTCCAGTGGTTTCCGTGCCCCGCAAGCGTTCGATGAGGATATGCATATCTCGGCGGTCGGCGGAGAGGTCGCTATGATCCAGCGTGCGAAAGATTTATCCGAGGAGAAATCGCAGAGCTTGAGTGCTTCGGTCGATTTTTACCATCGTTTTAAGAATGGTATCCAGTTGAACTTCTTGGTGGAAGGTTTTTACACCAGCTTAAGTGATGTGTTTGTCTTGGAAGATATTGGGAAAGATGAGCAAGGCAATCTGATTAAGGAACGTCGTAACGGTTCCGGGGCGAAAGTGATGGGATTAACCTTGGAAGGAAAGTCGGTGTTAACTTCATGGCTATCTTTGCAAGCGGGCGCTACTTTCCAGCGAAGCCGTTATAAAGAGGCCGAGAAATGGAGCGATGACGAGAATGTGCCAGCCGAGACAAAGATGTTCCGTACGCCGGATATCTATGGTTATTTTACGGCTACTCTCACGCCTTTCAAACGTTTCACGGCTTCCCTGTCGGGAACCTATACGGGAAGTATGTTGGTGCAGCATTTGGCGGGATATATACCTTTGGATAAGGCGGTGGAGACTCCGGATTTCTTTGATATGAATATCAAGCTTGCGTATGAGTTCCCGCTTTACAAAGAGCTGAAACTAGAAGTAAATGGGGGCGTGCAGAATCTGTTCAACGCTTACCAATCCGACTTTGACCAAGGTAAGAACCGGGATTCCTCCTATATCTATGGCCCGGCTAGCCCGAGAAGTTATTTTGCCGGTGTAAAGATGAGCTTTTAATCATGTAATGCCCTTTGAAAAAACATGTACGTGTTTCGTGAAAAACACGTACGTGTTTCCGAAAAAAGACGTACGTGTTTTTTTGAAGGCAAAATAAATAAAAAGACAGTGTTCCCAAGCGTATGATCGCCCTACGGAAACACTGTCTTTTTTATGGGATAAATCGGGATGTTTTATTTAACGAACGGAGCGGCTTGCAAATAGGCGGCGCTCTTCTCTACGCCCTCGAACTGGGTACGGCCTTTTTTGTCACCTTCCAGTTCCACGTAGTAGCCGAGGATACCGATCTCGTACGCTTTTTTGAATATATTCGGGAAATTCATCATACCGGAATCACCGATGATCCAACGATCCTTGATGTGCAATAACTTAAAACGATTCGGATAATTCTCCATCCATTCCACGGGATCTTGCTGCCCCATAACGGCCCAATATACATCCAACTCGAACATAACCTTATCCGGATCGGTATTTTTTAGGAATAACTCCTCGATATAAGTACCTTTAGGAGGTGCCCACGGATTCGGGTTCTGTTCCGGTTTCTCGCCGGCTTTCAATACCCGTTTGAACTCATTGCTATGATTATGGTAACCCCATAGGATTCCGGCTTTCTTCGTGATCTCTCCGGCACGGTTGAAGATCTCCGATACTACTTTGGCGTCATCCTCGTTTTCGATACGGGGTAAACTCGGTTGTACCATACAACTAACACCTAGCTCGGCATGGATATCGGTTGCCTTTTTCCAGAACTCGTCGAATTTGGGCATATTCTCTTTCGTGTACTCACGAACGGAAGGGGTAAGATGTGAGCTACTGATTCTCAAACCGGCATCATCCACCATTTTCTTATAATCCTTGGAGGCGATGAATGTCGTATTTTTAGGATTATAATCACCGAATTTACCTGTGTCTTCCCTATATCCGAAAATCTCCAGATCGGTATATCCCGCTTTTGCCAATCGGTTCAATCCGTTAGGCATATCTTGCAGTAACTCCTGTCCGAGCGAATAGGTTTGCAACCCCATCTTTTTCCCGGCGGTTGCCGAGGATATCGCATCCGTGGCGGGTATGGATCTGGTGGGATTTGAAGCCATTACTTTTTGGCTGGCTATGCCCCCTAAAGTAAGTAATGAAATGTTTCTCAAAAATGTTCTTCTGTCTGTCATGGTGATAAAGAATTAAAATTAAACATCTGTTTCTCGCAAATATAGTTAACCTTTTTGAAGTTTATTAAGAAAATGTCTCTCAAAAACTTGCGATTGGGTTTAAATAGATTTAAAATTTGACATAACTCAATTTTACGAACTTACTCCATACATCCAATTACCTGAATAAGGGGATTGTTTGGTATACCTCCGTGGATTTTTAATGTGATTTTACCCATTCTTAGGTATTGTGGGGCGGTAGTCTCTGATCGTAACTTTGCAACGTTTTAAATAACATAATTGATTAAATGATGATGAAGAAAATCAGAGGGCTTTTCCTCTCCTTTTTACTGTTGCTTATTTCCATCTCGGCTTTTTCTCAACATAAAACAATGATATCGGGTAAAGTCCTGTCCACGGAAAAAACAACCGTGGATTTCGCTACCGTTTATCTAAAAGGTACGAATTACGGCGGGACTACGAATGAGGAAGGTATCTATCATCTTCAAGCTCCCGCGGGAGAATATACATTAGTAGTATCGGCTATCGGATATAAGACGGTAGAGAAACCCGTGAAACTGATGCGTGGGGAACGGACGAAGATGAATGTGGTAATCAGCCCTCAAGCTACGGAGTTGGATGAGGTGGTTGTCGTTTCTAATGGCGTGACCCGGCTCAAGCGTTCTGCGTTCAATGCCGTGGCCCTCGATACGAAAGCCTTGCAAAATTCAACCCAGAACTTGAGTGAAGCCTTGGCTCAAGCGCCCGGAATGAAGATCCGGGAGTCCGGCGGTGTCGGCTCGGATATGCAACTGATGATGGATGGATTTACCGGCAAGCATATCAAGATCTTTATCGATGGGGTTCCGCAAGAAGGTGTCGGCAGTTCTTTCGGACTGAATAACATTCCGGTGAATTATGCCGAGCGTATAGAGGTCTATAAGGGTGTGGTACCGGTGGGTTTCGGAACAGACGCTATCGGAGGTGTTATCAATATCATCACCAAGAAGAACCGGAACAAATGGTTTTTGGATGCTTCTTATTCATACGGGTCTTTCAATACGCATAAATCTTATGTGAACTTCGGACAAACTTTCCGGAGCGGACTCACGTATGAGATCAACGTTTTCCAGAATTATTCGGATAATAATTACTATGTGGATACTCCGGTGAAGGACTTTACGACCGGAGCGATCAATAAGAAAAAGATCGAGCATGTGAAGCGTTTTCATGATACGTATCATAACGAGGCCGTTATCGGGAAAATAGGTTTCGTGGATAAGAAATGGGCGGATCGTTTGATGTTTGGGTTTACCTATTCACATATGTATAAAGATATACAGACGGGCGTACGCCAAGAAGTGGTGTTTGGCGGCAAATATCGGAAGGGATACTCGATCATGCCGTCGTTGGACTATCGCAAGCGTGATTTCTTCGTTAGGGGCTTGGATGTGGTATTGACGGCGAATTATAATAAGAACATGACGAACAATGTAGATACCTCTTCCTATGAATATAATTGGCGTGGCGAGATGCGTCCGCTCCGGATGCCCGGTGAGCAATCTTATCAGAACACCCGGTCGGATAATAATAACTGGAACGGAACCTTAACGGCTAACTACCGTATCGGTAAGGCGCATACGTTCACGTTCAATCACGTGATCAACGCGTTCCGGCGTTCGAATCAGTCTCTTTTGAACGAGGACTCGGAAGCGAACGCTATCCCGAAGGAAACCCGTAAAAATATCAGCGGTCTTTCGTATCGCTTGATGCCGACGGAACATTGGAACTTGTCTGTGTTCGGTAAATATTACAACCAGTTTATCGCGGGGCCTGTCGCTACTTCCTCGGCTCAAGATGACTATATACGTACGACCAATTCGGTAAGCGCGATGGGATATGGGGCTGCGGGAACTTACTTTATCTTGAAAAGCTTGCAAGCGAAATTATCCTATGAGAAAGCCTATCGCCTGCCGACCAATGAGGAGATGTTTGGCGATGAGGACCTTGAGACCGGCGATATTTCCTTGAAACCGGAGAACAGCGATAACGTGAATCTGAATTTAAGCTACAACGAGACATTCGGTAAGCATTCCGTATATGTGGAAGGCGGATTGATCTACCGAAATACGAAAGATTATATCCAACGGAATATATCGGATTTGAGCGGCGGTAAATATGGCGCTACCTATGTGAATCATGGTCGTGTAGAGACCAAGGGTTACAATATCTCGGTTCGCTACGGTTTCGCTAACTGGGTAAGCGTAGGAGGAAACTTTACGCAGATGAATGTGAGGGATAACGTGAAGACGGTTACCAGCGGGACGAACCAAGAGAGCTTGACATATGGCGCACGTATGCCGAATCTTCCTTATCAGTTTGCCAACTCGGATGTGACTTTCTATTGGCGTAATTTGTGGAAGAAAGGCAATACGCTAAGTGTCACTTACGATAATTTATATATGCATAGTTTCCCGCTGTATTCGGAGGCAGTAGGCAGTGAATCCGAATTTGTGGTACCAACTCAATTCTCGCATAACCTGACACTCTCTTATGGTATACAGAACGGGCGTTACAATATCTCTTTCGAGTGCAGGAATCTCACGAACGAGAAATTATACGATAACTTCAGCTTGCAGAAGGCTGGCAGGGCTTTCTATGGTAAGGTGAGGGTTTATTTCGGTAATTAATTTAAAGTGTGACTATCTTTTATTTATCAATAATTAATTCAAAACATAATAGATTAAAACAACATGAAGAAGAATTATTTAATGACAGGTCTTGCCGTCGCGCTATTGGTTGGGGGAGTATTTACTTCTTGTAGTGACGACGATCCTGTAAACCCGGATAACGGAGGCAACGGGAATGGAAATGGCGGAGGATCGACCTCGGAGGCGGTTTCGAGCTATGTAGTCGCCGCTTCTGTCGGTGACGCAAATTACTTGTTGACAGCCGATACGCTGGGTGATGGCTCTATCTCCGCTAAAAACAACGGACTCACTACGGAAAGCGGTACGCAATGGATCTTCTATAAGGATAAATATTTGTATCGTTTGGTTTACAATCAAGGAAATGCCGGTGTTACTTCTTCATACGTACTGAATGCGGAAGGTAAGATTAAAGAGCGTGATAATACTTACGAGATCAAGCGATTTACTTCTTATGGTATCTACGGCGACTATATCATTACATCTTCTACCGGTGATCTGGGTGAGGAATATGCGGACGAGAATGGTTATCTGCCTAAAGGCTTCTTGCTCTCTTATCTGGATGTGGCCAAAGAGACGTTTACGACAAACACGAATACGATCTTGTCGGAGAATTATTTGGGAAATGGCGAGTTCGTTACGTTAGCGGGTATTCTCCAAGCGAACGGCCGGATCTATTCTGCGGCTATCCCGATGGGATTGAGTAAGTACGGCGTGAAAGCGGAGGGAGGTAAATATGTTAAATACCCGGAGCTGGTAAAGACAGAATCCGGAGGAAGCGGTAGTGGCGCTTACGAAAAAGGGGAATTGCAATGGACGCAATATCCGAACGAGGCTTGGGTCGCTATTTATGCGAACGAGAAATTCGAGAACCCGAAACTGATAAAGACGGATAAGATCAGTTATGCTTGCGGACGTAACCGTTCTCAATACTACCAGACCATTTGGACGGCAGACAACGGCGATGTGTATGTGTTCTCGCCCAGCTATGCCAAGACGATGACCGCGGAGGTGCAGAAAACGACTTTGCCGGCCGGTGTAGTTCGTATTAAGGCTAATGCGGAGGAGTTTGATCCTGATTATTATTGTAATTTGGAGGCACAGACGGGTGGTAAGGCATTCTTGCGTTGTTGGCATATCACGGAAGATTATTTCTTGTTGTTGATGTATGATCGTCCGTTGACTGAATCCGGATTCGCCGCGAAAGAGTTGGCTATTTATAAAGGAGAGGATAAGAGTCTTACTTACGTGAAGGGGCTGCCTTCCACGGATGTTATTTCTGGATTTGGCAATACTCCGTTCTCGGAGGATGGTATCGCTTATATGGCGGTTACGACTACCGATGGAAGTCAACCTGCCGTGTATCGTATCGATCCGAAGACAGCTACCGCAACAAAAGGTCTTACCGTTGAGGCAGAGCAAATCAGTGGTGTAGGTAAATTGACTGCCGCTCAAGAGTAATAAGTAAGTATGAGTCGGACTCACATTCTTTTAATATTCCTCCTGCTCCCGCTAACCCTGCGGAGCCAGGAGGATATTTGTATAGGAAAGGAACTGGTTTTGTACTCTACCGTATTGCAAGAATACCGGAGTTATTGGATACACCTGCCGGAGCATTATAATATGGATACGAAACAACGCTATCCGGTTGTTTACCTGCTAGATGGAGATTCTTTCTTTCATTCGCTGGTAGGCATAAGGAAAACGTTGGCATCCGGTAGAGGTAAATATCTACCTCCCTGTATTATTGTCGGGGTATTAAATACGGATCGGACACGTGATTTTACGCCTACCGCTTCAGCCGCCGGACGGGATGGTAAAATCTCCATAGATGCGATTCCGCAAGGAGGGGGAAGTGAGGCTTTCAGTAAGTTTCTTACGGAAGAACTTCGCCCAGCTATCGATAGTGCCTATCGCACGAACGGCTGGAATATGCTTATCGGTCATTCGTATGCGGGGCTTTTCACCTTGAATACGTTTCTTCGTCATACGGAATTATTTGATACCTATCTAGCGGTCGACCCTAGTTTGTGGTGGGATCAGGGGCGGTTGGTCCGGGAGGCGGAGGCTTTGGTTGCAGGCCGGAATTTTAAAGGGAAAAGCCTGTATATCGGTGTCGCGTCTAAAAAAAGGACGGACCGGGTGGACATTCATCTTGACAAAGTGAGTTATCTTCTTTCGGAGGTTTTGCCACAAGCGGAGAACCTGCGTTTCTTTAGTAAATCATTTCCCGACGAGAACCATGGAACGGTAGCGGTTCCGGGTATATATGACGGGATTAAACAATTATTCGGAAAATGAGAAAATTCTTTGCGAAAGTACATTTATGGCTATCGATACCTTTTGGCATTATTATTGCGATTGTCTGCCTGACCGGGGCGATTCTCGTCTTTGAGACAGAGATATTAGAATTAGGCTACCCTTCCCGTTATTTTGTAAAGGAAGTAAAAGGGGACCCTCTCTCGCCTGCCGCCTTGATAGAATCGGCGCGCCAACAATTACCCGATTCGGTTCGAATAAACGGTATTCGGGTATCGTCTGACCCGAGACGAACTTATCAACTGGTATTACCGGGGAAAAAGGCCGCGGGTTTTATTGATCCCTACACCGGGGAGGTGACCGGGATGGATGACGGACAAGGTTTTTTCCTGAAAATGATGCGTCTTCATCGTTGGTTACTTGATGAGTATAAACGGGATGGAAGTTTTTCTTGGGGAAAATCAATAGTTGGCTATGCGACTTTGGTCTTGGCGATTATTATTATAAGTGGAATCGTAATTTGGTATCCTCGTAATAAAAAAGTATTGAGAAACCGGTTGAAAGTAAAGACCAAGGCTGGTTGGTTCCGTTTCTTCTATGATTTACATGTCTCCGGGGGATTCTATGCGGCATTGCTCCTGCTTATCTTAGCGTTAACCGGATTAACATGGTCGTTTGGTTGGTACCGAAATGCCTTTTATAGTGTCTTCGGTATTAGTGCAAACCCGCCTCAAGCGCATCATGCTCCAGCTTCTTCCGGCGCGAAGAAACCCGCGAAGAAAAAGACGGATTACACACAATGGGCTGAGGTGTTATCGGCATTGAAAAGCCATTATCCGGACTTTAACTCAATCACGATCCAAGATGGCTCCGCTACGGTTTCTACGGCCCGTTATGGGAATACAAGAGGAAGCGACCGTTACTCCTTTGATCCTGCTACGGGTGAGATTACGGAAGTCCAATTATATAAAGATCTCCCAAAATCGGGGAAGATAAGAGGATGGATTTATTCCGTACACGTCGGCTCGTGGGGGGGAATGACTACCCGTATATTGACTTGCTTAGTTTCCTTGTTGGGGACGATCTTCGCGATAACCGGCTATTATTTTTGGATAAAGAAACAATTCAGGAAACTGAGATGAAAAGAAAGAGGTATGTTTGACCCACATACCTCTTCATAAATCTAAACCAATCAAGTTGAATACGCAAACGTTGTAATATTAAGGTTAAACAGTTATGTATGTAAAAGTGTGCGTCTATTCAATTCCTTCTTTCCTTATAGATTCCAACCACTGGTCGATCCGCCCTTCTGTTTGATCGTCTTCATTCATTTCATCCAAAGGAAGTCCGACGAACATACCGTTTATGCAGGCGGTGGAACTGTCAAATGAATATCCCGAAGCATCTACAGCGCCAATGAATTTGCAACCTGTATTTCGCAGGTCGGAATAGATCGTACCGATGGCGTCACAGAAAGTGTCGCTAAAAGAGGCTGAGTCTCCGCAACCGAATAATGCGACGGTTTTCTCACTTAAGTCCAGCTTTTTCAGTTTCCCTAGATAACTATCCCAATCATCTTGCAAATCTCCGGCGCCCCAAGTGGAACAGCCCAATAACAAGATTTCATAAGGCGCTACATCAGCGGGAGAAGCGTTAGATACGTCATGAATATCTTTGTCTTCCACACCCAGCTTCTCTGCGATACGTTTCGCGATCCCTTCCGTCGTTCCTGTAGACGAGCCGTAGAATATTCCTATAGTCTTCATTCCTATTTGTTTTTATAGTTTAATAACGAAGACAAATATCCGATATCTTATTAGTCTCGGCAATACCTACAAATATGTATTTTGAGGGTCGCGAATACCCACGAATGATCAGCTAAAGTCACCACTCAATAAACTTACCTCTTTGCCTGCGTTTCTCCAACTCCTCTTGCAGATAACGTTGGCGGTCTTTGGCGATGTAACGACGGGCGAAGATATTGGGGACGGCTACGCCTAAAGAGATACAAAGGATGATGAGGGCGGAGTTAATACCATTGGAGAAGGCGTTCGTAACCTCGCCGATCACCCCGTGAAGGTTGATAAAACCTAATAACGAGCGATACATCAATACTCCCGGGATCATTGGGATAACAGAAGGGATCGTCAATACATGGTTCGGTACATGGAACCAATGAACCGCTTTCACTGCGATCAGGCTGACAACGAAACTTCCCATAAACGAGCCGATCACGGGACCATAGCCCAGCTCGAAGTTCACGAAGTTCCGGATGCATACGGCGATAATACCACCTAAAGCAACCACCCATAATAAACGGCGTTGGATATTGAATATCATGGAGAAACCAACGGCGGATATGGCAGCTGCTATCGCATATACGTAATACGGATCATGCGGGACCATGCTTAGTTCGCTGAATTTATGGTCGATCGATACGTCGTTCATCACGAGCAGGCGCAAGGCGAAAGCGATACCGAAAGTCATTGCCGCTACCATCATCACCGTGTTTGCGGCACGGGTAATACCGACCAGCAAGTGATTATCGATCATATCGTCTACAAAATTAATCAAAGGTACGCCCGGTACGATGAATAGGGCACAAGCCAGTAACGGGAGATACGGAGTACCGGATATTCCCAGAAAAGATGAGGCATATGCTAGACAAGTACAAATAAAGGCGGCAAGAGCGATCCCCATGTAGGCGTTAAGGCCAGCCTCTACACAACGGGTACGCACCCTGAAACCGATAAAAGTACAGATCGAGGTTAACAAGAACGCGATCCAGTCTCCTCCAAATAACTTACAGAAACCTCCACAAGCGAATCCTGCTCCGATCGCTACGATATAAGGGGTATAATTCCGAGGTTGGCGAACTATCTTTTCCAATTCTTCCTCATATTTATCCAAGGAATAATCTTGTTCGATCGCCCGCCATGAGAGCTTACTGACCTGTGATATCGTTGTCATGTTAATACCATGTTTCTCGCATTTCTGGAATTTGGAGAATGAGTTTCGCTCATCGCTTACGTTCACCATAATCATGGTCCATCGGATATCGATATGCAATTTCTCCTCGGGAATCCCCATAAAGGCGGCCACCCGCTTCATGTTGCGCTCGATACGGTTCGTATCGGCGGCACTTTCCATCAACAATTTTCCCGTACGGAGCAAAAGATCCAATTTGCGCCGTAATAACAATACTTCCTTGTCTGTCATCATCTTCTTTCTCAGCAGCGGGACTGTACCGGATTCTCACCGGATTCCCTTTTAATCCGTATGCCCGAACGAGCGTACGGAACCAATTCGTATGCAAAGGTATGAAATCATGCTAATATCCGTCTCGCTTCAGTAAGAATAATTATCCGGATACTTATATATTCTTTGTTGAATGCGCTTCTATTCTATAAATCACGACGTGGTCTGTACAAATCACGCCGTGGATTTTATAAACCACGCCGTGGTTTGTACAGACCACGTTGAAAATTGAGGAATAGATGCTGATGTAATTCTCTTTATATATAAGAGAACGGATGTTTATTTCTTGTTCCGTACAAGATTTTATGCATGTGTGTGCCTTAAAAGCCTTAAATAAAAGGATCGTACTTGTATTTTACGATTTCCTTTTTATTTAAAGAAGCTTGCACGTCAATTAACCGTTGGTTGCTGCTTCCCCGGAATAAAAGGCTCTCATCCCGAAGGGTTTGTTTGTAGCGGCCATCTACCAATACGTCGATATAGGATAATAAGGCGGCTTGTGCCGGGTTCTTTATCAGGTCCTCGAATTTATATCCCGTGTAGCACCAGATCGTCTTTTGGCTTTTTTCCTTGATCGCCTTGGCTACCTCGGTGAAACCTTCCGGCTGGAACATGGGATCTCCACCACTGAAGGTGACGTTGGCGAACTCGTCAGCCAGCACTTTCTCCACGATCTCTTCCGTTCTTACTTTCTTCCCTTTATGGATATCCCATGATTCGGGGTTGTGGCAACCCGGGCATTTGTTCGGGCAACCCGCCGCATAGATGGCGGTCCGGAATCCCGGACCGTCTACGGTGGTATCTTCGATGATATCTATGATAGACAACATGGTAATTGAAAATTGACAATTGACAATTGAAAATTAGTTGTGGGTGATGCGGTCGTTCAGCTCGGATAGCTTGGCGTTGTTCCAACGGTCGGTGGTTCCTACCAAGTAACCGGTGATGCGTTGAAGTTTGTCCAAGTGTTTGCTGCCGCATTTCGGGCAGGCTTCCAGATTCGGGGTGGAGTTCTCGTAGCCACAATCCAGACAACGGTTACGATTATGGTTTACGGAACCGTATCCGATATTGTATTTATCCATCATATCCACGACACGCATGATCGCTTCGGGGTTATGGGTAGCGTCGCCATCCATCTCTACGTAAAAGATATGGCCGCCACGAGTCAAATCATGATAAGGAGCTTCCACTTCGGCTTTATGACGGGCACTGCACTTATAATATACCGGGACGTGATTAGAGTTCGTATAATAATCCCGATCCGTGATACCCGGAAGCGATCCGAACTTCTTACGATCTTTTCCCGTGAACTTGCCGGACAAGCCTTCTGCCGGAGTTGCCAGTACGCTATAATTGTGTTGGTATTGCTCAGAGAATTGGTTGGCACGATCCCGGATATACGTAACGATCCTTATGCCTAAGGCTTGCGAATCCTCATCTTCGCCATGATGCTTACCGGTAAGGGCCACCAGACATTCGGCCAGTCCGATAAAGCCGATACCCAAGGTGCCTTGGTTGATAACGGAGGCAATCGAATCGTTAGGCTTCAATTTTTCCGAGCCTAACCACAAGGAAGACATCAACAACGGGAATTGCTTCGCGTAAGCGGTTTTCTGGAACTCCATACGCTCATGCAACTGACGAGCCGTAAGTTCCAGCATATGATCCAGTTTAGCGAAAAATAGGGCGATACGCTCTTCCTTGTTCTCCACCTGCATGCACTCGATAGCCAATCGCACGATATTGATCGTCGAGAAAGAGAGATTACCTCGTCCGATAGAAGTCTTCGGTCCGAAACGATTCTCGAATACACGAGTACGGCATCCCATGGTCGCTACCTCGTGGATATAGCGCTGAGGATCGTCCGCTTTCCAATCCTCGCTTTGGTTGAAGGTCGCGTCGAGATTCAAGAAGTTCGGGAAGAAACGACGGGCGGTGACCTTGCAGGCCAATTGGTAAAGATCGTAGTTGCGGTCTTCCGGCAGATAGCTTACGCCTCGTTTCTTTTTCCATATCTGGATCGGGAAGATAGCGGTCTCGCCGTTACCTACGCCTCTGTAAGTACTTTTTAATAACTCCCGGATGATGCAACGACCTTCCGCCGAGGTGTCGGTTCCATAATTGATGGAGCTGAATACCACTTGGTTGCCTCCACGGGAATGGATCGTGTTCATATTATGGATAAAAGCCTCCATCGATTGGTGTACACGGCTTACCGTGCGGTTGATGGCATGTTGTATGACGCGTCTATCACCGCTTAATCCATCCAAGGTCTGTGTCTGGTAATCGTCGATAGGCTTATTATATAAGTGGGAGAAATCCTGTCCGTATAAATCCTCTAAGGTCTTTACTTCCTCGATAAAGCTATTACGTACGTAAGGAGCTAGGTAGAAGTCGAACGCCGGTATCGCCTGTCCGCCATGCATCTCGTTTTGGGCGGTCTCTAGAGAGATACAGCCAAGGATACTAGCGGTTTCGATTCGTTTAGCCGGACGTGATTCGCCATGACCGGCGGAGAACCCGTATTTCAAGATGCGATCCAACGGGTGTTGTACGCAGGTCAAGCTTTTAGTCGGATAATAATCTTTATCATGAATATGGAGATAGTTGTTTGATACGGCTTCCTTGACCTCTTCGCTCAATAAATAGTCATCGACAAACGGCTTGGTGGTCTCGCTGGAGAATTTCATCATCATGCCGGCGGGTGTATCGGCGTTCATATTCGCGTTCTCACGGGTGATGTCGTTGGATTTGATATTGATAATCTCCAAGAACATATCCCGTGTTTTCGCCTTGCGGGCTACGCTTCGCTGATTTCGGTAAGCGATATATTTCTGCGCTACGTCCTTCCGGCTACTGGCCATCAATTCCAGTTCCACGGCATCTTGAATCGCCTCTACGGTCATTTGAGGTTCTCCCTTGAATGAGATATGATCTGTGATCTGGCGAATCAGTTGCATATCTTCTCCCTTGTCTGTATGCAACATGGCTTTACGGATAGCGGTTACTATCTTCTCCTCGTTGAAGCCAACGATACGCCCGTCCCGTTTAACAACTGTCTGTATCATGATGTCGATTAATTTGTGATTGATTATGCGTGCAAAGGTATCTTATTACTCCATATGATTTTCTTTTTGGAAAACTTTTTGCTGATTAAATTATGTTAAGGTGTTAATTTGTAGTGCGTTGTAAAAAGTTTTGGAAAACTTTGCGTCTTGTATGATTGCTTTTGTTTTCCTTTTTGGCGATGTGGTGTGTTATAAGCTTCTCTTTGTAAAGCTTTTAAAGAACATAAGCCGGGATATATTTTTGTTTATATAAAATAATTCATACTTTTGCCCCCGTTTTGGTGATGACGTAAAACCATCCGGTTTCGTCATAAAGAGGGAATCCGGTGTGAATCCGGAGCAGTGCCCGCTACTGTAAGCTTTTGTAAAGTAGAAAACATTTCTCATACCACTGTCTGTAAAAGACGGGAAGGTCGTTTTCTACGAGGTAAGTCAGGAAACCTGCCAAGCGTTTTTATTGCTGTTTTTCTCGGGGTCAGGAAAGCGGAAATATACATAATAACAAATCGTTTATGAAAAGAAAGTGTTTGTGCGCGGCTTTAGCTGTAAGTTGTGCGATAAACGTATCATTTGCGCAGGTACGTTTACAGGGTAAGGTCGTGGATGAAAGTAATGAACCAATTCCGGGTGCGAATATCCGCGTGTCGGAATCCTTGAATGGTACAACCACGGATGCCAGCGGAAAATTTGAGCTGAACCTTCCCGATGGTAGACATCGTATTCGTGTGACTTACCTTGGCTATGAGCAAGGCGTGTATCAAACGGATCACTCGGAAAAAGATGTCGTTATTAAGCTGAAAGAAAAGTATGTGAATATCGATCAAGTGGTGGTAACCGGTACCGGTTCGCATCGCCGCATGAGTAATTCCCCTATTCCCGTGAAAGTGCTTACGGGAAAAGACTTGAAAGAGGCGAGCGTAACCAATTTCCAAGATGCGATGACCAAGCTGAATCCGAGTATCGTATTTATGGAAAACGGACAGGGGGCTACGATGAATATGAACGGATTGACAGAGAAATACGTGGTTATCTTGGAAAACGGTAAGCGTTTGGCCGGCGATGATACCTATTCCCGTATCGATATGTCTAACGTAAAGCGGGTAGAGATCTTGAACGGGGCCGCTTCCGCTTTGTATGGTAGCGACGCGATCGCCGGCGTTATCAATATCATCACGGATGATTCCCGCAATAAGGTGAACGTGACGAGCAATAGCCGTTATGGTAGCAAGAACCAATTCTTGCAGTCGGTCAACGCGGACGTGAATGTAGGGAAGTTCGGTTCATATACTTCTTATCAATATCAACGGGCCGATGGTTGGCAATTAAATCCCTATACGGAGAGTAAAGGCGAGTTGGTTCCTACCAATAAGCAAGCTTCCGAGGGATTTCACCGGAACGTGATCAACCAACGTTTCACATACGACGCTACGGATCGTTTGTCTTTTTATGTGCGTGGCACTTTCTTCGGACGTTCCAGCGATCGTCCGATGCCGATGGATAAAGTGAATACGACCAACTATGATATGAGAAAAGAGACGTTCACTTATGGGGCGGGCGCTCAGTACATGATTAATAAGAACTCTTATTTGAACGCTGATTATCTGTCGGACAATCATAGTACGTATAAGGATTTCTTTGATGGAAAGAAAAGCGGAGAGAGTGATATGACGAAACGGATTCATTACCATAACTTGAATGTCAAGGGAATCTTTCGTTTGGGCAAATATAATAAGCTTTCGGCTGGTGCGGAGTTCATTAAAGAGTTACTGAGCAGTGAGACGGATAACATAACGGGTAAAAGTATGTACACGACTGCGCTTTATGCTCAAGACGAGATCAATATCAATGAGCATTTCCAAGCGTACGCGGGTTTGCGCTATATTTACCATGAGAATTTTAAGAGTTATGCGACTCCTAACGTGGCTTTGCTGTATAAGGTAGGCGGTTTTAATTTCCGCGGATCGTATGCGGCTGGTTTCCGTACACCTGAATTGAAAGAGCTGTATACGGAATCGGAGAAGAAAGCGTCCGGAGCGACTCGCCTTACGATCGGTAATCCGGATCTGGACCCGGAGAAGAGCGACAACTTTACGTTGAGCGCTGAATATACGATGCGGTATTTCTCTTTGTCCGTATCCGCTTTTATGAATAACGTGCGTAGCATGATTAACTATAAGATGTTGGATACGGCGGAACGGGATGCTTATAACACCGCCCATGGTACGGACTATGATGAGATACAGATGCGTGCGAATATCGATAAAGCGAAGATCAAAGGTATTAACGTAACCTTCAATAGTTATCTGGGAGCGGGCTTTACCTTGAATGGTGGCTATAGTTTCATGGATGGAAAGAACGTATACGAGGATGAACCTTTGGATAAGACCGTTAAGCATAGTGGTACGGTAGCGGCTATGTGGTCTCATACTTGGAATAAGTATAAGCTGAACGTGAATTTTAACGGACGTATCCAAGGGGAACGTTATTCTACTTCTTATGGATACGCACCGAAATATTCCTTGTGGAATCTCAATACGAGCCATACGTTTAGAGCCGGCGATTTCTTGTTGGAACCGGGAGTAGGTATCGAGAACCTTTTTGATTATGTAGATGATCGTCCCTTTAATTACAATTACGCTACATTGACCCCGGGCCGTACCTATTACGTCAGCCTTCTGGTCCGTTTCAAGCAGTAAACTGTCACATGTCAACTATTAACTAATATAATAATGTATAGGGGATTTTTACGATCCATGTTTGTTTGTTCACTCCTGCTTGGGCTCGCCTGTTCATTATGGGCGAAACCCGGGCGGGAGTTTTACGCTTCCGATATCCGGGAGAGCATGGAAAAGGGAGATAAGTTAGCGATCTTGATGGTACATTTCGGGAGTGCTTACCCGGAAGCTCGTACCCAAGTACTCGATGTGATGAACAAGCGTGTCAAGGAGGCTTTCCCAGACGTGGAAGTCCGGCAGGCTTATAGCGCCCGTAGCGTAGTGAGTCGGTTGAGGGCGCAAGGTGTTTGGGTTCAGTTGCCGGCGGACGCCTTGGTGGAGTTGCGTGATCAAGGGTTTACCCATGTAATTATCCAACCGACTATCATTATAGAGGGTGTGGAGATGGAAGCGATCCGCAAAGAGGCGGAACAGCGAAAAGGTTTGTTTAAGGATTTGCGTGTAGGTAATCCCTTGTTATATGATGATACCGATTATGAGGCGGTGATGAAAGCGGTTTCCTCACCTTCTGGAGTGACTAAAAATGGGGCTAAGTTATTGGTGGCGCACGGAACTTATCATGCCAGTAACTCGGCTTACGCGAAATTGGGGTATATGTTCCAGACCAAAGGAATGAAAGATTATTATACCGGAACCCGTGAGGGTTTCCCTACGATCGAGGATGTAGGTGAGCAAATGCGCCAAGCCGGTCATAAGCGTGTGCAGTTGATTCCTTTTATGTTCGTACTGATTCGAGGTACGGAAAATACGGTTACGGATTTCTGGCAGAAAGGGCTACGTCAACAGGGTTTCGATGTGGATATTTATTTAAAGCCTCTAGGTGAGAATCCGGCGATCCGGTCTTTATTTATCGATCACATCCGTTTCGCCATGAAATATAAACGGGCGACGATTTTTGATCGAAAGAAATTATATACACACTGAACAATTGAAAATTGAGAATTGAAAATTAGTGAGTACTTACTGAACCAATTTTCAATTCTCAATTCTCAATTATTTACTGGTAGTCTTCTCCGGTTTCCCAAGCCTCCGCATCATTATATAATGCTTTTAGATGGTTCACCCAGATCTGACGAACAGCGTCGTAATCGCCTAAGCCTATGATCTTACAGTTCTCTAAACTTCCGTTATGGCTTTCTTTCGTGTCAATCTTGAAGCCCATCTTCAAAAGTTTTAGTCTCCAGCAAGCGTCGGCGTTAGGAGCGGCAGCGCTGAAATCATCACCCTCCTCGATACCCCAAAGGTCATTATGCGCATGGTCTCCGGCAATAGACATGAACGGAGCTAAGGAGATCGTGATCTCTTCCGGTTTTAAGTTATGATCCTCGCAGTATTTGGTAAGTTTGGAATAGACACATTCCTCATTAGGTTCGCCTTCTTCCGGCCAGAACAACATATCTCCGTAATCAACGGTACCTACGAATACATTTTTGTTAGCGGCCAAGGCTTGCATAGCCTCTTCTGTTTCCGTGTATTTCGTATTTGCGTTATAGTTTTTATCCGGGTTACCATGTCCCATTAATAAAAGGATGTTCTTGTTATCAGCCAATTTATCACTGTAGTGGCTGTATAGGACTTTCGCTACGGCTTCCACATCCTCTTTGTCGTACACCAAACAAGGGCTTTTTACGACTTGAACACTCGGGAAAGACTCGATCATGAATTTCTTCTTCACGTCCGTATTCATCAAGCTTAGGTATTCCTCACCCGGGATGATGTGTAAGGACTGTACCGCTACCTTCTTGTAACCGGCATTTCCTAGAGCTTGTAACCAAAGATCCGGTTGATAACGTGCGATACCGGTCTCTGCCTCTACACGATTCACGCAAGTACGGGAGGTAAATGACAAATAGATGTCCGCGTCGGGAAATGCGTTCTGGAAATCGGCCAATGTTGCGTCGTAAGTCTTGATAGACTCTTTGAATGTGCTACCGAATGTACACAACAAGATCGCCGTGTCATGTTTCTTACTTGCCTTTACGACTTCTTCCGCCGGGTTTGCGGTATTGTCGTCGTCTCCATCATCACAGGAGGTAAAAACTGCGCTTGAGGCAAATAGACTCGCCGCAAGCAAAAGGTACTTAAATTTGTTCATCGCATTTAACTTTTAAGATTGTTTATAGTTTATGTTTATTCTGAAATTTCACGATAAAGGAGGCGTACCAAGTCCGTCCGGGAGACGTAGTTCCACGATGGCGTCCGAACGGGGTACGATCCACATAATCGAAGATATTATCGATACCGACATTGATATCTAGGTTCCATTTTTTCTTTTTCAATACGTTATGACGGGTATTCAATCGCCATAGCTGATAACTTTTTCCATCACCGTCCGTGATATAAAAGCGGGTGGATTGGTACCGGCCGAACAAGGTGACATCCAATTTATACTTTTTCCACGCATGGTTCCATGCTAGTTTCCAATTGGCATTATGGAATGAGGTTCCGTTGATCGGGGTGTAGAGCATATAATTCGGGTCGGTCGGATCATCCGTATATTGCGCTTTGGCATCCGTATAGCTATAGCCTCCACCAATAGCCAAGGAAGATAGGATTTGATAGGTGAGCGATATATCTCCTCCGAAAGAGCGGGCTTTGGATAAGTTCTTGTGTTGCATGCTGGCCTCGATCTCATCCAATCGGTCTTCGGCGCTTGTCGGGACCTCGGTCAGGGCGATCATGTTCTTGATACGGTTGTAGAATCCTGTTACCGTGATCTGCAGGTTCGACGCATGATATTCTACGCTCGCCGAATAATAATTGGACTTTTGCGGTTTTAAATCCTTATTACCATAATAATGTTTCCACGGGCCGCCGCCGATCTGCGTGATATAATCATCGTGCAACTCCTTTAAGGTAGGAGCCTTAAATCCATTTGAGTATGTGGCTCGGATATTGAAGTCGCCTAGTTTGTACAGGGCGGAGACTTTAGGGGTAAACGTAGCCCCGAACTCTTGGTGCACGACGAAGCGCCCACCTACCGTCACATTCAACCGATCCGTCGGGTTCCATTCGTCTTGTACATAAGCGGAAGCCGTAAATACGGAGGCTTTCCCGTTCTCGATACGCCGGGGAGATTTCAAATGATCGTATTGATATTCGAGTCCGGCGCTTAGGATATTGTTTTCCCCGAGGTGGAATACGCTTTTGGCTTGTCCTAGGAAACGTTGTTGAGAGGTTTCCAGAATATGTTCCCCCGGATAACGAGTAATACGTAAACCCGTCTCCGGATCGAAGAAGTTCGTGACATCTTTATGATGGTAATTATAGAAATAGCTATAGTTACCATAAGTTAGGTCTACCGAAAGAAAATTCAGTCCTCCCAATGCGTATTTAGCTCCTCCGGCCACATCGAAGTTCCGGTAGAATTGATCATAGGTATAATACTTGAATGCGCCGTGCGGACGATAATTCCATTTCTGGTAAAAAGAGCCATCGGCCGAAAGGCTCAGCCGGTCGTTCACTTTGTAGGTTAAGTTCTCCCTTAACGTAAAGTTCGTGGATCGGTTTACGGTTCGTGTCACGGTTCCATTCATTACCTCGTGATGGTCCCATTCTTGGGTCGTATTTCGCCAGCCGTCCGTATGGGTCGTACTAAGTGAGGTGGTGGAATTCACTCTCTTATGCCCAAAGCCGATTTGTACGCTTTCCAATATATCTCCATACGATCCGACACGAGTCGTATTCGATAGGCTCACTTTATCCCGGTTCTTTTTCGTGATAATATTGATAACACCGGCGATAGCGTCCGAACCATACAGGGAAGAGGCGGCACCTTTTACGATCTCGATACGCTTGATATTGGCGGGGTTGATAATACTCAAGTCGTTTTGTCCGCCGGTATCTCCGTTGATCCGTTTGCCATTGATAAGGATCAAGATGTAATCGTTGCCTAATCCGTTCATCTGGATGCCACTACCCATGTCGCTCGGATTAAAGGTGATGGAAGCGTTCAGCCCTTCCAGAATATCTTGCATACTGCGTCCTTGGTAACTGTCAAGGGCTTTGCCAGTGATTACCTCTGTTTGCACAGGGGCGTCTTTCAGATAGTGTTCGGTACCCGTACCGGTGACCACGACCTCGTTCAATAGCACGGAAAGTTCCTTCGGATCTTTCAATATGCTTTGGGCGCATACGGATTGTACGCATGCCACCAGAATAGCGAATGCTAAAAGCCTCATATAGTGTTTTATTTATACACGAAATAAAACAACAAGCCTCTATCTGGTTATGTCTCAAAAAATAAATTGAATCGTTTTTTGTATGACACATACTTCTATCCTGGAAGCTTGATGTTATTGTAAGACTTTAGCAGGTATTCTGGCTCTCCTCTGGTTAGAAACCTTCCCATTCCAATTCTGGAACAGTGGCTTTTGAACTTCTAACCAACTTAATGAGGATTACAGCTGCAGGAACAGCTCCGGATTCACACCGGATTCCCTCTCACCAAACTATGTGATAGCTTGATTACTAAAATCGTGGGCAAAGGTAGGTCTTTTTAATTAAATAATACAGACATTGAGAAAATATTTCCATTTTCTTATTTACTTCATGCCTCTCGCTTTATAGATACGCTCCTTAGCCTCATTGATCTTTTGGAGTTTCTCATTGGCGGCCTTGCGGATATCTTCACCAAGGTTGGCTACTTTGTCCGGATGATGTTTGATAGCCATGCGGCGGTAAGCGGCACGCACCTCATCGTCCGTAGCCGTGGGTTCTATCTCTAATACTTTATAGGCGTTATCTAGGGAGTTTTCCTGAAGATTTAACATGGATTCAACTTCCTTTTCAGACATTCCCATCGCTATGGCTACCTCTTTTAAAGCGTTGATCTCGGTGGCGCAAACATTACCGTCGCTCTTAGCGATCTCGGCGAGGAACGCCAGCAGTTGCAGCCGCTCCTCATAACTTAGGTTGTATGCGATCTGGGTTCCGCATTCCCGGATGGTATTCTTGAATCCTATGCTATTCTCTTGCTCCATGCGTTTGGCTTGGTCGAAAAGCTTTAGCAATATCTCTTCACCTTGGCCTACGGCGATCTCGCCGAAGTTCCTTCGGAGGAATTGACGGACATATTCCATCTCGCTGTGCATGATTTTCCCATCGGCACGGATGATATAGGAGGCCATTACCAACATGGAGAAAAGGAAACTGTTACGCTCCCCGGCGTATGGGTCTCTTCGTGTATATTGATCATCGTAATTGGTTCTGCCACCGAAGGGCTGTCCCGTCATGTTTGCCTCTTCCTCAAAGAAAGAGCCTAATATAATACCGGCTAAAGCGCCCAGTGGTCCGAATGCCATAAACCCCAAGACACCGCCTATCCATTTTCCGATACCCATATTCTTCTTTGTTTTATTTGTCGTTAATCAATGGTGCGATATTCGCTATTCTCTAAACGCATCTCCGGCTGTTGCAATTTCTGGTATTCATCATTGTTCAATTTTGATACCGCAAATTCGCTCTATTTCAAAAATATATTCTTTGGGTGTTGTGAACAATACAGCTTCCATTCCAATCGCCTTTGCACCCAACACATTCACCATTCTGTCATCCGTAAACAAACATTCCGACGGTTTAAGGCCATATTTGTCACGAAGGCGAAGATAAATTTCCTTTTCTGGCTTGATGAAGTGTTCCTCACATGATATTACCATACCGTCAAGTAACCGGAATATGTCGAATTTCTCCATGACCCGGTAGATTGTGTCGCTCCAGTTCGTCAACCCATATAGTTTGAATCCAGATTGCTTTAACTTTTTTAGAAGTACACGCATACCTTCAATCTCTCCTGTTATCTCTTCTAGATAATTATCTTTGAAAAACGTGAAGGCATCACTATATTCAGGATACCTTTTTATCGCTCCGTCAATCATTTTATCAAACGGGATTATTCCACGGTCGCACATGTTTATAAATTTCGGATCTGATAGAATTTTGTGAAAACCGATTAGTGACACTTCATCATCCCCGAAATGTCGTTCAAGCAAGGGTTGCAAATCGTGATTTACGAGGACCTTGCCAAAATCAAAAATGAGGTTTTTAATCATTATCTTCGATATTTTTAATTACACGGCAAGGATTGCCGACAGCTATGGAATTGGCAGGAATATCTTTCACGACAACACTGCCTGCTCCGATGACAGAGTTTTGGCCGACAGTCACACCCGGAAGGATTGTAGAGCCGCCTCCTATCCATACACCATCTTCTATAAGGACAGGTCGGGCAATTGTGTCGCAGATGGACGCTCCGGGATGTGTCCTTTCCGGCATCCTTTCCGCAAGGTGAACGGAATGAGTTGCGGTATATATTTTCACATCGGGGGCTATCATCACGTTGTTACCGATAATGATATTGTTATTATCGAGGAACGTACAGTTCATGTTCACGATCACCTTGTTCCCGAAATAGATGTTTTTCCCATACTCGCATCGGAAGTCTATGTCGATGTAAACATCCTTGCCGATACTTCCGAACATCTGCCGATAGATGCGCTGCTTTGCCTCATTGTCGGCATAATCCGTTTCTCTGAGTTGGTGTAGTAGCCTTTTGTTACGGACAGTCATTTCCGTTATTTCGGGCGATGAGCCGTCGAAAGGCTCCTCATCCATACATTTTTGATATTCAGTTTTCATGTGTTCAATTCATCTCATTGTAGAGTCTTATTCTTTATTTGAGCCAATTATTACGACAAGGTAACGCAAGCAAGAATAGGCAGCTTCAAATTGATATGCCTTCAAGCATACGCAAAGTTACACAAAATAGCTGAGAACACGAACAAACGAAATGTATAAAAACTGTACTTGCCTGTTGACTCTACAAAAAGTAAGGCTTTTTCATTTAACATCTCATTTAAGTGGAGCTTCTTGTAAATTTTAGCATGCGCTATTGTTTTCGGTGGAAGGATTCAGGAAAACACGTACGACCTTTCCAGAAAACACGTACGACTTTTTTCAAAAACATGTATGTGTTTTCGCAGAAAGATTATCCTGTTTTTTTAATTTTGATTTTTAATGCTTTATGCATAAGCTTCTCTTGTGAGCTTATTGTACGGAATTTTACTTGGGATCCGTGTATTCCGTATATTCCGGCCTGGCTGAAGTGGATAGTTAAATAAAAAATACTATCTTTGCCCCCGAATCGGTTCCGCATATACCATTCGGGTATGTGGATTAAAAGGGAATCGGGTGTGAATCCCGGACAGTCCCGCTGCTGTGAAGCTCCGAAGAACATCTTGAAACAACACTATCGCCACTGGTTCTAGCGACCGGGAAGGCCTCAAGATGGGAGTC
The DNA here is from genome assembly GCF_003635485.1 of Parabacteroides sp. AF19-14. Lineage (NCBI taxonomy): Bacteria > Pseudomonadati > Bacteroidota > Bacteroidia > Bacteroidales > Tannerellaceae > Parabacteroides > Parabacteroides sp. AF19-14. The sequence continues at coordinate 124,562 of NZ_QTMJ01000006.1, read as the reverse complement.
AGTCAGAAGACCTGCCATTCATTAAAGGCTGTTTTTGCTCGAGGGATTAGGAAAGCAGTACGAAAAGAATAAGAATCAATAGTTAATGATTTATGGAGAATTTATGTCCTCGTGGCGACATGATCCGTAAAGTGCTTGTTGCGAATCGAGGTGAGATCGCTATCCGTGTGATGCGCTCATGTAAGGAGATGGGGATTCGCACTGTTGCCGTATATTCGGAGACCGATCGTACCGCTCGGCATGTAATGTATGCGGATGAGGCAGCCTTGATAGGCCCGGCGGCTTCCAAGGAAAGTTATTTGAATATAGACAATCTGATCGCTGCGGCGAAACGGCACCATGCCGATGCGATACATCCCGGTTATGGTTTCTTGTCGGAGAACGCGGACTTCGCACGCTGTTGTAAGCAAGAAGGATTGATATTTATCGGCCCGTCAGCGGAGACGATGGAAGCGATGGGAGATAAGATCGCCGCACGCAAACGCATGATCGCCGCAGAGGTTCCTGTGGTTCCCGGTACGGAGCAACCGTTGCAAAGTGCGGAAGAAGCGCTTCGGGTTTGCGAAGAAATTGGTTTCCCTGTTATGCTGAAAGCTTCTATGGGAGGTGGAGGAAAAGGGATGCGCCTGATACATGAGAAGGGCGAGGTTGTCGAGGCTTATCATACGGCTCGTTCAGAATCGTTGTCCTCATTTGGTGATGATACGGTATATATAGAGAAATTCGTAGAGGAGCCGCATCATATAGAATTCCAGATATTGGGAGATAACCATGGTAATGTCATTCATCTATTTGACCGGGAATGTTCGGTTCAACGTCGTAACCAGAAAATAGTAGAGGAAAGCCCGTCTCCATTCCTAACAGCGGACTTACGTAAAGAAATGGGGGAAAAGGCTGTGGCTGCGGCTAAAGCGGTTCATTATTCCGGAGCGGGAACGATAGAGTTCCTTGTAGATAAGGACCGCCATTTTTATTTTTTGGAAATGAATACCCGGCTACAAGTAGAGCATCCTATCACGGAAGAAGTGGTAGGGGTGGATTTGGTAAAGGAACAAATCCGTATCGCCAATAATGAGGTTTTGCATCTTCGTCAAGAAGATCTTTTCCAACGAGGACATGCCATCGAGTGCCGGATCTGTGCGGAGGATACGGAAAATAATTTCATGCCTTCCCCGGGTATTATCCGGCAATTAACGGAACCGAATGGTATCGGGGTACGTATCGATAGCTATGTATATGAAGGGTATGAGATTCCGGTCTATTATGACCCTATGATCGGTAAATTAATCGTATGGGCAACGACACGTGCGTATGCGATCGAGCGTATGCGCCGGGTTCTATATGAATATAAAATCACGGGCTTAAAGACGAACCTCAGTTATTTGAAACGTATCATGCATAATCCTGATTTCGTGAAAGGGGAATATAATACATTATTTATCGCTAAGAATGCCCGGATGCTACAACGGTCTAACGGTAATAACGAGGAAATCGAGAATATCGCCATGATCGCCGCTTATATGGATTATTTGATGAATTTAGAGGAAAATACTTCTACCCAATTGGTGGATACACGTCCTATCAGCCGTTGGCGGGAGTTTGGTTTACAAAAAGGTGTCTTACGGATTTAACGGGTATTGGTTATGGAAATACATATCGGAAATCGTGTGGCCGATGTGACATTGGTCAGTAAAGAAGGGAATAAAGTCCGGCTTTCTATCGACGGGAAGCCGTATGATGTGGATATCGTGATGACGGAGAACGGCAGTTGTTCTGTCTTGCACGATGGGAACTCATTTAACGCGGAGATCATCTCCGGAGAAGATCATCGGAGTTATGACGTGAATATGTTCTACCGTTCCTATCATGTGGATATCGTAGATACCCAAAAGAAATATTTGCGTATGCGTAAAAGTGCGGAAGAGAAGCAAGATGACAAGATTGTCGCCCCGATGCCGGGTAAAGTCGTGAAAATACCTGTGCGGAAAGGAGATCGCTTGGAAACGGGGGATACCGTGGTCGTACTTGAGGCGATGAAGATGCAGAGTAACTATAAGGTAAGCTCAGCATGCGTGGTAAAAGATATATTGGTATCCGAGGGAGATTCCGTTGATAACAATCAAGTGCTTATGACTTTAGACCTATTAAAAGATGATTCATATGAATAACGAGCAATTATATAAAGATTTTGAGGCTTTGAATAAAGAGGCCTCGTTGGGAGGAGGATTGAATCGCATTGAGAAACAACATGCTTGCGGGCGTATGACCGCCCGTGAACGAATCGAGATGCTGTTGGATAAAGGGACTTTCAATGAGCTGGATAAATTCGTGGTGCATCGGTGTACAAACTTCGGGATGGATAAGAATAAGATTCCCGGTGATGGAATGGTAAGTGGTTATGGAAAGATCGATGGTCGTTTGGTATTTGTTTACGCTTATGATTTTACCGCATACGGTGGGACCTTGAGTGCCACGAATGCCGCTAAGATCGTGAAAGTGCAACAATTAGCCTTAAAGAACGGAGCGCCGATCATCGCCTTGAATGACTCGGGGGGTGCCCGGATTCAAGAAGGGGTGAATAGCTTGGCTGGTTATGCTTCTATCTTTTACCAAAATACGATGGCCTCGGGAGTCGTTCCCCAATTATCGGCTATTTTGGGGCCTTGTGCGGGGGGCGCTTGTTATTCCCCGGCTTTGACCGATTTTATTTTTATGGTCAAAGAGCAAAGTCATATGTTTATCACGGGGCCGGATGTCGTAAAGGCGGTGACTCACGAGGTGATCGATAAGGAAGAGCTGGGCGGGGCGCAGGTACATAGCGGAAAAAGCGGGGTCGCACATTTTGTGTGTGATACGGAAGAGGAGACTTTGATGAGTATCCGGGAACTTCTGAGTTTCCTGCCTTCTAATAATATGGAAGACGCTCCAGTTATAGCTTGTGCTGACGATGTGCGTCGGGTAGAAGAGTCGTTGCAGCATGTGATTCCGGAAGATCCTAATGTCCCTTATGACATCAAGGATATTATAGAGCCGATAGTGGATAATCATTACTTTTTCGAGGTTATGCCTCATTTCGCTCGCAATATTGTAGTGGGATTCGCTCGTTTGGGAGGCCGTACCATAGGTATCGTAGGGAACCAACCTGCCTTTTTAGCGGGAGTCTTGGATATCGATGCTTCTGATAAGGCCGCACGTTTCATTCGCTTCTGCGATTGCTTCAATATTCCATTGATCACGTTCGAGGATGTGCCGGGCTTCTTGCCGGGCTGTACGCAAGAACATGCGGGAATTATACGCCACGGGGCAAAAATTGTCTACGCTTATGCGGAGGCCACGGTTCCCAAAATCACGTTGATTACCCGGAAGGCTTACGGGGGAGCCTATATCGTAATGGCAAGTAAGCCTACCGGTGCCGATATAAACTTGGCATATCCGATGGCTGAGATTGCGGTGATGGGGGCTGAAGGTGCCGTGAATATATTATACCGGAAAGCCAACGATGAGGAGAAGAAACAAGCAATTCGTGAATACACCGAGAAATTCTCAAATCCTTACCGGGCAGCCGAGCAAGGATTTATAGATGAAGTCATACAACCTAGAGACACACGTTTTAAATTGATTCAGGCGTTGGAAATGGCGAAAAATAAGAGCCAGAGTAATCCTCCTAAAAAACATGGAAATATTCCCTTGTAGTAATTATTATTTAAGGAAAATCAAAGCCTCTTCCTGTCGGGAGGATAGCTTAGAGGTTAAAAGATCCCGGTTCAATTGTTTTGTCCCGGGATTTTTTTATTTGGATAATAAAAGTAAACAAAAAAGCGAAAAGATATGATATATACGGAAAACATGCTATCTTTGTTCCCGAATCGGTTCCGCATATACCATTCGGGTATGTGGATTA
>NZ_QTMJ01000006.1:0-120651 GCF_003635485.1 Parabacteroides sp. AF19-14 | reverse complement strand
CGCATATACCATTCGGGTATGTGGATTAAAAGGGAATCGGGTGTAAATCCCGGACAGTCCCGCTGCTGTGAAGCTCCGAAGAACATCTTGAAACAACACTATCGCCACTGGTTCTAGCGACCGGGAAGGCTTCAAGATGGGAGTCAGTCAGAAGACCTGCCATTCATTAAAGGCTGTTTTTGCTCGAGGGATTAGGAAAGCAGTACGAAAAGATAAGCAATATCTTAAAAGGAACAAAGACGTATGAAAAGGATCTGTTCGCACTGTCGTGCGACATTTGAATGGCCGGTAACCCTTTTGCCGGAAGAGGAAAGTTTGTCTAAATTATCAGCATAAGAAATAGAAAATATATTAGTAAATGTTGTTAGAATGGATGCCAGATTAAACTGGGATACTAAATGTTCAATATGTGTATCTCTGCCGAAGTGATTCGCCAGAGGTACTTTTTTATCTTAAATTAATATATACATGAATAGATATGGAATGGATTAATGAATTGTTATGGGGAGAAGGGGTAGGGCATTCTATCCTTTTGTTATCCGTTGTGATCGCTCTGGGGATCCAGCTTGGTAAACTGAAGCTATTCGGTATCTCTTTAGGGATTACCATGGTACTGTTTGTCGGGATCTTTCTCGGGCATTTCGGTTTTACGGCGAATCCGTCGGTCGTTCATTTTTTTAGAGAGTTTGGTTTGATCTTATTTGTTTACTCGGTAGGTATGCAAGTAGGCCCCGGATTTTTCTCTTCGTTTCGAAAGGGAGGGATCACGTTGAATATGCTTGCTTGCGGTATTGTTTTTCTAGGGGTGATTACTGCCTTGATTATACATTATATTACAGGCATTCCTATACCGACAATGGTAGGTATCTTATCCGGAGCAGTGACGAATACACCGGGATTGGGCGCTGCTCAACAGGCTTATTCAGATATGACGGGGATCTCGGATGAAACGATCGCTTTAGGATATGCGGTTGCCTATCCGTTAGGTGTGATCGGCATTATCTTGTCGATGATTTTTATCCGTTATGTTTTCCGTATCTCTTTTGCGAAGGAGACGGAACAATTGGAAGAAGAGACGGATACGGAATCGGGAGGAGAGGCTGTACCTATCTCTTTGGTGGTGAAGAATCCGGCGATTTTTGGTCGTAGCGTAAGTGAGCTATCTAAATTGTTGGAACACCGTGAATTTGTTATTTCCCGTATTTTACGTAACGATACGAATCGGATAGAGATCGTGGCGGGGAACACGGTATTGAATGGAGATGATAAGATTTTTGTTATTACCGCAGAGCATGACGTGGAGGCGATAAAGACTTTTATCGGTCAAGAAATACAGATGGATCGTAAGCAATGGATTCCGGCGGAAAGCCAGTTTATCAGCCGGCGTATTTTGGTTACCCGGTCTGAAATCAACGGTAAGCAATTAGGGGCTTTGCAGTTACGCCGTTTACATGGAATTAACGTGACTCGGATCAATCGTGCGGGGCTGGAGTTGGTAGCTACTCCTAATCTGGTCTTGCAAATAGGCGACCGGGTGACAGTGGTCGGTAGTGAATTGGCGGTGGAGAAAGTTGCCGAGACGCTGGGTAATTCAATGAAACGCTTGAATGAACCTAATTTGGTGACTATTTTTGTTGGTATAGTTTTGGGTATTATCGTGGGAAGTCTTCCTATTAGTTTTCCGGGTATTCCTCAACCGGTGAAATTAGGATTAGCGGGAGGTCCGTTGATCGTTGCGATATTGATAAGCCGGTTCGGTTATCGTTATAAATTGGTTACTTATACCACGCAAAGTTCTAATTTACTATTGAGGGAATTAGGAATCACGTTGTTTCTCGCCTGCGTGGGATTGAGTGCGGGTGAAGGTTTTGTCGATACGATAGTCAATAAGGGTGGTGTAGCTTGGATCGGTTATGGTTTTATAATAACGTTATTGCCTCTACTGATTATCGGTTGTGTGGGAAGGTATTTTTATAAACTGAATTATTTTACGTTGATGGGATTGATTGCGGGAAGTACGACCGATCCTCCTGCGTTAGCCTATTCCAATATGGCGGCAGGAAATGATGCGCCGGCGGTTGGATATGCGACGGTTTATCCATTGACCATGTTTTTGCGTGTGTTGACCGCACAGTTAATGATATTATTCTTTTATACATAGAATAAATATTTTGTTGTTAGTAATGTTTAGAAAAGTGTAAACTCCCTAGCCTTCCGCCGAAGTGATTCGCCGGGGGGCTTTTTTGTTGCTAATCAAAAAGTAAACATGTATCTTTGCGGCCAATCAAGGTGTAGATGTTATCGATTCCGATAATAATCAGTAAAAGGGAATCCGGTGCGAGTCCGGAGCTGTACCCGTAGCTGTAAGTCCTTGGAGCCCCGGCAAATCTTGTTGCCACTGCCTATCGGATAGGCGGGAAGGTAGCCGACAGAGGGTGGACGAGCCAGAAAACCTGCCATGATTTTGTTATGCGACGTTTCGGGTGAAGACGTTGGTAAATCTAAATGTTGCTATGCGAGATTTATATCTTATAAGATGCCTATGCGTTTTTAGCGCATGGTTATTCTCTTTGGGTGTCGCTTACGGTCAACAGATCGATACGACGGCCTATCACGAGCTTTCCGGGGTGGAAGTGGTGGAGAAGGTACGTCCGTCGGTCACCCGTGAAGGTACGCCTTTGCAAATTATGGACCGGGCGGGAATCGATCGCTTGGGAGTACAAGACCTATCCGAGGCCGTGAAACGCTTCTCGGGAGTTACGGTACAGGATTATGGGGGGATCGGAGGATTGAAAACGGTCTCGGTACGTAGCTTGGGAGCGAAGCATACCGCCGTCAGTTACGATGGGGTGACGATTACGGACGCGCAAAGCGGGCAAGTCGATATCAGCCGTTTCTCGTTGGATAATGTGGAGATGGTTTCCTTGTCAATCGGGCAGTCGGATGACATTTTCCAAACGGCAAGGGTGTATGCTTCGGCAGGCGCCTTGAATATACAAACCGGAAAGCCCACGTTTAAAGACAAATCGTTTCATACTTATCTTAAGGTTAAGGGAGGTTCCTTCGGGCTTTTTAATCCTGTGCTGCATTATGATCAAAAATTAGGAAAGCGTTGGAGCGCATCCTTACATGGTGATTTCGTGCGTGCGGATGGACAATATCCCTATACATTAATTAATGGGGAATTGGAAACGAGAGAGAAGCGAAGAAATAGCGATATCCATTCTTTCCATTTGGAAGGTAATCTATTCGGCGATTTTGGAAGGGGAGGCGAACTTTCCTTTAAGGCGTACTATTTTGATTCGGAGCGGGGGCTTCCCGGTTCTGTTAATTTATATAACAAGAACACTTCTGAACGATTATGGGATAATAACTTTTTCGTGCAATCGGGGTATAAGAATGTTCTTAATGAGAAATTTACGCTACGGGCCATGGCTAAGTATAATTATGCTTTTACTCGTTATTTAGATATAAATGATAAATATGCTGCGGGCGAACAAGTCGATTTGAATACACAGAATGAGTATTATGGCTCTGTAGGTTTGCTGTATACTCCTATAAAGTATGTATCGGCGACGTTGACTACGGATTTAACTCGCTCTATGCTGGACAATAATTTTGTGAACGGCCCTAATCCAAAGCGAATGGCCTCTCAATCAGTACTAGCGGTGCAATATAAGAACAGTCGATTCACGGCTACCGCTAGTTTATTGGGAACATATATCACTGATAAAGTGGAGCAAGGGGAAAAACCGGATGATAAGAGGCGTTTATCCCCGGCTGTAAGTTTGTCTTGGCGGCCATTCTCGGAAAGTACTTTGCGGATACGTGCCTCTTACAAAGATATATTCCGGGTTCCTACATTTACGGACTTGTATTACCTCCGTATGGGAAATACAAATTTGAAACCGGAAGAAACTTCCCAATATAATGTAGGGGTAACATGGAGTTCTTCCTGTGGGGATTGGCTGCGGCATTTCAGTATTTCGGCGGATGGATATTATAATACGGTGAAAGATAAGATCGTGGCTTTACCTACCATGTATGTTTGGAAGATGATGAATATGGGCGAAGTGGATATTAAAGGGGTAGATGTAAATTTATCTACACAATTCCGATTGCCCTTACGAATGAGCTTGCTTTTGGCTTCCACTTATTCTTTTCAATACGCGGTTGATGTGACAGATCCGGAAGCTAAGAATTATAAGGATCAGATTCCTTATACACCTCGTCATTCTGGCACGGTTTCCGTAACCTTGGAAAATCCATGGGTAAATGTCTCTTATATACTGACTGCGGTTGGTGATCGTTATGCATTGCCGCAAAATATAGATCGGAACAGGATTGATTCTTATATAGAACAGAGTATTTCTATAAATCGAGATTTTCGTTTTCGATATTTCGGTTTGCGTTTGCAAGGTGAATTGTTAAATCTTGCGAACGTGAATTATGATGTTATTCAGTATTATCCCATGCCGGGCCGTTCTTGGCGTTTAAGTATTTGTTTATCCTATTAGTAAACTATAAAAGTAAAGTAATGAAAAAGAAGAATTTAGTTTGTGTCTCTGCCTTGTGTGCATTGATGTCTTTCTCGTTTGTCAGCTGTGATGATGACAATGAGCCTTCACTGAACATACCAAATGTATCTGTAACTAATGTCAGTTTTACGGATGAGAATCCGGAAGCTTTAAAAGTTAGCGGAACCTTAAATTGGACAGCTCCGTCTTCTGTTGACAATGTAACAAAGTACGTGATTTATGGTTCCTCTGATGGAACCGCTAAAGATATGAAAATTGCGGAGGTAGAAGTTGGAACACATTCATATGCTATTACGGATGTCGTAAATATAGGCTATTTATTAGTTATAGCCGCAAATGCGGAAGGTGAGTCTTCTGTTTATGCTTCCGTAAGAGTTATTGATTTTGTGAAGGATAGTTCTTTCATGGCTTTATATTTCTTGAATTCGGGCAATATGGGAAATAACAACTCTTCTTTATATATGTACGACATAGAAAAGGATGAGGTTGTCCCCGATTATTTCTTGGCTCAAAATGGCAGGGGGCTGGGAGATACGGCACAGGATATGATCGTGTATGGCGATAAGATGTATATCGCGGTATATGGAGAGTCTACGATAGAAGTGACAGATCTGAAGGCAAAATCCATTAAGCAAGTCAAGACAGAGGGGCAGCCCCGTTATATGGTATCAGAGGGTGGAAAAGTCTATATTAGCTATTATAATGGATATGTCGCTCGTTTGGATACCGCATCCTTGGAGGTTGAGGCGAAAGTAAAGGTCGGACGGAATCCGGAACAATTGGCGGTATCTTCTAATAAATTGTTTGTCTCAAACTCCGGAGGTATGGATTACAGTACCGAGGTTGGGTATGATAAAACGGTATCAGTGGTTGATCTGTCTACTTTTACAGAGATAAAGAAGTTGGATGTAGTATTGAATCCCACACGGATACAGGCGGATGAGCAAGGAAATGTATATGTGGTTTCTATGGGTAACTATGCGGATATACCCAATACGGTACAAAAGATAAATACGGAGACTTATGAGGTTACTTCCCTTACGAATTGTCCAAACGCAACGGAGATGGCCTATGAGGATGGCAAGCTATTTCTGTTCTATGCGCAATGGGGAATGTCTAGCCCTGCATTTTTAACATTTGATACAAAGAGCCAATCTGCGGGAACGAGCTTTATTACAGATGGAACCTCAATACAATCCCCTTATTCAATCAGTGCCGTGGGTGGAAATGTCTATGTCGCAGAGTCTGATTATAAGAATAATGGCGATATCTATTGTTTCGGAGGTGACGGTAAATTGTTCAAGAAGTTTGAGGCCGGTTTAAATCCCATGAAAGTAGTCCTCGCTCAAAAAGATAATATCTAATGCGATTACTGATTCTCTTAGGGTTCGCTTTCTGGATGGTGGCATGTACGCCATCCGGAAAGCAAACTTCTTCCAAGGAAGCTCTTTCCTCTGATAGTATTCAATATGCCCAAGGTTTCACGGTTCAGCGCTTTGATACCTATATAATGGTGGAAGTTCGTGATCCGTGGGATAGCACCCGTCTGCTTCAACGCTATTTATTGGTAGACCGGACAAAGTCGGTTCCCGGCGGATTACCCAAAGGGACGATCGTGAAGGTCCCGGTAAAAGATATTGTGATTTATACTTCTGTTCATGCGGCTATTATTGATCAACTGCACGAAACCGATAAGGTTATAGGCGTTTGTGAGCCTCGTTATATGGATACTCCTGCCATACAAGAGGGTATACAGGCCGGAAGAATCGCTGATTTAGGTGAGGCTACCTCTCCGAATATAGAGAAAATGATAGAGATCGGCGCGGAACTCGTGATAGCTTCCCCATTCCAGAACAGTAGTTATGGGCCTGTCGAGAAGATAGGGATACCCATTATCGAAGGAGCCGACTATATGGAGGCATTTCCTTTGGGGCGTACGGAGTGGATTCGCTTTTATGGTTTGCTATTCGGAAAGGAAGAGATGGCCGATTCTATATTTAAAGAAACAGAGCAAGCCTATTTGTCTCTAAAGGACTTAACCGCAAATATAGATAATCGTCCTACTGTTTTGTCGGAGAAGAAGTTCGGCTCTTCGTGGTATGTACCATCCGGAGATAGTTATATGGCTCATCTTATCGAGGACGCCGGAGCCGATTATATGTTTAAGGATTTACCGGGTGCCGGAAGTACCCCCTTAGCATTTGAGACCGTGTTTGATAAAGCGATCCATGCGGATATTTGGCTTGTTAAATATAATCAGTCTTCTGAGATGACCTATAACGATTTACGCTCCGAATATACTCCTTACGAGAATTTCGACGCTTTTAAAAAAAAACGGATTTATACCTGTAATACAGGTGCAGTTCCTTATTACGAGGAATTCCCTATACATCCGGAATATCTATTGAAAGATTTAATCTGGATTTTCCATCCGGAGCTAGTATTCGGGTATTCTCCTCGTTATTTTAGAGAAATGCCCTGATTGTCTTAAAGGTTTCATATCTTTGTTGAAATGTCGTTTCTAGACAAATAAAGGTATTAGACTATGAAGATAAAAAAGGTATATGCTGATGCTTTAACTACATTAGCGAAGGGAACAGATGCCGGGATTTACAGGTTGAATCCCAAACGAGTTGAAATCGTGAGTTGTGAGCAGGATGTAAAACGTGTTCTTGCTGAATGTGAGAAGACTGGTAAATCTGTAACCTTTAAAGCTGGGGGGACCTCTTTATCTGGCCAGACTATTTCAGATTCTGTATTGATAGAAATCAGTCCTGACTATGGAAAGGTTAAGATTTCAGGAGATGGGAGTTTGGCTAAATTCCCTTGTGGTATAACTGGAGAAGAGGCGAACCGCTGGTTGAAACCTTATGCCCGTAAGCTAGGGCCTAGCCCTGCCTCCATCAAATCCGCACGTATCGGCGGGATCGTAGCGAATAACTCGAGTGGTTCTAGCTATGGTATTATCCATAACTCCTATAATACGGTCCGGGATATGGAGATTATCTTTGCGGATGGAGCCTTTTTGGATACTTCTTCGTTAGCGAGTCGCAGGGATTTCATGCAAACGCATATAGGCTTATTGGAAAAGTTGATGAATTTCCGTTTGGAGATCTTGTTGAATCCGGACATGGAAGACCGGATTCTATCTAAATATGAGTTGAAGAATACATGCGGTTATGGAATGAACTCTTTCTTGGATTATACCGATCCATACGATATACTCATGCATTTAATGGTTGGCTCGGAAGGAACCTTAGGGTTTATTTCTTCGGTTACTTTCGAGACAGTCCCGGATGAGTCTTTAAAAGCTTCCGCCTTGATTTATTTCCCCTCTTTGATAGAAGCATGCAGAGCCATAGACCCGTTACGCCAATGCAAGGTGTCCGCCGCCGAGTTGATGGATAGAAACGCCTTACATGCGGTAGAGGATGAACCGGGGATGCCGGAGATATTACATTCTTTACCCGAGGATGCGGTAGCGTTGCTGATCGACACGTCTTCTAATTCGGAAGAAGAACTTCAAATCCAATTCCGGGATATAGAGGAGCGGCTAGCAGATATACAGACCTTATATCCGGTATCATTTACGACCGATCCGAAGCTTTACGCTACTTATTGGCGGGTACGAAACGGTTTATTTACTTCCGCTGCGGGAAGACGGCCACGGGGGACGGTATCTATTATTGAAGATATTGCTTTCCGGGAAGAGGTTTTAGGAGAGGCTTTGGAACAAGTGCGTGGGGTCTTGTCGGATTATGGATACGGAAATGCGGTGATGTGGGGACATTTATTGGATGGGAACGTTCATTTCACGATTTTTCCGGATATAAACGCACAGGAAGGTATTGATCATTACGCTTCTTTTATGCGTAGCCTTGTAGATGTGGTACTTTACTACGACGGTAGCTTGAAAGCGGAGCATGGCACGGGACGAAATATGGCTCCATTTGTTAAAGATGAATGGGGTGAGGAGATTTATGAGTTGATGTGGAAGATCAAAAGGCTCTTTGACCCGGAAAATATATTAAATCCGGGTGTCCTTTTAAATCGGGACCCGGATGTGTTTATAAAGAACTTAAAGCAAATACCGTTGGCGAATGAGCTGATCGATAAATGCATCGAGTGTGGTTTTTGTGAGATACAATGTCCGTCAAGGCATGTGACATTGACACCCCGGCAACGTATCGTGATCTATAGGGAATTATCGGCTTTGGCGGAACAGGGGGAAACAAACTCTAAGCGATATAAAGAACTCAAGAAAGCCTTTAACTATAAAGGTAACGCTACCTGCGCTACCGATGGCCTATGTGCTACGGCATGTCCGGTTGGCATTAATACCGGTTTATTGATCAAAGAGTTACGGTGGAAAGAGAATGGTGTCTTGGCGAATGCTATCGCTTCGGGCATCGCCGGGAATATGGGAACCGTAACGGGTATGCTTCGTCCTTTGCTTAAGCTGCCCCATGTGCTTTCAAAGCTGGTGGGGTATAACGCATTCGAGAGATTTGCCTCTTTCTTGTTTAGGGCTTCCGCTCATAAATTCCCGCTTTGGACTCGGCATACACCTTCTGGCGCGTCAAAGTTCAAGGAACTGACGGGTGTAGAGAATGGGATGGAAATGGTTTATTTCCCGTCTTGTATTACCCGTACGATGGGAGCTTCAGCTGATTATGAAGATGTGGATTTTGTAAGTGTAACGGAACAAATAATCGCTTTATTGACAAGAGCGGACTTTACGATTCGTTATCCTGAGAATCTAAGTAAGCTTTGTTGCGGCATGGCTTTTAGCAGTAAAGGGTTCCGGAAGCAAGCGGCGCAGAAGGCGGAGGAATTGAATGAGGCTCTTTTGCGGGCGAGCGATAACGGCCGCTTGCCTATTTTGTGTGACATGAGCCCTTGCTTGCTGCATATGAGGGAAACCTTGGATAAACGTTTACGATTATATGAACCTGTGGAGTTTATCTATGACTTTATGCGTGATCGTCTGAACTTTACTAAGTTGCCGGTTACGGTAGCGGTACACTCTACTTGTAGTACAACGAAGATGGGAGTACAAGACAAGCTGGTGGAACTGGCGGGCTTATGCGCGAACCGGGTGGTCTCTCCCGCTCAAGTTACTTGTTGCGGTTGGGCGGGCGATCGTGGTTTCTTCTATCCGGAACTAAACGCTTCCGGTCTTCATTACTTGAAACCGAACTTGCATGGGGCGACGGAAGGATATAGCAATAGCCGTACGTGCGAGATCGGTTTGACGATGAATAGTGGGATATCCTATAAATCGATCGTATATTTAGTGGAAAAGGCTACTCGTTAAAAATCAAAAACCCCGGTTTCGTACAACTGAAACCCGGGGCTTTGTAGTTTGGCATTCGAAATTATAGGGAGTTTTATTTCATAGATTTTTTTTATTCATATTATGCGTAACCGTTAAGCATTCCGTTGAAATACATCGGTTTTAAAATATATACCTTTAAGATCCAAGCAAGCCATTGCTCTTTTGATGTATCGATCATCGAGAATGGGAATGAAACGTCGGGTTTCTTTTCGTAGTCAAACTCACAAAGCAACACATGGCCGTAATCCGTGACGATCGGGCAAGCGGCATAACCGTTGTATTTCTCGGTCGGCTCTTTGCCTTCCATGAGCGCGATCAGGTTCTTGGCGGCGATAGGTACTTGCTTACGGATAGCGGCAGATGTTTTACTGGTCGGGATACCGGCTACATCACCCAGAGAAACGATGTTCTGGTATTTCTTATGTACCAAGGTCTCTTTATCGACCATTACCCATGCGTCCGCGGCCAATTTACCTTCTGTCCAACCTAATCCGGCATCACGAACGAAATCAGGAGCGGACATAGGCGGGGTGAAGTGTAAGAAATCGTAATCCTCTACGAACGGCGTTACGATCTTTTCTTCGCCTTTTGTCTCTATCTTCTCAAAATGTACTTGCTTCGCGGATGTGTCTACACCTTTTACACGTACATTCAAGTTAATAGGTATGTTACGTTCATTATATATTTCTAGCAAGCGAGGTGTGAAATACGGGATATCGTATAGTTCCTTCGAAGCGGTAAAATAATTCAATTGCAGCTTGTCGCGTGTCCCTTGTTTCCTTGCGTAATGCTCGGATAATAAACAGATCTTTTTGGGGGCGCCACCACATTTATGTTTTGTATAGGTATCGGTATAAATACCTTTGCCTCCTTTTTTAGCGAATTCTTGAAGAGCTTTCCATGTCTTTTGGGCTCCTTCGAAATCGTAAATAGAGTTTGCGTTTCCTTGTCCCAAGGTATCGTGGGTAATACCCTCTACTTTTTCCCAGTTACATTGTAATCCCGGGGTCAGTACTAAAAAGTCGTATGGAATCTTTCCGTTACTTTTGGTCGTTACTTGATTCCATACGGGATCAACCGCGGCGACCGAGTCCTTTATCCATTTTATACCGCTAGGCATACAATCCTCTTGCTTCTTCCAAACATCTTCCGGTTGGTACACACCTGAGGCGATCAGAGTGAATCCCGGTTGATAAAACTGACGATCGCTGGGGTCAATCAGGGTGATATCCGGTTCATCAAGCCAATGTTTTAATCGGGCAGCCATACTGATACCAGCGGCTCCTCCACCGATAATAACGATTTTACCTTTTGCGCTGCTTGAAAAAGCGTTTGCTTTTCCGGTATTAGCTCCCGCGATCAGTCCTGTCGCCGCTAATAACTTAAAGAAATGTCGTCTGTCGACACCTTTCTTTTCTAGCGCATCTAATTGTTTCTCCAGTTCGTGTTTCATCATGTCGAAAGAATTTAAGATTTTATTCGCCGGCAAAGGAAACATAATAAATTACGGTAGCCATGAAAATGACTACTACACGACTTGCGCAAATGATTTTTTTATTGAATAAGACTACTACAAGACTTTCTCAATCTCTTTCTATGTGTGTTTAATATGCTGTTATATAGAATATTATATATTAAGCATATTCTAGAAAATATTTTTAGTAGTTCATTAAGAAATCGACAAGATTCGTATCCCCATCAAGGGCTAATCGCTTTCTTAAGCGGTATCTTCTTAGCTCGATAGCTCGTACGGATACATTCATTAACGACGCAATTTCCTTCGTGGAAAGGTTCATGCGGAGTAAACAACATATGCGCAAATCGCCTGCCGTTATATCTGCGTATTGCTGGCGTAAACGATCCATGAAATTCTGGTGGGCGCTATTAAAATAGGTCTCGAACTGCACCCAATCCGCTTGATCGTTCAAGGTAGATTCGATCAAGGAACGTAAACGGGTATATAACTTATTGGGATATCGGTCACCCAATGTCTCTTTCTGCTTATCCAGCTCTTCCAACAAAGCTTGGATTGCCTCGTTTCTTTTTACCAAAGCTGTTGTCTGGAGAGTAAGCTCATTGTTTTTGTTTTGCAACTCCGTTTCCAGCATCTCGCTTTTCATTTGTTGAAGCCTTTGCTGTTCGGCTTGTCGTTCAGCTTCCAACATTTCTTGTTCTTTTTTTCGTAAGTTCCTTAAATGATACCGAAGCCCTTCTTGAATGGCGAACCATATCAAAGCGACGTAGATCAAATAGGCCCATACGGTATTATACCAAGGAGGGCGCACCATGATTTGCATCGTGATCTCGGGAAACGGACCCCGGGTTACATATTTACGTACCCTTAGCTCATAAGTTCCTTCCGGAAGTTGTAAGAAGGTAATTTTGCCGTCTTTCTGCCAAGAAGACCAATCGGCGGATACCCCTTCCAGCTTATAACTGATTTGGTGATTAGGGGTGAATACCGTTGTCCCGATGTATAGCGAGAGTTCTTGGAAGTTATGGGGCATGTTGATTCTTTGAGTATCTGGATATAAATAATGTGTACCTTCTTGATCTTGATACTCGATGCGCATAAACCGTGGCATCGTCAATCCTCCTAGGCTTCCCTCTATTAATTGGCGGGTGTTGATTAATAGGGTTCCTTGCATGGCGGATACCAAATCAAGAGAATCATTCAAGGGGATGATCCGTTTGCCGTTGGTCACCAGATTCAGATCGTAATTATCGAATAGGATCCGGCATTTTAAAGTTCCTGTACCGTTTTCCCGATGGAAGAGTCCGGCCTCATTCTGGATCGTGAGCCAATACAAATTGTCTGGAACCGGGTAAATACTTTCTGCGTTGGCGAATACGCCCAATACATCTTTATTCTTAAATAAAGTGCTTACCGATAAATGATTGTCGGCCGTATCCGGATGGATATATGAACGTCCGATCTCACCGGATATCGGGGTAAACTTATCACCAAACATCAAGCTCCGGCTGAAGTAGCCGAGATTTGTCCGGATATAGAGGCGGTTATCCTCTTTTACAGCGTCTTCCAACTTTCCGATCTGGCTTCTTTTACCTAACATGGCGATGGGAGGATTGATATCTATTTGGGAGATACCATTATCCAAGGCGACCCAGATTAAGTTATTATCCTGTACGCAGATGGAACGTACGATATTATCTTGTAACTGATTATTGATGTTGAGATGTTGAAAGATCTCCCCTTCGTCGTTGGTGATATAAATGCCGGACGTAGATGTTCCCGTGAAATTGAGACCTCCGGCGCTAGCGAAAGAAGTAGGGTGCTTTTCCTCGATTTCTTTCGGGATCGTGTAGTTCGTCTCGGGGTTATCGAAACCGACGTGCGATGGGAGCGTATCGATCGGATGGTATTCCAGATTCCCGAGTTCGTCGTATAGCCAATAGCCTAACGATGATTTGCCTTGGGTATAGATAGAATCGTTCTGGAAAGATACTTTATAAATAGGGGTTTTATCCGGTAATGGATATGTGTTCCATGTATTCCCGTCAAAAGTAACCAGACCGGAATTATTAGCTACATATAAGATGCCATGATAGGAAACCGCTAAATCCCAATTCTGGCAACTAGCCTTATAATCGTCTACGGAATAATTTTGTACGAGGATAGAGGGAGCGACCACAGACGCACGCAAGGCGAAAACCGCCAGTATAGATAATAATATGATAAAAGGTAGCCGTCTGTACATGGTCTTTAAACTATAGAGACAAGGCATAAAGCCTTGTCTCTTTATATTACACACATGCAAATATAATCAAATTTTGATTACTTGTACTCCTGCCAGCTCTTAATCTGTATATCTTCTACGTTCATATTGCAGAAAGCGTCGATAAAGGCGCTAGCCAGACGGGCGTTCGTGATCAATGGAATGTTATGATCGATCGCCGCACGGCGGATCTTATAGCCATTGGTCAACTCACGTTTGCTATGATCTTTCGGGATATTTACTACCAATTCGAAAGCGTGATTGCTGAACATATCCATGATATTCAAATCACCTTCCTCATCCGGCCAGCAAACGGCGGTTGCCTTGATTCCGTTATCGTTCAGGAACTTGGCGGTTCCGTGCGTACCATAGATCGTGTAACCCTTGGCATCTAGCATGCGGCAAGGCTCCAATAGATCGACCTTACTCTTAGCTGCGCCGGAAGATACTAAAATGTTCTTCTTAGGAATACTGTTGCCTACGGCGATCATGGCGGAAAGCAAAGCCTCGTTGAAATCGTCGCCGATACAACCTACCTCGCCGGTGGAGCTCATGTCCACACCTAATACAGGGTCTGCCTTGTGCAAACGGGCGAATGAGAACTGGGAAGCCTTGATTCCGATCCAGTCGATATCGAATGCGCTCTTATCCGGTTTCGTATACGGAGCGTCCAGCATGATGCGGGTAGCCGTCTCGATAAAGTTGCGTTTCAATACTTTAGATACAAACGGGAAACTACGTGAGGCACGTAAGTTACATTCGATTACTTTCACGAAGTTATTCTTCGCCAAGAATTGGATATTGAACGGACCGCTGATATTTAACTCCTTTGCGATCATCTTGCTTACTTTCTTGATGCGGCGGGCTGTCTCGAAGTAAATCTTCTGAGCTGGGAACACCAAGGTAGCGTCACCGGAGTGAACACCGGCGAACTCGATATGCTCGGAGATCGCGTACTCAACCACCTCGCCATTCATAGCGACAGCGTCGAACTCGATCTCTTTCGTTCCTTGCATGAACTCGGATACGACCACCGGATATTCCTTGGAAACCTTAGCGGCCAAATCCAAGAACTCGATCATCTGCTCTTTCGTGTGGCAAACGTTCATCGCCGCTCCGGACAATACGTAAGACGGACGGATCAAGATCGGGAAACCTACTTTCTCGATAAATGCGTCGATCTCTTCCATGCTGGTAAGCTCTGCCCAACGAGGTTGGTCGATACCTAGCGAATCCAACATCGCGGAGAATTTATGACGGTTCTCGGCACGGTCGATCGATAGCGGGGAAGTACCTAATACCGGAACATTCTGGCGGTACAGTTTCATCGCCAAGTTGTTCGGGATCTGTCCACCTACGGAGACGATCACGCCCTTCGGCAATTCCAGATCGATCACGTCTAGCACGCGCTCGAATGAAAGCTCGTCGAAGTACAGACGGTCGCACATATCGTAGTCGGTAGATACGGTCTCCGGGTTATAGTTGATCATGATCGATTTATAACCTAGCTTACGAGCGGTCTGGGCGGCATTCACCGAACACCAGTCGAACTCAACGGACGAGCCGATACGGTAAGCTCCGGACCCCAAGATAATCACGCTCTTCTCATTCGGGTAGTAGGTGATATCGTGCGGCGTGCCGTCGTAAGTCATATATAGATAGTTGGTCAATTCCGGATGTTCGGAAGCGATCGTGTTGATACGTTTCACGGTAGGGAGAATGCCCATTTTTTTACGCAAGTTACGTACGCGGATATTCTCTTTCTCCATATTTCCTTCCGGGTTCTCTACGTAACGAGCGATCTGGAAGTCTGAGAAACCAAGGCGTTTCGCCTCTTTCAATACATCTTCCGGAAGATCCTCGATCTTGTTGTAACCTTTCAATACGTTGGCGTAATCCACGATATTCTTCAAGCCCTCCAAGAACCAGCGTGTGATCTTTGACAACTCATGTATCTTGTCTACGCTATATCCCTGTTCCAAGGCTTGCGCCACGGCGAAGATACGCAAGTCGGTAGGGTTCGCCAACTCCTCGTCCAAGTTATCGAAATGGATATCGTTGTTACCTACGAAACCATGCATTCCTTGTCCGATCATACGAAGACCTTTCTGCATGATTTCCTCGAAGCTCTTACCGATCGACATGATCTCGCCGACGGATTTCATGCTGGAACCGATCTGGCGGCTGACACCCACGAACTTCGTCAAGTCCCAACGCGGGATCTTCACGATCATATAATCTACCTCCGGCGCTTTGTACGCGGAGTTCGGAGTACCCATCTCGCCGATCTCGTCCAATCCGTAGCCCAACGCCAACTTAGCGGCGACGAAAGCCAATGGATAACCGCTGGCCTTGGATGCCAAGGCGGAAGAACGGCTCAAGCGAGCGTTCACCTCGATCACACGGTAATCGCAAGTCTCGGAGTTGAAAGCGTATTGGATATTACATTCACCCACGATACCTAAGTGGCGGATCGTCTTGGTAGAAAGTTCTTTCAATAAATCTAATTCTTTCTCGGTCAAGGAGCAAGTCGGAGCTACTACGATACTCTCGCCGGTGTGTACGCCTAGCGGGTCTACGTTCTCCATGCTCACTACCGTGAAGCAATGGTCGTTCTTGTCGCGGATCACCTCGAACTCGATCTCTTTCCAACCCTTCAAAGATTCCTCGACCAAGATCTGGGATGAGTAAGCGAAAGCGCTTTCCGCCAAGGTGCGAAGCTCGGCCTCGTCCTTGCAGATACCACTGCCCATACCACCTAATGCGTAAGCGGAACGGATCATTACGGGGAAACCGATCTTATAAGCGGCAGCCACGGCGTCGTCCATGCTTTCTACGGCTTGGCTGATCGGGGTCTTCACTTCTATCTCGTTCAGTTTCTTAACAAATAGGTCACGGTCCTCGGTGTACATGATAGCCTCAACGGATGTACCCAATACTTTCACGCCATATTTAGCCAACGTACCGCTGGTGTAAAGTTGAGTACCGCAGTTCAAAGCGGTCTGCCCGCCAAACGCCAATAGGATTCCGTCCGGTTGTTCTTTTTTGATAACTTCCTCCACGAAGTAAGGAGTGATAGGCAAGAAATATACCTTATCGGCTACTCCCTCGGATGTTTGGATAGTCGCGATATTCGGATTTAGCAATACGGTACTGATCCCTTCTTCTTTCAGAGCCTTTAACGCTTGCGAACCAGAGTAGTCAAACTCCCCGGCCTGTCCGATCTTCAGGGCACCCGAGCCCAGAACAATCACCTTTTTGATATCACTTTTCGACATAGTAATTTGGGTTGTTTTGTTTATTATAATGATTTTAGAATATTATACCTTTATATTATATCACCGGACCGATGGACACAAAAAAAATGCGTTAGTAAAAGTAACCAACGCATCTTATATAACCAAATTATAATCCCGTAAAATAGAGAAAAGAGCCTCAACCTCCGACATATAACCGGAATAGAACTTCGGATTATCCTTATGTGTCTTGTTTGTCATCTGCTCTCTCTTCAAAATTTCGGCAAAGATAGGGCTTTTGTTTGAAAGAACAAGTTATTTTCTTAAATTTGTAGTATTGTATCAGAAAAAAGAAAGCTTATGGCACGAATAACGATTCCTTATGCGGTAGCGGATTTTGTAGAGATGCGGGAACGCAATTTCTACTATGTGGACAAGACCGATTTCATTCCGGGCTTGGAAGACTATAAGGCTCCAGTCTTCTTGCGTCCCCGTCGTTTCGGGAAAAGCCTGTTTATCTCTACCTTGGCCTGTTACTACGACCGTACCAAGGCCGACCGGTTCGAGGAACTGTTCGGCGGGACTTGGATCGGGGAGCACCCGACGGAGGAGCATAATCGTTATATGATCGTGCGCTATGATTTTTCCAAGATGGTGATGGCCGATGACATGGAAGGGTTGGAGCGGAATTTCAACGATCTGAATCGTTCTCCCGTGGAGATCATGGTAACGCATAACCGGGACTTGTTTAAGGATTTTCAGTTCTCCAGCAAGAAAGAGGCCTCCAAGATGCTTGAGGAAGCTTTGGGGTACGCCCGTGAGCATGGACTGCCTAAAGTGTATGTGTTGATCGATGAGTACGATAATTTCACCAATCAGTTGTTGACGGCCTACAAGGATCCGCTCTATGAGCAGGTAACCACGAAGGATAGTTTCCTGCGCACTTTCTTCAAGGTGATCAAAGCGGGTATCGGCGAAGGTAGTATCCGTACATGTTTCTGCACGGGGGTTCTTCCCGTCACGATGGACGATTTGACAAGCGGATATAATATAGCGGAGATCCTGACCTTGCATCCGAGGTTTCTGGATATGCTTGGTTTTACGTATGAGGAAGCGAGCGCTTATCTTCGTTATGTCCTTGACAAATACGGCACGGGGCAGGACTCTTTTGAGGAACTTTGGCAACTGATCGTGAACAACTACGACGGCTATCGTTTCCGTCCTGGCGCGGAGCCTTTATTCAATTCCACGATCTTGACCTATTTCTTTAAGAACTTCGCCACGATGGATGGTATGATCCCGAGTGAGCTGGTGGATGAGAACCTGCGTACGGATATCGGTTGGATCCGTCGCTTGACCCTCTCGCAAGAGAACTCCAAGGAGATGCTGGATGCGTTGGTGATTGACGACGAGTTATCCTATAACGTTTCCGACCTGTCGAGCAAGTTCAACAAGAGGAAATTCTTCGACAAGAACTTCTATCCGGTCAGCCTCTTTTATCTGGGTATGACCACGCTGCGGAATAATTACCGCATGGTGCTACCCAACCTTACGATGCGCAGCATCTACATGGACTATTACAACGAGATGAATCATATAGAGGGAAACGCCCAACGCTATGTGCCTACTTACGAGCGTTTCACGGAAGAGCGTCGTTTCGAGCCGCTGGTACAAAACTACTTCGAGCAATACCTCGGGCAGTTCCCGGCGCAGGTGTTCGACAGGATCAACGAGAATTTCATCCGTTGCTCCTTCTTCGAGCTTTGTTCCCGTTACCTGAGCAGCTACTATACGTTCGCCATCGAGCAGAACAATTCGGCGGGCCGTTCGGATTTCGAGATGACCGGTATCCCCGGTACGGACTATTACAAGGATGACCGGTTGGTGGAATTCAAGTATTTCAAGGTGAAGGAGGCGGAGCGCATGCTGGCGCTCAGCGATCCCCGTCCCGAGGACGTGGCGCAAGTACTCGCCTACGCCAAGGATACCAAGGAGAAGTTCCCGTACTACCATGTCCGTTCCTACATTGTATATATCTGTGCCAACAAAGGATGGAAATGCTGGGAGGTGACTCCGTGATATCAATCCAATTGCTTTATTAATAGTACTTTGTGGTGCCAATGATGTGCCATGCTATTGGCACAGTTGTGCCACCATGCTGGCACGCCCGTGCCACCTCGATGGCAAAGGCGTGCCACTGCGATGGCACACGCATGCCACGGTGATGGCACGTTCGTAACATGGGTAGTGGCACAAGCCTCTCTTCCTTGGTTTACCAGTCGTACTCTTCGAAATAAGCGTCGAAGTCTTTTGGTTCCTTCACCCCACAGCGTTTAAGCGCATTCAATACGACCTGTTGTTCGGAGGGTGAAAGCGGCCTTTCTCCCTTGCGGACACGGTAGTAAGTACGCCGGCTGAAGTGCCTCATGAGTCCCGGGATAACGGAGAGCATCTGTTTGTGCGGCAAGCTCTCCAATAGGCTTACGAATCCCGCGGCATAGCGTACTTTCTTGTTCGGACGGTAATAAGGGCAAGTTCCCTTCAATGAGGCGAGGTGTCTCGGGCTGATGATCTGCCAATAGGCCGTCTCGTCGGGCATACTTCGCTCCGCCAGTTGCCTAAGGCAAGTAGAGGCTTTGGGGCATTGCCGGTCTAGGCATAGGGTATATTGGTTGGGGATTGTAGCGTTGTCAAGTTTTTCTTCCATATTTTTATGTATAAATAGTTTGTTATCGTGGTATTTCCGGATTAAATGATTGTTCTCCCGCGAATGTAAATATAAAATGAAGACAGATACGGAATTTACGGTTTAATTGTCTGGTTGGGCCTCAATATTTGTTGGATAAGTGCCGTGATGCGTTTATTTTATTTATATGTGAATATTCTTGATAAAAGATTAGGACGATAAGAAATATTTTGTATACATTTGTGAAAATACATCTTGGATGTATTTGATAAACTGTTAATAAGACCTGCTTTTTTTCTTTCCAGTTTCTATGGTGATGAAGGCCAGTCCAGTAAGGAGCCTAATTACTATAGGGTTTTTAATTATGAACATTTGAATAGGAGGCTCAATCTTGATTGGGATGTGGAGCCGGTGCGTAACAATGATGGGTGAGAGGTAATCTCGCTTTCGTTGGATAACCTAGATACGAATGATCTCATGGATGCGATCATTTTGTAGGTTCGGCGTAGATTCGGTCAGACTGGCGGAATTGGATAGACGATATCTATTTTGTTGGGTATTCTCGTTAAAGGTGATTGTTTTATGTACTGCTTCAGTTGCGGTCCGGTAGGCTGTATGGTGAGTTTGGTATATGATAATGGCCTTGTATTATGAATTTTATTTCTGGAGAATTTAAATTTTAAGACCATGAAGACGATTAAATCTTTTTTGTTTGTGATGTTTATGTTGCTTGCTAGCAATGCGATGGCTAATCCGATTCTCGGTGAAGTTAATGAATCTGAGCCTGTAGAAGGAGCAGTTACTGGGAGTGAGACTCTTATGATTTATTTGTCAAATTTCTATGAAACTCCGGGGCATAAAGAAGCGGTGGCTCAAGTGGTACGACCTGGCACTTCTGCGGATTTACCTCTACTCCCAATCGGTAATTACACATAT
Organism: Parabacteroides sp. AF19-14; assembly: GCF_003635485.1. NCBI lineage: Bacteria > Pseudomonadati > Bacteroidota > Bacteroidia > Bacteroidales > Tannerellaceae > Parabacteroides > Parabacteroides sp. AF19-14. The sequence continues at coordinate 100,180 of NZ_QTMJ01000006.1, read as the reverse complement.
GAGTGGACTATAACTCCCGGTGGAGCTACTACTTCTGCGAATATGTGGCCTACAAATGCACGTAGAGGGGATGTGAGTGTCAACTTTAACACACAGATCAGTTCTCGTGTAGAATTGGAATGCAAGGTCTATCTAAATGGTAGTTTATACGATACCTTGTCTTATTTCTGGTATTTATACTAGCTATATGTTTCGTTGATGTTCGAGAGGTGGGCTTCAGAAACGAAGCTCACCCTTTCGTTAGCATTGGATAAAGGTCGGAATATATTTGTTCGTACAGCTTAATGTTTGGTTGATATGAAAAAACTTTTTCTTTGTTTGTTCTTTTTGCCAGTTCTTATCGGTTGCATCACCGACTTCGCTCCCGAAGTGGAGGGTGTACAGGGAATCTTAGTGGTGGATGGAATGATCACCTCGGGAGAATCCGTGTTCCGGTTGAACCGGAGTATAAGTATTACGGGAGACTTGCGTGATAATGACGCGATCTCGGATGCCGTGCTGAATATAGAGCGGAGTGATGGGGTATTGTTTGAGGCTAGGCAAGATGAGAAGGGTGTTTACAAGATACAGAATGGAGAATTCGATTTTAATTTAGCGTATCGCTTGAACCTTGCGGTAGACAATAAACAGTACCAGTCTACTTTCTTGAAGCCCTTGTTCACTCCGGAGATAGATAGCCTTAGTTATCAGAAAAGAGGTCGTGAGGAGCCGGTGACCATTCATGTCTCCAGCCATGCCGGGAAGGATAGTCCTCCCTATTATCGTTGGAGCTATAAGGAGAACTGGGAGGTTCAATCTCCATTGTACGCTAATGCTAGAGAAGAAGGATTCGGTAATATTATTTGGCATAATCCTTATACACCCGACAATCTCTATCATTGTTGGGTAAAGGATTCCTCGAAGATATTGCTGATAGGCACCACCGAAAAGCTGGCTGAGAATCGGCTGGCGGAACACAAGCTATTCGAGATCTCTGCGGCAGACGAGCGATTGTCTATCTTGTATCATGTGGAGATCTCGCAGATGCAGATCCGTAAGGAGGCGTATGATTATTTCAAGATGTTGCAAGAGGAGATCGAGCGCACCGGCAGTATCTTTAGCCCGGTCATGTCGGCTGGTGATAATGGAAATATTTTTAATATATCCGATCCAGATGAATTGGTGATAGGGTATGTTGAGGTGACTAGTTCGACACGGAAGGGAATGTATCTCTCGTATGAGGATGATCTATATGTCCCGGATAAGATTATCCCATGCGAGATCTATCCAAAGGACTTTCCTATGGGAGGTTTGGCTTGGTATCAATATCCGGATTCGAAGACTTATCCTCGATGCGTGGATTGCCGTCAGGGGAAGGCCACGAAGGACCGGCCGTCTTGGTGGCCGAACGATCATTATTAATTTAAAATAGGAACCCGATCATGCGAACAGGAAAAACCATCTTTTATATGCTTTGCCTCCTTTGCGGGTGGCAAGTATCGGCGCAGGAACTGGCTGTGTCGGAGAGTTTACCGGTAGACGGTAAGGAAGGACGTTATGTGGAGAAAGCCGGTAATCAAGCCTTGATCTATGCCGGGGAGTTGGAGCCTCTGTACCTGAACCGGTTGGAAGGGCATCCTTATTTGGATACGAAGGATTACCGAAAGGGAACGTTGGCATTCGATGGGATCGTATATCCCGGGGTGGAGATGCGTTTGAACGTGTATCTGGAAAAGCTGATCGTGCTCTCGCCGGATAGACGGTTGCATGTGATCGTTCCCTCGGAACGGATTCAGTTTGTACGTCTTCCCGGCTATGATTTGTATTATATGGAACCGAAAGGGGAGAAAAGGAATTACCCCGAAGGTTTTTATGTTCGGTTATATGCCGGGAAATATTCCCTTTGGAAAAGATCGACAAAGGGATTGGAGCGGCGCATGGAAGAGCTGACCCTGACAGACCGGTTCGTCGAAAAGATATCTTATTATATATGTAGGGACGGGGTATATTACCCTGTAAGTGGTAAACGCTCGCTTTTCAATTTATTCAAGGAAAATAAGAATGAGCTGAAGCGATATATAAAAGAGCGAAGGCTCTCGTTTGGAGATGAACGGGAACGCTCGCTGATCGAGGTGGTGGAATATTGTGAAACCTTAAATCTACGCTGATGAAAAAACGAAAGTATATCTGGGTGATCCTGTTATTTGTCACGGTAGCGACTTTTGCCGGACGACGGGTAACCATTCGGTTGGACGGACGTCCGGCTATGGAATTGATCGAGGCGATCGAGGGGCAAACGGGTCTCCGTGTATTGGGCGATCCGGCGGTGCTGGATTCGCTGACGGTTACGGTGGAAGTGAGGGACGCGGAACCGGAGCGAGTCTTGCGGGATGCTTTGCGTTCTGCCTCATTGTTTGTGACGAGGTATTCGAATGACTTGATCGTCACGAGCGAAGAAGAACTGACCGCCTCTTTGCCAGAAGGATATTTTAACGCCATCGTGGTTCGTGAGGTGGAAGATGCAGTTTCCTCTCTCTCTTTGCGGCGTGAGCAACGGGCCTCTTCCGAAAATAAGGTGTACGAGGTAGGTTCCCCGAGCGGACCGGTGGAGGAATGGGTGACCTTGACCGGTACGATCACGAATTTTAAGACGGGCGAGCCGCTGAAGGATGTCTCCTTGCAGGCCAATGATCCGGCCATCGGTGTGACGAGCGACACCAACGGTCATTATTCGATCCGGCTTCCCGCCGGACGCCGGGATTTGCGTATCCGCTCCATCGGCTTAAAGGATACCAAACGACAAGTTATGCTTTATACCTCCGGTAAATTGGATATCGAGTTGGAAGAACAGGTATATGCCTTGAGCGAGGTCTCCGTTTCGGCGAATATCGTGGAGAACGTGCGGAGTACGGCTTTGGGCGTGACTCGTTTGAAAATGAAAGAGATCAAGAATATCCCGACGGCTTTCGGTGAGTTGGATATCTTGAAAGTGGTCATGGCCTTGCCGGGAGTCAAGTCGGTGGGCGAGGTATCCAGCGGATTCAATGTACGGGGAGGAGCCACGGATCAGAACCTGATCTTGTTTAATGGCGGGACGGTTTATAATCCTACGCACCTGTTCGGGCTTTTCTCTATCTTTAATTCCGATATGGTGAAAGATATGGAATTATATAAAAGCAGTATCCCCGCCAAATTTGGTGGTCGTATCTCCTCCGTGTTGGATATCAATTCCCGGGAAGGAAGTAAGGAGAAATTCCAAGGTTCGGCCAGTCTCGGCTTGCTGACCAGCAGTCTTACGCTAGAGGGGCCGCTTTTCAATAAGAAGACCTCGTATATTGTCGGTGCCCGTACCACGTATTCGGACTGGCTCTTGAATCTATTGCCGGAGAAGAGCGGATATAAGGACGGTAACGCTGGTTTTTACGACTTGAACGCCTCGATCGATCATCGTTTTGATGTGAATAATAGTTTGACGTTGACCGGATATTTCAGCCACGACCGTTTTCATTTCGATGAGGAGGAACGATACGCTTACCAGAATGCCAGTGCCTCGCTGAAATGGACGCATGCTTTCCATCCGAATCTCACCGGGACATTTATCGCCGGATATGATCATTATAACAATCGGACCGAGAACACGGATAACCCGGCGACCGCTTATACGCTGATTTTCGGTATCGACCAGTTTTACGGCAAGGCTGATTTTAGTTGGCAGGCGCATGATCATCATACGATCGGGTTTGGATTGAGTTCCTTGTATTATAACTTGAATCCCGGGGAATATCTGGGGAAAGGCGAGGCTTCATTGGTGCTGGACGACCGGATGCAGTCCGAGAAAGCGCTGGAATCGGCTATTTACGTGGGCGATCGTTGGGATATAACTCCTACCTTATCGATAGACGCTGGAATCCGTTATAGTATGTATAATGTAATGGGGCCTAGAACTTATAATTTGTATGAACCGGATAAGATGCCGTCTCCTTCTGCCGTGATAGATACGAAAGAGGAAGGGAGTGGAGTTTATAAGACTTACCAAGGGCCGGAGTTCAGGATCTCCGCCCGCTATGAGTTCACGGACGGATTCTCTATCAAGGCCGGTTATAATACGATGCGGCAGAATATCCATAAGCTATCCAATACCACGATCATGTCTCCCACGGATACTTGGAAACTTAGCGACGCGAATATCAAGCCGCAAACCGGTTCGCAGGTGGCTGTCGGGCTTTATAAGAATTTCATTAGGGCCGGACTGGAAACTTCTGTGGAGGGCTATTATAAAACCATGGATAATTATTTGGATTACCGTAACGGGGCGAACTTGATCATGAATCATCATATCGAGACAGATGTGGTCAATACGAAAGGACGGGCCTACGGTGTGGAGTTTATGATACGCAAGCCGAATGGGAAGTTGAACGGTTGGGTGAGTTATACCTATTCCCGTACCCAGCTCCGACAGGAGGACGCTCGTATCAAAAAGCCGGTCAACCGGGGCGAGTGGTATCCGGCGGATTACGACAAGCCACACGACTTGAAGTTCGTGGGTAATTATAAATTCACCCAACGGTTCAGCGTATCGGTGAATTGTGACTATAGTACCGGCCGCCCGGTTTCCATTCCGGTCAGCAAATATAATTTTGCGGGAGGGGAGTTCGTCTATTTCTCCGACAGGAACCAATACCGGATTCCTGATTATTTCCGGATGGATCTTTCTATCAATATAGAGCCGAGCCATCATCTGACTTTACTTACGCATAGCACTGTCTCGCTGGGAATTTATAACGTGACCGGACGGGATAACGCTTACTCCGTCTATTATGTTGCAGAGGAAGGCCGCTTGAAGGGCTATAAACTGGCGATTTTCGGAGCTCCCATTCCGTATATTTCTTATAATATTAAATTCTAAAGGCTTGAACCATGAAATATTCGATACTATCATTGATCTTGACACTGCTGTTTCTGGGACATGGTGATTTATTGGCGGCGAACGATTTCCGGGAGCGTATTTACGTGCAAACAGATAAACAGGTCTATCTGGCAGGCGAGTTGCTTTGGCTGAAGCTTTGCGTGACCGATGCGACAGGTATCCCCGTTTCATTCAGTAAAGTGGGATATGTGGAGTTGCTCGATGAATCGACAGCCTTGGTACAAGCGAAAATAGAGATCAAGGAGGGGATCGGGGAAGGATGGCTGGAACTTCCCGCCCTTTTGCCTACTGGCTATTATCGCTTGGTCGCTTATACCCGTTATATGCGGAATGAGGGCGATACAGTCTTTTTCCGGAAAACGATCGGTGTAGTGAATACCTTCCGGAAAGACGAGACTATTCCCACAGACACCCTTATAAAAGCTACTTCTCCGGATATATCCGGTAATACGCTTCAACTGACTATGGATAAAGCTTCTTTTTCACGAAGGGAACAAGGTCATATCCGGATTCAGGGTCTACCTGCTGATGTGTATACGTTGGGAATCTCTATTGCCGGCAAAGAATTTATTCCGGTGCCCGACGATCATTCTATTTGTCAATGGCAGGCTATGTTACCTTCTCTAAACCAAACAATTTTTACGGACGATTATCTTCCGGAGTATGAAGGCCATTTGATCCGGGGCAAAATTGTGAATATCAGGACTGGGGAAGCGTTAGCGCAAACGAGTGTTTCTCCATTACTCGGGTTTGTAGGTGATGAGATCCGATTGTTTGGCGGTCAGCAGCAGGAGGATAAGGAATCCGTGCTGTTTTATACCTCGAGGATCACGGGTACGCATGAGCTAGCCACTACTACCGATTCAAAAGGGACAGAGGCTTATCGAATAGATATCCAATCCCCTTTCGCTCTTCATCCTGCCTCGAGAATGCTGCGATTCAGGATGAATCCCGCTTGGGATGAAGGATTAACGCAACGTAATATCGGTCTGCAAGTTACCCGTACGTTTACGGCGGATTCCTTGGGACATGTAGAACCGGTTCGTGCGTATTTCCAATGGAAACCGTATAAGACTTATTTACTGGATGAATATACCCGTTTCCCTACGATGGGAGAAACGGTCTTTGAATTTGTGGAATCCGTCTCTTTCCGGAATACGAATGGGAAACGTTCGCTTTTCGTCTTGCTAGAGGATCTTTCCAACCAAACGGTATCTCTGAATAGCCCGCTGGTGCTGCTGGATGGTATTCCTATCATGGATCATGAATTGATTTATAACTATAATCCGGCTTTGATCCGTCGTCTGGAGGTGTACAGGAATCGATATAGTTTTGGGGGGCAGGTTTTTGAGGGGATCTTGGCTTTCCATACTTATAAGAACGATTATCCTACGCTGAAAGTCGGTGCGTCTACTCAGCTATTTGATTATGAGGGTACACAGCGCCGCCGTTTGTTCTACGCTCCCTCTTACCCGGATGAGATTTCTCGTGAAAGCCGTATTCCGGATTACCGGCATACTTTGTTATGGATGCCGAATGTACAAACCGGAGGCAACTCGGTATTGACTCTTCCTTTTTACACATCCGATTTGCCGGGAGAATATACGGTGACTGTCGAGGGGATAACAAAAGAAGGGAAAACCGTTCGGGGTATTGTTTGTTTCGGCGTTCTGGAATAGGGGTGTTTACGCATGCGGCCTACCTCATGAATTTACGAGGTAGGCCGCATAAAAAATAGCTATTATCAAGTACTTATTTAACCGTTACATTCCACCCGGAAAGAATACCTCCGTAGAAGTAGAAATCTACGCAGAAAGTCTTACCGGTGTTCAGTTCTTTCACCTCGTAGTATTTCGTGGCACCTTGCTCTTTCACCAATTTATAATCGGCGATATTCGGAATAGGCACGTTGGCGAGCTCCTTGATCTTTGCGTTTATCCTATTCAAGATATCCATGTTCTCGAAAGGATTCGTTACTTTGGTACTCTTGGATAAAGCCGGATTCACCCCATTGTTCTCGGCACGAACCGCACGAACACTATCCGCGTAAGCCTTGAACATCGCACGGCTTTCCGGAGTGCGTAAAGCGGATACGGTAAAGATAGAGATTCCTTCCGCCCCATGATTTAGCGCGGCGTCCATGCTGGCTTGCATATCGTCTGAAACCATTAAGCCGCAGTAAAGCGTAGTTTTCGGGTTCTTATCCCGGACATCCTCTATCATACAGTCTGAGATAAAACTAATATCTTCCGTGTAGAAGTTATGGTATACCATGGGGAAGACAATGTCCAGATTCCATTTACCCCAGTCTTGACGAACCATTTTGGACGCCATCTTGGGGGTTGGGAAAGGGGAGGCTGCCATTTTCTTTCCATAGGAGTGAACCACGTCGGCGATCATATTGGCTACCTCGGTAATCTGGTCACAACGGAATTGAAGCCATTTCTCGTCTTGCGAGGGATCTTCTTGTTCCCTTGGATCATATCCGTAAGCGGCCTTGAACTTCTCGATCATAGCCGGGTGATAGCCAAAATCCCATTGCGGATATTCTTGATCTTGCACGATACCGTATTTCGGCCAAAGGGTAGTCGGCAGGATAACGTCCACGAAACGGTTGTAATCGATAGCGATACCGTTCAAACCCTCTACCTCGCAGTAAGCCTCTATTTTCTTCTTGATAAACTCCCGTACCTCGGGTAAGGCGGGGCACATAAATTTGTAGTAATCCACGTAAGCGGTCGTATCGGCCAAGCTTTGTCCATTGTGGTTTACGCTGAACCATTCGGGATGTTCTTTTAAGATAGCGTCCCGGTCATGTTCCGGATTCATTGTCCATAGCCAAGCGTAGACCTCTATCCCATGTTTCTGGGCGATGGGAATAGCGACCCGATAATCATCCGGAGTAGGGGCGTTTAGCATGACACCGTCTATCCCCGCCTCATTCATGATCGTACAGATGGAGTCGAAATTCATTCCGGGCTGGTAATCCAACCAAGTCCAGAACATCGGATAAGCATCTTTCGTATCATTTTTCGGGGAACTGCAAGCACCTACGCAACAAGCTACTAGAAGCAATACTAAATAATTTATGTGTCTCATAAGTTTAATGAATTTGATTAACGATTTATCCGTTAAAGATAAGTATTCCTGTTTAATGCCGTTCTTTTTTCAGCGTAAATATCGGTAAATAAAAGAAGATGCCTAGGATAGACATGATAAGGCCGCCTATCGTTCCGGCGGCGAGCGGGAACCAAAAGGCTTCTTTATCGGTGCCTAGCATGAACGGGATAAATCCGAGTATGGTCGATATAACGGTTAGGAAAATCGGCGTGATCTTGGCGTTCCATGCCTTTAGATAAGCACGGATTGGGGAAATAGCGGGTATCCGTTCCCGAATTTGGTTATATTCGTTTAAGATATAGATACTGGCGTTTACCGTGATACCGCATAATAAAACGAAGGAGGCGAATCCACCTTGGTCGAAGTTCAGTTTGAACCAATAGAAGGTCAGGAATACCCCGATATAAGAGATCGGTATGACAAAAATGACCGCCAGCGGTTGTTTCAAGGAATTAAACAAGATACTGGTCGTAAAGAAAATAATAACGATGATCAAGAATAATAACGCATATTGTTTATTATCTTTCTGATCCCATGACCAATAGTTCTTTTCCGCTTTAGCCGTATACCCCATAGGCAGGATCTTGTTAAACTCTCTAAGTTCCCTTTTCTGTATCTTCTCGCCTTGTGAGGAAGCTCCGATATATTCATATTGCAGGCAGAGCCTGTATTGCTGGTTTACTTTCGCTATCTGTTGAGGGGTCTGGCTTTTCTCGACGATAGCGAGTTCGGACAACTTATAGGATTTATCACGGATGGTTTGAGGTACATATTGCATACTCCATATATCGAACTCCTTTGATTGGCGGGAAGAAAGTTTTAGCTTTTCCGTCTCGTTATCAACGACGATGGTACCTGCGTAGATATCTTTACCGAAAACAGGCCGGATAGACGCGAATAAATCGATAGGCAATATATCCGCTTGCGCCATACGGGATTTATTCAAGTTGAAGTAGAATTCCTGATAATCATCCTTCCACCAAGAAAACTCGGAATTGATCAATACTTCCTTGATACGGCGATACGTAAGCAATTTCTCCCGCAGTTTCTCCGCCCATTCGTATAGCTCGTCATAATTATATCCGTACATCTCGATCCGGAAAGAACCTGCGTTCTCACGGACATCATTGCTGAAACCTTGGTCCATAAGTCCCCATACGCCCCAACTTCCACCACCTAATTCCAACGCTTTGCTAATCACCCTGCTTTTCAAGGTGTAGGGGAAACCACTTCGCTCGTTCTCACGGGTGAAATAGACGTTGATACTGGCTTGACGTGCGTTATAGATACTGGTCTGGAACTGCCGTATTTCCTTATAGGTACTCAAGTAAGCCTCCATTCGGTTGATCAAGTGGTTCATTTGATCAAGGGTCGTACCGTTTGGCATGGAAGCGCTGATACTTAATACCGTTTCTTCATTCCGGGTAAAATAACTTCCCTCGTATACCTTTTGGACAAATAGCCGCAAGGTTCCTCCCAAACTCTTATCGACGATAGGTTTTATCGTTTCCTTCCAAATATCTTTCGCTGCGAATTCATTGTAGCGGGCGATCCACAAAGAGTCCCTTGCGGATAGATCCTTCTCTTCCGGCTCGATCTTCTCCGGCAATAAAAATATCGGTAGTCCGAAAGCCAGTACTAGAATAAGGCAAGCCAGCTTTTTCCAATTGCAAAGGAAACGGATCTGCGCCCGGTAATAATGAGAGAAATAGACTGGGAAACGGTGTATGAACGACCGTATCGGACGGACCACCGGATGTTGTTTCCAATGACTTCGAGCTTTTGGGGAAGAAGAAGCGGCTTTCTTCGGGTGCAAATTCATCTTATCGATCAATGCCGGAACCAAGAATAACGCGATGAACAAAGATACGGCCAGATTAATGATCACGACAGCGGCGAAATCTTGTAAATTCAACCGTATCTTCTCATCCAAGAAGAAGATAATCACGAGGGCACCCATAGTCGTCAAAGTTGCCGCCAGAATAGACAAGAAAGCTTTCCGGTCATGATGGTGCCGGATGTGATCAGTCATCACGATCGTATTATCGATCACCAAGCTGAGAGAGATCGTGATACCCGCCAGCGAGTACAATTGCATCTCCAACCCTAATAAATAATAAAGGATAACGGCTATACACAGGTTGATACTTAAACTGATGATGATCAAGAATAGATAATGTACATTCCGGGTAATCAGCAGAACGAAGAGCAAGAGGATCAAGATGGTCAAGCCTGTACGGACGTAGATTTTATCCAATTCTTCTTGGATAAATTCGGTAGCGTCGTAACTGGTATGGATCTCGTAACCGGGAGGAAGCAGGGTGCGGATATGCTCCATTTCTTCCTTCACTTTCTTGGCTAATTGCAACTGGTTGGCAGTCTCTTCCGCACGGATAGACAGGTAAATAGAGTTTAAACCATTGATCCGGTAGTAACTTTGCGGGGCCTCTTCTTGCCGGGTTACCTTTATCAATTGATCCAGCCGGATTAAGCTACCATCTTTGTTTGCGACGGTGATATGCGATGGTTCGAACCCATTCGTGATCTTTTCCGGCATTAACGCCAGACGAATCCATTCCTTGCCGGTATCTCCTTGTCCCATATTAGCGGTTCCAAGGAACTCTTTTTTGTAATATTGGCTGATCGCCGATTGGATATCCTCTATCGTGATCCCCAGATCCCGTAGCTGGCGGCTATCGTATTCCAAGCGCCATTCCATAGGGGTTGCCCCGCTAACATCGATACGATAAATACCTTGCACGCTGCTAAGCCGGGGCTTTATCTGATCCTCGGCGAATCGCTGGATGAATATCGGGGTAGCGGAAGCGTTCAAGGTATAACTCATGAACGGGCGTGATTCCTTGTCGTCCGGACGGCTCATCTCTAAAATCGGATAACTTAATTCCTCCGGAAGGTCCGGCCACGTCTGCCTTACAATGGTTGATGCCTCGAAACGTGCGGCGTCTATATTCGTATGTTTATCTAGTTCTAAGGTAATCCTTCCCCATCCGTTTCCCGAGGTCGAGGAGATCTCTTTGATTCCTTTGATACGGGCAAGCATCGCTTCCAACCGGGAGGTTACCTCCATCTCGATAACCCTCGCTGAGTTGGAGGGCATATTATAGCTGATACTTAATTTCGGCAGCGTACGGGAGGGAGATAGCTTGATCGGCAATAAAGGCACGAAGGCGATCCCCGCCAATGCGATACAGAGGAAGGTGACGATGATCGTAAAGGATGATATGTTCGGCTTAGAACCCATGCTCGTAATCAAATTCGTTGGCTAATGAGATGCCTGTCTCGAAATCATGTAAGGTGAGCTTACGTATTTTGTAATAGCTCAACCAATAATTTTGCAAGGCCGTGATATAATTACGTTGCGCTTCCTGCTGTCGGTTCAAGGAGAGCGTAAGGCTATTGATATCCGCTTTGCCGATCATGAAACGTTGCTTGGTCTCGTTATAGGCCATGATCGCGATGTCCAAAGCCTCTTCGGCACTGGCGATCAGGTTTTGCTGTACATTGAAATCGCCGACAGTCATGATTACGTCTTCCTCCAGAGTGACTTCCGTCTGCCGTGCGGATATTTGCGTAACATTTAGATTGCTTTTGGCTATATTGTATTTACCCTTCCGTACTCCCCAGTCTATAAGGGGAATAGAGATAGATATCGATACCAAGTCCTGCTGCAGCGGATTCTTGTAAACTTCCTTAAACTGGGTCGCTACTTGATTGAAACCGATACTGGCATTTAAGGATGCGTTGAATAAGGTTTCCTTCTTGGTCTTATCTACTTGTTGCTCGGCCTCTAGTACCTCTTGCCGCACTTCCAGAAACTTGGGGTTATTTTCCCGGGCTAACGTCAATGCTTGATCCACCGGAATATCCATATCATGGGGGCGTGACGGCAGCCGAAGCCGTATCTCCGTATTCTTATCGAAATTCAAATACGAGGCCAGACTGAACATGGCTCGCTTCAAGGCTATATCGGCGTTTTGTAACGTATTGCGGGCATTGATCGCATCCAGTTTGAGTGTTAGTAAATCCGCTTGACTAATAGCCGCGATCTTATGCCGCTCTTGGCCGGTACGGTATAACGTATCGGTTGTCGCTACATTTTCTTTAGCCATATCATATTCTACTTGAGCCATGGCTAAAGAGAAAAAGTAGGTGGTGGCTTGCTCGCTGACGGTCTCGATATTATAAAGCAACTCTTTCTTTACTTTCTCATATTTTAGAGGCTCTATCTTCTTCTCCCACCGGAAAGGATTGTATCCCAATAAATCTTGGCTGTATCCGATACGGATTGGAACGGAGGTGAACTGATTATAAGTATTCGAGCCGAAATAGCGCATATACCCCAGATCCGTGTCCACGAAGAAACTACCACCCAGCATATCGAAGTTCTGTTTGATCTTTAAGTTTCCTCCCGCATAAAAGGACTGTTGCTTACGGTATTCGTCGATGTCTTTTTCTGAATCGTATCGTTTCGTGATATCCCGGTAATATTCGGCGGGTGTAATATTCAATGTAAGACTAGGCAGTCGCTCCGCTTTGTAATTACGAAACTCCCAGTAGCCGGACAAGAATAGGTTTTTCGTACGAAAAGCCTCCAGCGAGCTATCGGCGGCCAATGAGATCGTCTTCTCAAGGGAAAGGATGAGCGATTGGGCCGATACTCCTCCGGCTAATAGCGAACAGAACGCATATAAAACTAGGAATGTCCTCTTGTATCTTTTTTTCATAATGCATGTCTCCTATAGATAAACCAATAAACCAAAGGAATAATAAATAAACTGACTGCCGTACCGATCAGCATCGCCGAGATCATGGCAATGGAGAGTGGCTTTTGCAACTCACTTCCCATATCGAAGGTGAATAGTAGCGGTACCATACCGAATATAGTTGTCAATGAGGTCATGATAATCGGGCGCAGACGGCGACGACCCGCCTCATGGATCGCTTCCATCAAGGGTACACCTTCTTTCCGAAGCTCATTGATCGCGTCCAGTTTCAAGATAGAGTCGTTTATGATGATACCGCAAGTTACCACGATACCGATAGCACTCATCAGGTTTAAGGTATGCCCGCATATCCATAATACCAGTAAGGAGGCGGCTACGTCTATAGGTATTTCCAGCAGGACGATCAAGGGCTGCAAGAAGCTCTCGAATTGCGCCGCTAAGATAAAGTACATCAAGAGAATGGATATGAACAAGATGACGACCAGTTCATTCAGCATTTGTTGGTTCGAGAAGAAGCTTCCCGAGAAATCGATGTCCCAATTCGTCTTATCTTTGGATTCGCAGCGGACGAGCTCCCGAATATTTTCCATTAACTGTTCCGCGTTCTCTACTTGATAGAAGCTAAAAGGAATATATTCCCCGTTCTTTCCAGCGGTGAGTATCTTCAAATCCTCTCCGGGAGTAATTTTTGTTACTGCGCTAAGAGGGACATGATTCGTCTTTTGGTTTTCGTCCGGTTGCGTACGGATTAACGTATTATGTAGGATATGATCGACCGTTTGCTCGTTTCCGGCTAGCGTGATCGGTAAATACTGTTGATAAGAGCGTAAGGTAGCGACTTCATTTTCCTTGAAGGCCGTCTTAAGTACCCGGTAGACCTCTTCATAGGAGATATTATAAAGTAATAGTTTCTGATGGTCTATGGATATGTTTAATTGATTCTCGAAAGCTACGCCAACGGGAGCGAGACCGGTCTTACTCTCTAGTGTTTTCTCTAGTTTTTGCAAAGTAGGGGCATCCGGAGCTTGTTCTTTGTTACGGGCATAGAACTCGGCTACGATATCGGCCTCACCGGTTACGAACAGTTTCTCAAACACAGTCTCCGGCGGAGAGAACGATAATACGGCTGTCGGGTAATTTCGCTTTACCCAAGCGGAGATTTCTTGTTGTAAAGGAGCGATAGCATCGGTCTCTTCTGTCTTGAAATAAAGCTCTACTTCCGAGATGGATAATTCCCTGTCTCGGTTTAGCAGGAATTGTTGCTGTCCGATATAGGCCGTGTGTTGCGCGCCTAACCGATCGGCCTCACCAAATAATTCGGTGACTCTCTTTCTATTCTCATCAATATGGATGTTCTCATTCCATTCAACATGTGCGATTAACTCATTCTGATCGATTTCCGGCATCCGGCTTTTGGGGATCATATAGAATAGGATCGCGCAAAGGGGGATAGTGACAGCTACAAATAGTAGGCTAGTGGTTTTATGCCTGAATATGAAATCAACCCCTCCGTCATAGAATCGGTCTAGCGTATGCTCCTTGATCAAATTGTTTATTTTCAGATTGAAAAAGGAATGCTTGATCTCCGGTATGCTGTAAACTAATTTGTAAAGTACAGGCAGTAACATGATTCCAGTGAAATAAGAGACCATTAAACCAACCGTAACAGCAAACGCCTGATCGAAGAAAATCGCTCCCGCTATACCACTCATAAATACCAGCGGGACGAATACGGCGATCGTGGTAAATGTGGAACTAAGCATGGGGGTGATTACTTCTGTGGTCCCTTTTATACACGCTTCTTCCAGATTATCTCCTTTTGCCCGGTATTGCGCTATATTCTCCGTCACGATGATGGAACTGTCTATCATCATACCCAATGCCAGAATTAATCCGGATAGGGAGATGATATTTAAGGACATATTGAAAAGGTAGAAGAACAAGAAACTAATGATGATACTGACTACCATACTTAGTCCGATTACCGCCGGGCTTTTTACGTCCCCGAGGAAAAGGATCGCCACGATGCAGATAAATAAGAAACCTAACGATAGATTCTGTTTGAGGTTGGAGATCGTATAATCCAATAACTCGGTCTGGTTTCTTGTGATCGTAAATTCAATATCCGGGTAAATAGACTTGAAATAATCGGTAACCTCGGCAAGCGCCTCTTTCATATTGTCCATATTCTCATCCGCTTGCTTGATAACGGCTAATGTAACGGCCCTTTCCCCGTTGGCTAGCGATAAGCCGGTTTCTTTTTCCGGTACGACAGCTACTTTTGCCAGATCTTTTATCTGGAAGATCCGGTCATTCTTACGGATATAGATATTTTGTACGTCTTCCGGTGTACGTAATAAGGTAGAAAATTTGATATTGTACTCATAATAACCATCCCGTACGGTCATGCTTCCCGGCTCTATATTATTGGCAGACAAGGCTGATTCCAAATCATTTAACGTAATATCAGCCATATCCAAGAGCTTCATATCCGGTACGATCTGTAATTGCCGTCCTAATATGCCCGTGATATCCACCATTGCGACTTCCGGCAACTGTTCGATCCTTCGTTTGATTACTGTTTCCGCGAATTGGCAAAGATCGAGGAAAGCCTCGTCGTTTTCAATTGTCTTGAGTGTGAGGTTGAGGCAAAACACCGGAATGTCCGTAGCGCTCGCCTTGACCACCCGTGGACGTTCTACCTCACGGGGCAGGTAATTCATGGCGGCGTCTATTTTCTCATTGACCTCTATAAAGGCAAGATCCGTATTCGTGCCAAAGTCGAAGCTAAGGCGGATAATACCCGCTCCATCACGAGTCTCGCTATGGATATCCCGTAATCCTGCCACTTGCATCAATTGCAAACGGACCGGCTTCACGACGGTGTTTTCCAATTCCCGTGCGGATGTATTTTGTCCGGATATCTGAACGGTAATCTCTGGTATGGCGATATCAGGCAATAAGGAGACCGGTATGGTGAAATAAGTCACCAACCCCACGATAAAGCAGGCCGTAAAAGCCATCAATACCGCTATCGGACGTTGTAGCAGGAAGCGAATCATACGCAACTAATTTTCAATTCTCAATTCTCAATTTTTAATTACCTTGACCGGTGACTCATGCGCCAGATTAATATTGCCGCTTGTAATCACGACATCCGCTTCTTTCAATCCTTCCAAAAGGGTATAACTATCCGCGTTTTCCAGTCCGGTGCGCACGTAGTTCCAATAAGCGTGCCCATCAACTAAAGTAAATACGACCTGTTTCCCGGAACGTAATACCACGGCCGTTTTCGGTACGACCAATTGCTTCCCGAGCGAGCGTTGTACGCTAACCCGTACATTCATGCCTTCGAATAATTTACCTTTGTCGTTTACCGCCGCTTTCACTTGTACCATCCCGTTCTCATCCACTAGCGGGTTGATCTCGGATATACGTCCTTCAGTCTTTAAGCTGGTGGTGGCGAAAGGGGTAACTTCCACTTTATCTCCGTTTTGGATAAGCGGCAACTCACTTTCCAATACGGTGAAAGAGGCTTCCAGACTATGAGGATCGATAACGGTACAGAATGCGTCCGTCGTAGACGCCACGTTCTCTTGTTTAGCGAAAAGGTTTGCGATAATACCGTCGAAAGGCGCGATTAGCGTCGCATTCTGTTCCTCATATTGGGCAAGTTGATATTGGGCGAGCGCCAGATCATATCCACTTTTTACCCGTGCTAGGTTGAGCGTCGCAGGCGGGACTTTCGCTGAGTCTTCCAGCATATATCCTTGACCGATCAATACGTCTTTTAATTCAAGCCTCGCTTTCTCTAGGGCATCTTTGGCTTGCGCTGTTTTGTTCGTGAGCCGGAAAGTAGCGAGTTCCGCTATTTTCTGTCCTTTGTTTACCCGGTCTCCGTTCTTCACGTAGATGCGGGCGATCGGTTCCGCCGACTCAAACCGTAAGTCCACCAGCTTGCGAGCGGACAGTTTACCATTGCTTATCAACTCATGATTAAATTCCGTTTGCTTCAATGTCATGATCGTGACTTCGTTCGCCTCATCCGGCAATACGGTCTCTACGGAATCCTGTGTGGCATCTGTATCTTTCTTTTCTCCACCGCATGCGCTTAAACAGAATAAAAGCGTAAAGGTCAACAATTTATAGTATTTCATACTCGTATGATTGATCGGTTTGTACAATTTATCATTCGCAAATATAAGTATTTATTGTTACGATGTAGTCGTAATTGCTATAAAAATAAGGATATTGTATTCATATTGATGTGTTGTTTAACATACTTCGTGCTTTCTCTTTCATTTCTTTAATAGCGGAACTTTCCACTTTGGGTTTCTTAGTTAATACGGAATCAATCGCCATTTTCAATTTTGCAGGTTGAAAATAAGATGGTTCCGTATAAAGATTCATTAACAGATAATACGGATAGATACGTTCCGGTAAAATATCAATGGCATGTAACAGGTGCTTCTCCGCTTGCCGGTATTGTCCTAATGACTGTTCGTTTTTTGCCATTACGTAATAAAGCATGGGATCGGAGCTTAATAAGACAGCTCTTTCCAGATATTCATTCGCTTTCTCGTATCGTCCGGTCTTGCTTAGGCATTGAGCGACCTCGAAAAGGAATTCCGGTTTATGCTTCAATAATGGATACAAAGGTTCATATACCTCCAAGGCCGCTTCGTAAGCTTTATTTTTGTAAAACATTTGCGCCTTGTTCCATTTTTGATAAGCCTTATAATGATCTTTTTGCATCCAGAACAAACCAATTCCAAGGATAGCGATTCCCATAAAAAATATCTGTTTGCCCCATCTATGGCCATTTGATTCGGCTTGGTTCTCACGGATCTCATCCTTGTTCGGTGTTACGCTCATCACCCCTAGGAATATCAATACTACCCAAAACTCCGGCAATTGCAATGGATAAGAAGAGAAGGCGAATATAGCCAGAGACATCAATCCCCCGCAACAAGCATACCTTTTGTTCTTTATTCCTTTATAAAATAGAAGCCCCAGCCAGCCTATAAATAGGGCTAATCCTACTAACCCCTGTTCTAATCCAATCTGCAAGTATTCATTAAATGCGTACTCCGGGCATCCGGCAACCAACTTTTCCTGTTCAGTCGCTTTTCCCGAAGCCATGTATTCCGCTTGTGTTTCAGCGTAAGCGGCAGGGAACCCACCTAGGCTGGTACCTGTAATCGGTTGTTTTTGTATTGCTTTCGTCGTGATCTTCCACATCAGAAACCTTCCGTCCGCCGAATCTTTCTTTAATGTATAGAGTGATGCGCTCCCGCCAAGAAGCAATATGCCGCCTATGATACCGCCTATGATATACCACCTTTTGTGTTGTCTCAGTCTGGTCGCTGCCTGTTTCCTGTCAAGGCGGTACAGGGCATATACCCAGGCGCAAGAAACGACCACCGCTATCCATGCCGATCGGCTCATTCCCGCAGGAAGTACAACGATCGCTGTGCCTATACATCCCATGGACAGGTAATAGGGCATATTTCGTTTGGACTGTTCCAGCAAGATGCCAAGAGCCACCGGTAATGTGATCGCCAAATATCCGGAATAAGGCCCCGGATTGAAAAAAGAGCCGGTCAGCCGAAACAGGGAATGGTTCGAATAGGCCCATCCCTGTAATTGACGGAAGCCCCAGATGGCTTCTATAAGGCCTGTCGCGATAAAGAACATTGAAAAATATCCTATGAGCACCGGATATTCATGGAACACCTGCCGAAGCAGATACCACAAGACAACCATTTGTCCGATAAACAGGAGCTTTTCCGGCTCCGGGTGTATGGAGTAGGGATAAGAGAGGAGGATAAGCCCCAAGAGGGAAAGGGGGAGGATATCCACGTAAGTCCATGGGCACAGCCCCTTGCTTGGATTCAACCACAAACCTTGTAGGGACACGGCGGATAAGAACAGGGCGATTAGTTGAATCCAAAAGGTTTTCTCTGTCACCAAGTGTGTGGATAGCATTCCCAATCCTGCGAAAGGGGCGCTTAGCAAAAGTGTCCCGAGTAGGGTATATACGCCGAGTTTCAACAGCTCTTTCATGGTTAATATCTTTTTACCGTATCGTTTTCCACCAAAAAGATACGATCTTCCGCAGCCTTTTCCGGTCGCGAGATCATCGCTTTCAACAGGCTCCCTTTAGGTATCTTGCGAATGAGGATGCCACCGGGTATCGTGTCTGTCGGGAAATATCCGTTTTTAAAACACTGCTGTTCCTGTTCCCAATAAGCGAGTGTATACGGCACTTGCTGTTGATACGGGTTGTCCGAGGCGATAAAGATGGAATCGGTTCGGGCCGGATCGGGCTTAATTTTCGTGATGATCCCCGTATTGCTCACATGGAAAGGGGATGTGATGAAGCGTAGTGAGCCATAAGCCTCTTTGTCATATTCGGCGATGATAAACACATCATCGCCTACGATCTTCGGGAAGGTACAGCGGTTGCCGATCCGTTCGCTCATGGCGAAAGGCCTCCAGTTACCATGATTATAGGTACAGAGGTAAATAGGTGCTCTTTTTGATCTCACCGGGAGGTCGCAAGTCGTATGGATATCTGCGACAGGTGGTAGGTATTGCTCCGTGACAGCGGTCAATAACGGATTTTTTAAGAACGTACGGTATTCATCGGTCGACTCGGTCGTTACCGGATGTAAGGGGGCGAATCCGTATCTGTAAACCTTGGCCGGGGTCAAGAACGGCTTGGTTAGGTTGTAGATCAAGGAATCCGGGCCTTCGTACTCCGGAGCGAAAGGTAGGAATCGCCCATCCTCGTTTAAGAATGCGCACCAATAATGTTCCCCGTTCCTACGAGTCCAGATCGTATGTTCTGCTACAGTGGGAATACCGGCCGCACGCATCAGCTGGATACCATACAAGACTACCCCATCACAACGTCCAACCCCTGTCCGGTGGATCTCCTCTGCGGTTGGATAGTGGATGGGTATCTCCGTTTGATAGGTGACTCGGGTTCGTAGTATCTTTTGTAACCTCACGGCCGCATCGTACGTGTTATCAATATGCGAACTATCCAGCAAAGGGAGGTACGTCCGCATCAGCTCCTCACGTAAACCGGAGGGCTGTTCGTATAACCCCCGGTAGGGAAGTATATACCTGCAAAAATTCTCGAAACTTACCGATTTATTCCAGGGCTTGGGCCACGCCTGAAACGCCAGCTCGATATTACGGATTAGATAGTCCGAGGATAGGGTGGTGATGTCTGATACCCTCTCTCGCTTCTCATATCCGAAATGATAGACCATATTGCGTATCAAAAAGCGGGCGGCCTCTCTTTTTAATGAATCCCCTTCATAGTATTTGATGACATATTCCAACTCTTTCCTGTTATCGCCGGCTTGCGACAACGCATATTCCAACATACTTTCTTCTTGGCTTTTTGAGAAACCGCAAGAGTGCAGACAGATCCAAGCGCATACATATAAAATAAGCTTATTCATAATTCTTCAATTGTTTCGAATATTTTTCCAAAAACGTCCCTTTCTGTATTCCCCCGTGTAAGGGTCAACGGATTTCCACACTTTCCAAGCTACCCCTACGATAAATTCCTCCGGTATAAGTCCGAGATAACGGGAATCTCTAGAGTTTTCTGTCTTATCTCCGGCCACGAAGTAATAGTTGCTTTGGAACCGGTATTGTCTTACCTGTTTGTCTCCTATATAAACTTTACTATCTTTCCACGATAGGGAATCTTTTGATTCCCACTCGATCATTTGTTTGTATAGCTTATAATTTGTTTGATTCACGGTAATTCTATCCCCTTTTCGGGGGATATACAAAGGACCGAAATCATGAACATTCCAATTGAATGTAGAATCAAAAGGGAAACAACGGTAGACACCGTCCGGCATCCGATCCGCTTTTTGTCTGGATAGGTTCGCTTGACTTTCCACATTCCCCAAAGGCTCTTTTGTATGGTTGTTTCGGTAGAATCCCTGTTCGATCCGGATGGAGTCTCCCGGTAACCCGAGGCAGCGTTTGATATAATATTGCATGATGTGCATTTCGATCCGCTCCCATGAATAGGGATGCGGGTAGTTGAATACGAGAATATCATTCCGTTTGATTTGCCCGACTCCGGGTACTCTGTATATATCTACCCGCTTCCCTTTCATAGATGCGAAAATATTGAATAGCCTAGGTCCGGCTATCCATTTGTTTACTAATACTTGATCTCCGGTTTGGAGTTGAGGCTCCATGGAATCGGAAGGGATTTTGAACGTGCTGAAACAGAAGATGAGGAAGAATGCGTATATGCAACCAATACCAAATACCCCATAAAATATAAGTGTCAGATATCGTAACATCTGATTTATATTTGTTTTGTATATACGTTTTTCTATTCCCATTCTTTTATGTTTATGCCTCATTTCCTAAATCCAAATTCTTTGGATATCAGTCATCAATAGTCGAACACTACGATATGATATTCCGGATCATCACTGATACCATAGATCTTCCGTTTTTGATTGTCTACAGCGATGGAGGAGACTCCTTGGTCTAATGTGTAATGGCATTCAAGGCTACCGTCCCATCCGATTACAAATAATTCTTTGCATAATATATTGTAATTAGGCTCTGTCACCATTTTTCCATTATAAAGAACAAATAAACTATTCCCCACGTTTACAGGACTATAAAAAGCGTCTCTATAAGTTTGCGGGCTCGCTTTACTTCCGATAATGTCTCCATCCCTAAATTCTTTGAAAACAGATGCGAAATGATCCGGTCCCCGTAATTGTTTTTCCAAGGTCCCGTTCACGTTATAGATGCAAATTAAATCAGTGAAGTAGTGAGTGATTGCAACCTTCTCTTTTCGGTTGGTGGTTAGGTCTGCCCGAAACGCATTGATTAATTCGGCAGGAGTATACTCCTGCTCAGTTTTAGGATAAGTACCGAAATCCATCGTTTTCTTACCTGTTTGATCAAAAAGGAATCCAGGACTCGTCTCTTGATAGGATACGCCTAAGAACCCGTTGCCCAAGCTTCGAATATTGCTCCATAGCGGTTTTGTATCTAGGGAGATACGGCTGGCGTATTCCGGTTCTTTTCCACTGGTAAATTCCGGGATAGAGTAAGTGAAAATCGTAGAGGTCATCATATCAAAAATGACTACGGAATCGTTCCGATTGACGAAACATGGTGTCATCATCTCTTTAGGCCCTTGTCCTACAGGGATACATTCTCCTTCCTTATGTGCCGTATTGAGGTTGAAGATGTGGAATTGTTTTTCCGCCCCTTGATTGCAAGTAACTAGGAAGGAGTCGAATAATTGGATTTGTGAAGGTCGTAAAATAAGACTGTCAAATTCAATAGTTTTTCCGGATAGTGATTTTCGGACTTTGAAATCACTTCTCTGGAAAGTTATGTTTTTGTCATCTTGTTTTTGATCATCGGTACAAGCGATGAATCCTAATAGGATGAGTGAAAGATGTAAGATAATGTATTTCTTCATGATACTGATTTTTTAAGGAGGGCATGCCAAATTAAGGGATTGAACACATTTTCTTCTTGCTCAAGATACCTAGAGTCTATGAAATACAAATTAAAAATCAATGAGAAAACATCTGCATTCCATTGATTTACCGACTGTATTCCATTGTGATTTTTTTCGTTTTGGCACACCCTCCTTTGATTAAATTTTAGTTCCAACGTCCCGGTATGTAAGTGGATGTCCCATCGGAATATTTGATAATACATCCTCCCCCAGAGTAACTGCAATATCCGCTTCCACCTTCCCCACTAGCCAATGCCTCCACATTGTCAAGCGCTAAATCAGAGAGTTTAATCTCGTTTTCACTCTGGTTGATGTTCCATGCCGCAGCTACTGCTACGACTGCCATTACGGCTATTCCTAAAATCTTTTTTCTCATGATATTTCTTTTTTATAGTTTATGTTTTTGAGAATTTAATCTCTTGCTTACTATTCTTCTGCAAGATAAGGATATTCTCGAATTCCTCTTTCAATTTAATTTACTACTTTTGTGTCACCTCCTTTCTGCTTCATGAGTAAAAGTGGGGTGGGAGGCTTGCTTGTGATCGTTCCAATATATCCGGCAAGCTCTCCCTTCTTTTTTATTTATTGAGCCATCCCCCGAATGTTTAATTTTATCAGTTGATTCGTATTGCATTTCACGGTAATCGTCTCGTCAAAGACTCCTTTGTCTTTCGGTGTCATGATGACTCTTACTTGAAGGATCTCTCCCGGCTTGGCGGGATGTTTGTCGAAAGATGGGCGGGCACAGCCGCAGGTTGTAGCCGCGTCTAGTATGACTAACGGGTTGTTTCCTGTGTTTGTTAATCGGAAAACAGCTTCTTTGCTTTCTCCCATTTGGATAGTTCCTAGCTGTATGGATGCCTCTTCCACTTTCACGGTGGTCTGTATTTGTGAAGCGGGTTGTTTTCCGGTGATCTCTTTTAGGTATAGCTCCCGGATATTCGGGTTGTGGATAGGATTTCCTATCACTACGACCTTATTGTCCTTATCCAATAGAAAGGTTTGAAATCTCCCGTCGGCCGGGAAATGATTCAGTTCGTTCAGCTTGTCGGATTGATCCAGACAGATAGGTTTGTCGAAATTGTCTTTTTTCAATATATACCGTATTTCTTTCTTATCATCGGACTGGAAGAAAAACAGGAATGGAACCGTTCCTTGGGTAATGGAGTCGGTGTATTGAATCAGTTCTTTCCATCGGTGCAGTTGGAGTTTGCAACTGGTACATCCTATGGAATCCACGAAAACCAGCACCTTGTGGGGGGATTTTGGCAGGGTGAAGTCTACCGTATCGGTTGCAAACCGTGCAAAGACCATGTCTTTCGGAAATCGTATCTCTTTTCCTTGCCATTCGGATACTAAATGCTTGATCTCGTCTTTTTTCTTGTCTTGGCAAGCTAGAAGGAATAATAATAGTATGATTAGATTTAAGTATTTCATGATATTTTGTCGTTATATTTTAAATGAAAGAATCGGATCGTTGCTGTTTACATCCGTGGCAAGGATCGTCCCCGTATCCTCATCTACGTCGATACCATAAATGGCATGGTCGAGCACGTATTTCCGGACGGGGTTTCCTTTGAGGTCGAATACATAGATATATCGTCCTCCATCCTCAATCTCTTCCCCTCGTAGGTATGCTTGTTCGATATCTTTGAAGCTACGCCCATGGAATACGGCATAAATGAAATGGTCTGTGATATGAACATCACTGAATCCCATGATACCCGTTGGAATTCCCTCCGATTGTGAGATTGCGAATTGAGGTTCTCCATTAGGTCCGTATCGTACGGTTTGTGTAGTATCTGTGAAGTTGTATATTTCTAATGCCTCTCCTAGTTGGGTTGCCATGACCAAGATGCCTTTTTGGGGATTATAGTCGAAGAAGCTTCGCCACGCTTGCGCCAATGCAGGGCGTGCGATGTCTTCATAATTATTTTCGGTCGGGATCTGATTAGCGGAGTGAATCCATTTCCCTTCTCGGTCTGTCCACTTTTGTCTATATTCACCGAGGTAGTCAGATACTAAAAAGCCCGATTCCATCGGGTAAAAGTCCAATGCCCTAACCAGCCGCTTGTCCATATCGATCGTTTCTACGGGGATGATGTTGTTCATATTTTGTTCAATCTTCCACCGGGTTGTTCGCATTTTGTTCGCATCGAGCGTCCAGATAGAATCCTTGGAGATAAACCGGAAGCAATCTGCCGATACCATTTCTTCGGGTCCCTCGCCTCGTTTGCCAAACGATGTCATATATTCCCATTCGGGGTAAGAGAAGGCATGGAAGAAATAATCTACGTTGTGCAAGTCCATGATAATAGCGATACCATCCTTGACCGCTACCCGGAAAGGATAGCGGAACAAGGCGGTATCTAGGTGGATAACCTGCGCATTTAATGCCTTTTCATCGGGAAAATCCTCGTAGCGGGGGAAGTGCCGTGAGGATTCCGAACAGGATACCAGACTACCTATTAATAGAACTATGTACACGTAGTAGTTCATGTGTTGTTTTAACGGTTGTATATATATTTGTAATATCCTCCATTACATGATAGAGAGCCAGCCATATAACAATCTTTGGATCCACTTTCACCGGAAGCTAGCGCTTCAATATTAGAGAAAGTAAGATCTGAGAAATTTTGTTTTCCTTCTTTCAAAAGAAAATACGAAGCACACAAGGCGCAAATGAAAATGATAGCGAAAGCTTTCTTGAAAGTAATTTGTTTCATGTCGTTTCTAATTTTTGTTACAAACGTACGGCTTGGTCTTTGGATAGCCAATCTTTTTAGGTGACTTTTAGCTGACAGTTGAAAAATAAGCCTTTTGTCTACCTATAGTCATCTTTCATCTTGCGAGTTGAATGAATTTATTCGTAGAAAGGGATGGAAAACGTATCTTTGCAGTTTCAACGAGGAATAATTATGGAGAAGCAAAATTGGAAATTTTATTGGAAGTGGAGTGTATTTGTTCTGATGACGATGATTTGCTTGTTGTCTTTTTATAAATCATACCAAAATGTAAAGTATGAATTACAAGAAGAGTCTCAAACGTTATTTCAGCAGGCAGTTCAAGATGATACAAATAGGCGGATAAAAGATTTAGGGGATGCTTTTTGTTTTTCCTATTCAGGCGCTAATCGATTGGAACGAGATAGCATTACAATCAAGACTGCCGATGCGATTATACATATGAGGAATAATAAGGAGGTGGCACGGAGGATGTCTTCACAGGAGAAGTCTGATTTTTGTCTCCAACATTGTTTGTCCATGGAGAATCCGATTCAAGTAACCTTACTGGATAGTGCTTTTCGTGCATCTTTGTATGAACATGCGATTTCGGCTCAGACCGTAACTTGTTATACCTTTATAGACAAGACGGAATGTAGCTCTTCAGATACTTCTTTTTATCAATCTTTCATACCATTAAAAGAAATTGTTTTTGGAGCGAATCGGGCGATCGTTTTGCGAGCGTTTGTTCAATTTCCTTTCCTTTATATAGTAGGTGAAGTGTTTTTGCGAAATATATTTTGGATTCTGGCAATGGTTATTCTCTGGGTTATTGCGATTGTCTTGACATGGAAAAGACCAAGGATAAATATCTTGCCACTACAAGAAGCACCTAAAGAGATGATACAAATAAAAGAAGATATCTTGTTCGATGAAACACATGGCGTATTGCATTATCATAGGCATCGTATCGAATTGGCAAATCAACGGCTGAAACTGTTTTGTATTTTATTAGAACATAAAGGATATTTCATAGAGTCCGATCAGCTGAAAGAAGAAATCTGGCCGGATGGAAGTGTGTCCAAAGATGCTCTTACCGCTACGGCTAAAAGGCTTAAAGAGGATTTGTCTCCTATTCCGGGTTTGGTGATAGAGAGTGCTCGGGGTAAAGGATATTCGCTAAAGATCGTTTCGGGAGAGTAAATTCTCTATCTCAACGTTCATTTGATGGTTTATTTGTGTGATGAGCTTGCTATCGGCAGTAGTACTGACTTGGCTAAGTAATATATACTGACTTGCCCAACACAGTATATATTACTTAGCTAAGTCTGTATTGGTCTTAGGATTGCCAATCTAAGGTCACCTATTTATATCGTGAGTTGAATGAATTTGTGCAAACAATGTTAATTATTTTTGTCCGGCTTAACCTCGTTCATGAATAAGATAGAACATGGTCAACCTCTTTTATTACTAAGTAGCAAACCGGTCAACCTGCTTTATAAATAAGATGCGAAGTAGTCAACTAAAAACGTTAACATACAGGGGTATTGTTGTTTCTCGTAGGGAAAACAATGGTTTCTCCTATAGGAAACTTTAGTTTCTTCCTAGGGAAACAAAAGTTTTCCAGTTATAAAACAAAAGTTTCATAGGCGGAAAACTTTTGTTTTTGCCAATAAAAACTGTAAGCTATTGTATGTTAATGTTCTATAGGTATCAAGAAGAGTGCTGAAGTGATGAAATACGGCGAGTGTAAGAAGATCGTTCTGTTTTGTGGTGAAAAAGCGTAAGTGATTGTAGATAGGATCGGATTATTGTAGATGTTTTTTTATCTGCAATCATGGGTTAAACTTCGTATAACCAGATGTCTATATGCGAAGTTGTAGATGTTGTAGATGTTTTTGATTATTTATAGGAAAGGATAGGGTGGTAAATGAATAGTGAGTGGGACGAGGGCGTTTTTAAGCAGATAGCCTTAGGGCAATTTATATAAAGGTATTTGCACGATACGATGTGCAATTTTTATACAAAATTGCACATCGTATCGTGCAATTTTGTATATTTGTCCTTTAAACATGAATCGATATGGAGACCTTATTTCGTTCCTTTAGAACTCAATTAGAGCATACTTCGACAGAAGTCGTGCGCTTTCTTCACGATCAGATCGCATGGGATAGCCGATTGGTTGCGATTTTAGGTGCTCGTGGTGTTGGGAAGACTACCCTATTGTTGCAGCATATCAAATTGTATGATCGTGAGGATGAGTCTTTGTATGTTACGGCAGATGATTTCTATTTTACCAAGTATCGGTTATTCGACATGGCTTATCAATTTTATAATCTGGGTGGGAAAAAACTTTATATTGACGAGATTCATAAATACAAAGATTGGTCTAGGGAGGTGAAGAATATATACGATCAAATTCCTGGTCTTCAAGTTATCTATACAGGTTCGTCTATTCTTGATCTGGAGAAAGGTGGTGCGGATTTAAGTCGCAGGAAGGTAGAGTATAGATTACCCGGACTTTCTTTTCGGGAATATTTGAATATTTCGCAGGGGTGGCAGCTTCCATCGTATTCGTTGGAAGAGATTCTTGCTGGGAAGGTTGAGTTCCCTTATAAGGAAGCTCGTCCACTCAAATTATTTAATGATTATTTATTGACAGGTTATTATCCATTTTTTCAAGATACGGAATATCTCTTGCGTCTGCGTAGCGTGATTAACCAAATGGTGGAATCTGATATTCCGATTTTTGCGGATATGACGGTGGCTTCTGCCGTAAAGTTGAAGAAATTATTATATGTATTAGCTCAAAGTGTCCCTTTCAAACCAAATTATACGAAGTTGGCGAGAGATTTGGATATCAGCCGGAATGTGTTGCCCGACTACATGAGTTATTTGGAGAAGGCAGGTCTGGTTAATTTACTGCGAGAAAAAGCGCAGGGCTTGAAATTATTGGAGAAAGTAGAGAAGATCTATCTGAATAATACGAATCTGGCTTATGCGTTGTCGGAGCAGGTACCGGATATCGGTTCCGTGCGTGAGACGGTTTTTCTATCTTGGATGCGAGTCGTATGCTTCGTTACTTCTTCTGCGATTTCAGACTTTGAGATAGATGGCCGAACCTTTGAGATTGGGGGAAAGAATAAGACGCGGCAACAGATCAAGCAAGCGGCGGATGGGTATGTGGTGAAAGATGACATAGAGTATGCTTTCCGCAATATGATTCCTTTATGGATGTTTGGCTTTATCTATTGAATATCTATTAGGAAATCCACTGGAATAAGGCTTGTCTGTGTTTGCTGTAATATGCTGATATACAGTATTTGTTTATCTCCGGTCGTATCGAGAAACTAGATCGAAACGAATAAAACTTAATATATCGTCGTTGAAATCGGGGTTCATGAAATGGCTGTTACATATGTAAAGGCCATCGGGTAAAACTAATAATTGTCTTGAATTGTACGTGTAATTAGGGAAAAGAGTCTCTCCTAGCTTGTTTAACTCTTTGTCAAGGATTATGATTGAAAAGGTCTTTCGTCCATATTCTATAAGTTCCATAGCTTTAACCCCTTTCTCGATCGTAGTGGATGGATAAGCGATCCGATAAAAAACCTCTCGGTAAGGATCGTATATCAAGTCTCCATACATCGCGTTTTGACAGAAATCGATCGCTTGGGCGGTTAGCTCGTCTGGCAATTGCACTTGGTCGATATACTCGCTTTTCACGGATACCTTGCGGATGGAGTCGTGTGCGATATTCGCCACATAGACAGATTCATCGTAAATGAAAGAATATACAAATCGCTGCCCATCAAAAGAACGGCTATAGCTACCCTCTAGCCCGTATCGTTTCAATTTGACCGAAGAGCCGGGATAGTCCGGATAAACAAAAGGTAATGCTCTGATCTCCTTCGTGTCGAGATTGATAGTAGCGGAGACATAATCTTTCTCTATCAAACGGTTGGGATCTGAATAGATATATAGATCCCTCCCTATCAGGGTGGCGGTTCTGAAACTTAGGAAACTACTGTTGTAAAGTCTTGTGCCATCATTTGCTTCCTCATAATTTATTTTTTCTAGTATTTGGCAATCCTTATTGATGCGTATGATCTCTGGTTCAAATAAGCTGGTGAGATATAGGCTGTCCCAATCCTGTATATAGCATCCTAATACACGGCCTACTCCATTTGAACCCTCGATCTCCGGTTCTATCTTGAACGCTAGTTCTTGACTATCCTTATCATAAAAATA
Organism: Parabacteroides sp. AF19-14; assembly: GCF_003635485.1. NCBI lineage: Bacteria > Pseudomonadati > Bacteroidota > Bacteroidia > Bacteroidales > Tannerellaceae > Parabacteroides > Parabacteroides sp. AF19-14. The sequence goes on along the minus strand of NZ_QTMJ01000006.1, from coordinate 70,900 downwards.
GAATTTATTGCTACGGGACTGCATGGAGTAAGATTGTAACACAATATATTCCTTTCCCTTTTTGTCACGATAGTACGATAAGAAAGGGGTTACGTTTTTTGTCTTATCATCCAAGGTGAAAGCCAAGGTCTGATCGGATCTTACTAATTGATAAGACCTACTTTTCTCTGCTTGCTCACAAGAAGAGAGGATAAAGAGCAAGAGTGATAGGAATCGGAAAAATGGTTGTAGTTTCATTCGTTTATTGTATTTAAAATGAATGCATATATTTTATTCTAAATTTAAATAAGCAAACTGAATCTCATCCTCCATGCTCATAATGATCCGCTCGTTTCCTTTGTCATAGCGAAGATTGATGATGTTATATCCTATATCTAAAGTATAGAGATAATTCGCGTTTAGGTCAAAGACACGAATTTGAGTGCAAGGAGTCGGGAGGAGGTTCCCGCTTTTATCTTTGAGGAAGTTATCTTGTCCGGAATAACAAGCGAATATCTTATCACCACAAAATACGATGGAGCGATAATATTCTATCTTGTTAGTTTTCCGGTTGTCCCATCTAGGGCCATATAAGTTATATTTTAGATTACCATCTAAATCGCATATCGTGATCAAATCGTGGTAATTGTAAGCTTCCACATATATATTATGCTCCATGGAAGCATCGCATACTATACGCTTTTTCTCTATTTCCGGGTGTTCGTATTTCATGATTTGGATATCTCCGGTTACCATATTCCATTTACCGATGCTGGGCTTGAAATCATTAGTCCCTATAGGCTGTATGATCCTGCCTATGCATAATGTATCATTTATATATTGATAATCGCTTGGGAATCTTTCGATGTCGATATTCATTTTTACGTAAGGTATGTAAGTGGGATCAGCTAGAACGCTATCCAAATCGAAACTAAAGATTTTCTGTTTGCCATGATCCGTTACATAGAATTTCCGGCGGACTTCATCAATACCTATGTCTCCCATATTTGCGATTTCGGAGGGACCTTCTCCTTTCTGTCCTGTACTGGCTAAGAATTTAAAGGTGTTCTTGTCAAAGATATAGATGAGGTTGTCATAAGCCTTATAATCCTGTATGATTAAATAATTATCCATCAAGTAAATTCGGGGATATCGATTGATCATAATCTCTCCGGTACTTATTTCTTTTACGTTATGCTTTACATCGACAATGTTGTCCATGCTACTTATATGTTTCTCTGTTGTGGAATTTTGTGTACAGCTTAAACATATAATGAAAAAGGATAGGTATAATAATGTTCTCATGATCTGCTATCTTTAGGTTGTTTATTGATTGAATATCCAATTAGGGTCTTGCCACGATCATTACATAATCCCTCTCGAACACTTTAGGATCGTCTAAGAATTTGATCAGGTCTTTTTGGCGGGAGGAGCCTGTGCGTTTAACGGTCTCACGCATTTCGGTGACGGTACGAATCATATAAACACAGTCATCGGTTTGTCCGTCTGGCCAGAACGGAAGTCCATCATCTATATCATTGATAAATCCTCCGGAGCTTTTGGGTAAGGCGTATGTTTTCTTCTCTTTCTTGAGATAGACTACTCGATGGGTGATAACCGGTTTGTAATCGTCCAGCCATCCCAGCCAATTATAGATGGCGGGAGAACCTTTTTGAAAGACTCCCATAAATAGCCCGTTCGGATTCTCCAAGAAAGAACGAAGACCGGTCGGTTTATCTTGATTGTCTTTATGAAGCGCATATAAAGGGGTGATCGAGTGGGAACTTGAAAGCTGGTATACCGTATCTCGATAAGGAATCAAGAAATTCATTCGGTCTTGATCCGTATTCCAATAAAAGGTTTGAAACCGGGTGATCGTATCCGGAGAGACGTTAATATCCTTGGTATCCGCAAGGATGAATTTGCAAAGCGTATCTCCTCGAAGGTTGAATGTCGTTATTCCTTTCGGGATTTTAGAGCCTTCCGCATAATCACAAAGCATATATCCCGAGGAGGAGAAGCCTACTATTTGACTGGCATCCGCATTTATCGAATATTTGGTAGGCAGGTTTTCGGGGAATATATAATTCTGAATGGTCAGCATCGTATCTAATGTGGGTAATTCCCCGATACATGGCCTTATATCGTTGAATGTGGTCGAATCTTTTTTATTGTCTTGGTCGAGGCCGCTCAAGGCGCAGTACATACGGGTTGTTTTCCTGTCGTAAAATAGATTAAGGCCGTTCATACCATGGTTCCATTTATAATCCAAGGCCTTAAATCCATATCGTTTGCTGGGAATGCCTTGCTTACGATAATAAATACGTGGGTTATTGAATGTGATGAAAGCGTCGCTATCCGGAATAGCGATCGCTTGTGTTACCGTGTAACGAGCGTCTCCAACATTATAATATTCCAGCTTAGAGGCTATTTGACTCAGTTTCAACATCGCCGGATGGTCCAGCGCCTTTTCTATATCAATGAGGGCCGGAGTCGTCGAACGATTATACTCCGCTTCATATTGGGGAGAGGCGGGTTGATTCCTTTGTTGGCAACTATTTAAGAGCAATGCAAGGAACAATAAGCATGTTGAGAACTTGGTGATCATGATTGGATACGTATTGTTTATCGCAAACATATGTAAAATAATTGATTGTAACAACTGATATTACGAATTTATCATAGATTTGCGACAGACCCGTAGAATAGTGTCTAGAAATGATGCCTGTATATGATTTTATGATTTAGCGTTCTTTTTCTTAAGCGGAAGCCTTGGGAAAAGCTTTCGGAAACGGACTAGGTGGCTTGTTACGTTACTTCCTGCGATAATGAGGGTAACGGCTAGGATGATCAAGATGATTCCGCAACACAATCGTAACGTTAATGATTCACCGAAGACAGTCACTCCGAAGAATACGGCGGTCAACGGTTCCAAGGCTCCGAGGATCGCCGTTGGGGTGGAGCCGATATATTGGACCGCTAGTGTCGTGCAAAGGAAAGAGATAGCGGTTGGGAATATGGCTAAAGCGATCAGGTTACCCCATAAATACCAATCATGGACAATGTGAAGGCTCCTGCCGAAATCTATACGGACTAAAAACAAGGTCATTCCGAAAAGCAAGACATAGAACGTAAGTTTCAACGTAGCGATATTCTTCAATAGCGGACGATTTGCGCCTACGATATAAATAGCATAGGAAAGAGCGGAAGCCATGACCAACAGGACACCGGTTAAACTAAGAGTCGTTCCGTCGCCACTTTTATAAAGTAAGCCGATACCGCCTAATGCCAGCAAGATACAAAAGATGGTTTGTAACGTTAATTTCTCCTTGAAGACAAACGCCATGATCAGCGCCACTAAGATCGGATAGACAAACAGTAAAGTCGAGGCGATGCCTGCTTCCATATAATTATAGCTTTGGAATAACGCTAGGGAAGAGAAGGAAACCAACAGCCCCATGAGGATTAAAGGAACGATCTCGTTGGGTTTCAACTTAAAGTTCCGCCCTCTCGCTTTGATCATGATACCCAATACCGGGATCGCGAATAAATATCTGAAAAACAGGACTGAATCCGGATTCATACCGGCTTTATACAAGGGTAGGGCGAACAAGGGGTTCATTCCATAAGTCGCGGCGGCGATAGCCCCTAGAACATATCCTTTTGCTTTTGCATTCATGATTAAAAATATTAGCGCGCAAAAGTAGTATATTCATGATAAATATTATATATTTGTAGATTATCATTTCAATAAATCGTTAACTAAAAAGTAATAAATATGCCTCCAGCAGCAAGATTGACAGATATGCATACATGTCCTATGCAAACCCCGGCTTGGCCATCACCGATACCCCATGTAGGCGGTCCTATTGTAGGGCCGGGAGCGGCGACTGTTCTAATCGGCAAGCTACCGGCGGCGGTAATGGGAGATAATTGCGTTTGTGTAGGCCCTCCGGATACGATCATTAAAGGATCTTCCACCGTGATGATCTGCGGTAAACCTGCCGCCAGAATGGGAGATACGACAGCTCACGGAGGGCAAATCGTATTGGGATGTCCCACCGTTATAATAGGTGGTTAGGAGGATCTGCGGCATATAATATATGTATATTGTGAGAATATTACTATCTTTGCCGCCACTTGAAAACTAAAAATAACAAGACATGGAAACAGTAGTAAGTGGAATCAGACCAACAGGTAATCTGCATCTAGGCAATTACTTTGGCGCGGTAAAGAGTTTCTTGCGGATGCAAGATGAGTATAATTGCTTCTTCTTTATCGCTGATTGGCATTCGTTGACTACTCACCCGCATCCTGACAATATACGAAATAGCGTAAAGACGATCCTCTCGGAATATCTGGCTTGTGGTATCGATCCGGAAAAAGCTACCATTTATATTCAGAGCGATGTGCCGGAGGTGGTAGAGTTGTATCTATATTTGAATATGAACGCCGGTATCGGCGAGTTGATGCGTACGGCTTCCTTTAAGGATAAGGCTCGTCAGCAGTTGCATATCAGCCGGGAAGGATGTGAAGGCGATGTAGAGAAAGAGATTTTTAATGAAGGTAATAAACATAGCGTAAGCGCTGGTTTGTTGACTTACCCGACCTTGATGGCCGCCGATATTATTATCCATAAGGCGTTGAAGGTTCCTGTAGGTAAGGATCAGGAGCAGAATATGGAAATGGCCCGTCGTTTCGCCCGCCGTTTCAATTCTACGTATGGCGTGGATTTCTTCCCGGAACCAGCTTCGTTCCATTTGGGCGATAAGTCCGTGAAAGTACCGGGCTTGGATGGCTCCGGTAAGATGGGCAAGAGCGAGGGTAATGCGATCTACTTGATAGATGATGAGAAAACAATCAAGAAGAAGGTTATGAAAGCGGTTTCCGATGCGGGACCAACCGAGCCGAATAGCGTGAAGCCCGAGCCGATCGCCAATTTATTCACGATGATGGAAATTGTCTCCGAGAAAGAGACCTATGATTTCTTTAATGAGAAATACAACAATTGCGAGATCCGTTACGGCGATATGAAAAAGCAGTTGGCCGAGGATATCAATAAGTTCTGCGCTCCGATCCGTGAGCGTATCTTGGATATGGCCGCCAATACGGAATATCTGGATAAGGTAGCCCGTATGGGTGCGGAGAAAGCTCGTGAGAGCGCTTCTAAGACTTTAAATGAGGTACGCCAGATTATCGGTTTCCGTCCATATTGATGCTTATTAATTAAAAATAAGAAAAAGCGTTTAGGGATAAGTCCTTAAACGCTTTCTTTTTATTAAAACCATTATAAAGAACCTGAAAAGCGATTTGTTAAAAAGAAAAGGTTGTTACTTTGCGGTGAATAGTTACAGATAACAAACGTATGGCTGCTATTACCACCCAAGAATTTGAACATCATTTCAAGAGTTTATATAAGCCCTTGTGTTTGTTTGCGCTTCGTTATACCGATCAGGTGGACGATGCCGAGGATATCGTGCAACAGGCCTTCGCGGATGTATGGGATAAGAACCGGGCTGGTAATGTGATCGGGAATCTCAAGGCTTATTTATATCAAGCGGTGAGGAACCGTTCTCTTTCATTTACCTCACAACCCGTAAACGCTGAGGCCACCGAGCAGTTACCCGACGTAGAAGATACCTCGGAAGAGGAAGACATCCTGCGATCGGAGCGTGACGCCCGCCTGTGGGACGCTATCGATCGGTTACCTCCCGAACGGAAGAAGATTTTCTTGTTATCCAAACGGGATGGCTTGAAATACCAAGAGATCGCGGAGGAATTGAATTTATCGGTAAAAACGGTTGAGAACCAGATGAGCAAGGCATTGAAAGCTTTGCGAGAGACCGCTATCCGTGTTTATATGTTCTTTTTCGGATAAATTTTATAGAAAGGAATGGGGGTTTTTCATATTTCTCTGTCTTAGAGATAAAGGTTACTTGTTTATTTCATTAAAGCATGGAGAGTGTATGAGGAAGTTGGTGGTATTTGTGATGTTGATGTCGTGCGTGATCTCGGCCCAAGCGCAATGGAAAGTGACGCCGGAAGCCGGTATGAACGTGACAAAGTATAAGGGAGATGTCGCTAAGGTAGGCTTTAAGGCTGGGGCTGCGGTCTCTTATACATTCGGATCGGGCTGGTTCTCGTTTCAATCCGGTTTGTATTATGTGCGACGGGGGAAGGGGCTGTCTTCTTATAGTGAGATTTATGGAACTAGTGAGAGTCCATATGGGGGACGGGAAGGTACGAGTATATTTCTCTATCCCGTTTCCAGTGATTATTTGAATCTGTGGGGATACGGTTATGGTAATGGTTACGGCTTTACGGGCTTCTATTATGATACCTATGGAATTAAGGATTTTGATGTAGAAGGTATAAGGCATCGCAGTCAGAAGGAGCATCGTGAATATATCCAATTACCGATCTTGGCTCGTTTCGATTGGCAGGTAAGTAAGGATGTTCGGTTACATTTGGCGGTCGGTCCCTATTTGGCGGTTGGCTTGGGAGGAAAAGTGACGTATGAGGAAAGTGATTATTCTTTAAAAGGAAAGCTGCCCTATAATAAGGAAATATCATATAACCCGTTTAATCCCGGCCAAGGATATGCGGTAGCGCCTCGTTTTGACTGGGGAGCTACCATAGAGGCTGGTATAGAGGTGAAACGGGTCGCTTTTAAGGTTGGCTATGATCTGGGTATAGATAAGCAATACAAGGGATATGCTTATAACATAGGTCTGAACTATCATACGGCTAGTTTTACCTTGGGATACACATTTTAAAGAGAAAATAGGATGAAAGCGATGGTTTGTATAAAGTGGGTATTTATATTCGCGGTGTCGATGATGATTTTCTCATCTTGCGTATCGTCTAGGATCTCGCCGAGTATGAGCGTGGGAGTTCCATTGAAGAAGGGGCAGGCCCCAAATGTCGGATTCCAATGGTATGAGACTGGAAGGACTTATTAAATAGAAGGAATAGTTATGAATAATAACGAGCATGACAATAAATTGGAACAACGCATCCGTTTCGTAGCGAAACGCTATCGGGAAGGAAGCCTTGACCCGGATAAGGCATGGCAGAAGTTCGCTTCTGAGCATGCGATTAGCCGGAAGGTCTCGTTTCGCCGGTATTGGATCGGGGCGGCCGCTGTCGTGTTAGTGCTCGTAGGTTTGGGGACATGGTTTACGGTAGAGAGAAACGCCCCGGATTGGGTTGCGATTACTACCGCCCCCGGACAAATGAAAGATGTTTACCTTCCGGATAGTACCTTGGTCGCTTTGGCCGGCGATTCATGGATCCGGTATGACGCGAAGAGATATGATAAAGAGAGGCGTGCCGTGGAGATGAATGGAAAGGCCTTTTTCCAAGTGACGAGGAACGAGGCACGCCCTTTCTCAGTGAAAACGAGCCAAACGGAAGTTACGGTGCTGGGAACAAGTTTCCAGATAGATGAGAAGCCTACCGTTACGGAAGTCAATGTAGTTACCGGCAAGGTATGTTTTACCGCCGGGGAGGAAAAGGAGAATGTGATACTTACCGCTGGAATGTCGGCTCAGTATTCTATGGAGAACAAGGAGATAACGGTAGTGACGGAAGAAGACGTGAACAAGTTAGCTTGGAGGACAGGGCAACTTCGTTTTATGGAGACACCGCTGGATAAGGTGATTGAGGACTTGAGTGATTATTATCAAGTCAAGATTGCGAACCAGACAAAGAATGAGGGAGCGAGATTGACCGCTACTTTTAATAATCTGCCTTTGGAGGATGTCTTGCAGGTTGTTAACCAGACATTGGACGCACGTTTGGTTTCCACTTCGAAGAAATAAAATCAGATCATTTATGAGATCTATTGTTGTATGGCTGATAGGGATTCTTTTGCTTCCCGGTTGGATGGGACATCTATATGCGCAGATGCCCGAACCTACGCCGACGGTTACGTTGGATATGCGGCAGGTTCCCCTGTTGGATATATTGATGGAGCTTGAGAAACAAACCGGATTGTTCTTCTCGTACGAGTCTTCTCTGCTGAAAGAGCTGCCAGAGGTTTCCCTGTCGGTCCGGGATGAATCCTTGTCGTACTGCTTGAAGCGCTTATTTTCCCCATTACCGATTATCTATCGGGTTACGGGGCAATATATCATCTTAAAGCGAAAGCCCCGTCAATATACGATCAGCGGATTCGTCAGGGATTCAGCCTCGTATGAGAGTTTGTTGGGGGCCTCGGTTCTGGTGAAAAGTTCGAGGGGAGGGACGATGTCTAATAATTACGGCTTTTACAGCTTGATACTTCCACCCGGTAAGGTTCGCCTTAGGGCCTCGTATGTGGGCTTTAAGGCGATGGAGATAGAGATCGATTTGCAAAGGGATACGATGATCGACTTCCCGTTGAGGTCATTGGCCTCGTTAGGCGAGGTCGTTATTCGGGGGACCCGGCCTCGCTACGAGATATTGAGTAGCCGTGCGGGGGTGATCGACGTACCTGCCGAGCGGGTGAAGTCGATGCCCGCTTTGCTGGGGGAGGCGGATCTGGTGAAGACCTTACAGCAGTTGCCGGGCGTGGCGGTAGGCACCGAGGGAATGACCGGCTTGTATGTGCGTGGGGGCGGGGCCGATGAGAATTTGTATCTGCTGGATGGAAATCCGGTCTATCATGTGAACCATTTGTTGGGGTTTTTCTCGGCGTTCAACCCGGACGCGATAAAGAATACCCGGTTTTATAAAGGGAGCTTTCCGGCGGAATACGGCGGAAGGCTCTCGTCGGTTGTAGATGTCCGTATGAATGACGGTAACCGGCAGGAGTATCACGGGAATATCTCCGTGGGTTTGCTTTCCGCACGGGCCAATCTGGAGGGGCCGATTGTTAAGGATCGCTCCTCGTTTAATGTCTCGGTACGCCGTACGTGGTTGGATTTGATAACAGGGACGGCTTTGGCGATCGTTAATAAGAACAGTGATACCAAGGAGAGTTTCGGTTATCACTTTTTTGATATAAACGCGAAGGTGAACCATTCTTTCTCGGAACGTAGCCGGGCCTATTTGAGCTTTTATATGGGGCAAGATGCTTTTCGGCAGGGAAGCAAGGAGAAGCATGAGGATTCGGATGATATGTTTCTCTGGCGTTGGGGAAACTTGATCGGCTCCGCAGGGTGGAACTACGTGTTCGGGCAAAAGCTGTTTGGTAATCTAATGGTGGGCTACAGCCGTTTTCGCTCGCATATCCGACAAGAGGCGAAGGGGTATGAAATCGAAGGAAATAGGGCAGAACGGCAATCAATTAAGCGGGATAGCCGTTATAAATCGGAGATGGAGGATCTGAGCGTACGGCTGTCAGTGGATTACAGTCCTTCAATGAATCACCGGATACGAATGGGCACGGATTACCTGTATCATAATTTTCGCCCGGAGAATAGCCAGCAACGGTCTTGGGTGAACGATTCGTTAGTAAATCCCGTATATGAGCTTTTGTATGATTATTCCTTGATAAAAGGGCATGAGTTCTCTTTGTTTGCCGAGGATGAGATGCGGGTCACGGATCGCTTGCGGGTGAATGCCGGATTGCGGTATACCTTGTTTCATGTAGAGAATGAGATCTATCATTCTTTTCAGCCTCGTTTGTCGGCACGTTATTTACTTCGTCCGGATCTATCGGCGAAGATATCCTACAGTAAGATGAACCAATATGTCCACTTATTATCGAATACCTATGTGAACCAACCTACGGATATTTGGGTCCCGGTGACGGAGCAAGTCCCTCCGATGAGTTCTCACCAGATTACTGCCGGGCTTTATTATAATCTGAAACGGATGTATGATTTCTCGATCGAGGGGTATTATAAACGGTTGAATAACTTGATTGATTATAAGGATCATTGGCCGGTTGAGACACATTTCTCCGGTTGGGAAGACCGGGTCGGTTTGGGAAAGGGTAAGACCTATGGTGTGGAGTTTATGGCGCAAAAGACAAATGGGAAGACAACCGGATGGATCGGGTATACGCTCTCTTGGTCGGATCGGTGGTTTCCGGATGGTTCCGTGAATAAGGGGCGTCATTTCCCGTTTCGCTTCGACAACCGGCATAAGGTGAATGTGGTCGTTTCTCGTAAGTTATCCCGGAAGGTGGAGTTAACGGGAGCTTGGGTGTTCGCCTCAGGAAACCATATTAGCTTGCCGGAGTATAAATATCTGTCTCCGATTTATCAGAAAGAGAACGGGTATGCCGGAGTAGATTCATACAGACCGATGAATTCAGGTTTGAGCGCTCGTAATAATTATCAATTGTCTCCTTATCACCGTTTGGATCTGGGCGTGAATTTTTATCGATATAAAAAGAAGGGTCGGATGGGGATTTGGAACATAAGTATATACAATACGTATTTGAAACCGAATCCCTTTATGACGGAGGTTATGGTAAACCAGGATATAAATCAGCGATATCATGTAGTGCTACAGGAGACGATTTTGTTCTATTGCATGCCCTCGGTTTCTTATACTTATAAATTCTAGCTTATGAGAAGATATTTACCTTGCCTGTTTGTGCTAGGATTATTGATGGTCTCTTGCGTTCGGGATGTGGAGATTGATTTGGAGGATCTACCGGATCGGATTGTACTGAACGCATCGGTATGTCCCGGAAAGGAGGTGTGTGCTCATCTCTCGAAAACATGGTTTATCATGGATAGCGTTCCCGATTTTGAGCTATCCGACGCAAAAGTCCGTGTCTATGTCAATGATGAGTTTCAAGGTCTTATGCGCAATGATGACCTGCCGGAAGATTCTATACATTCACGGGGGCAATATGTTCTGCCCGGTTGTTTCGTGAGACAGGGGGATTGTTTGCGTATAGAGGCCGAGGCCGATGGGTATGAGCCGGTATCCGGGGAAACTCGTATCCCCGGTCGGGCACGGATTTATGAGGTGGATACCTTATCCTATCGATCTTCTGCCTACTATGCCGAATATCTGCGTTTCTCTGTTAAAATCGGGGTTGAGACGGATTCCTATTATCGTTTAATCGTGGAGCAGATCTTGGACTTCCGGAAGGGGGATAGTACCCGTACCGTAACCTCTTTCCGTAGCTTAGGAGGATATAGTTGGTATTATTCTGGTTTTAGCGTGGATTATGAGGATCCTGTTTTCCAGTCTTTTGGAGGTAGTCCTATCACGAGCCAGATGGATGGGCGTTACTGTATGGGTGTATTTAGAGGGGAGGATCTGGTTAATACGAATGCTATTAAGGTTTCTGTTTTTCCTGTTGAATACTCGTATGAGAGTGATACCCTTTCTATGGACGTTCATTACGATGTGCGCCTGTTGTCTATCTCCGAGGATTATTATCGATATATGAAGATTATGAGGGGGTACTCTATCACGATCGGCGACGCGAATTTCGGGGCGTTGATAGAGCCTGCCGATACGTATTCGAATGTGGAGAACGGCTTTGGGATTGTCGCCGGATATCAAGAGGATAAATTGCGTATCACGATGCCGAGAGACACGGTGCCTCCTTATTGGAATCCTTGGGATGGATAAGCCCATCCCGCGTTGACGACCTGTGCTTGCCGGTTCATACATCATGAAGCGGTAAGTTCACGAGGTATGAAAAAAAGGCTTTTCCTTGATAGGGGTATTTCCGGGAGATCCTGTCTTATCAATGAACTCAATAAAGTAGAATGATGACAGAGTGGATGAATAAATGGCTTATGGCCATTTTTTGCTGGATGATTTTTATGCCTGTTCCAGACCTCTTGGCCCAATCAGCCAAGACGAAGGATGATCCCCGGATTACGTTACGTATGAAGGAGGTTTCGTTGCCGGAGGTCTTGTCGGAGATCGAAAGGCAGGCGGGCGTGACCTTCTCGTATGAGTCTTCTTTGTTGAAAGAGCTTCCGAAGATCAGTTTCCAAGTGAAAGATGAGGCATTGACGGATTGTTTGACCCGCTTGTTCGAGTCGTATCCGATCGTGTATAAGGTGAGTGGAAAGATCGTGATTCTGAAGCGTAGACAGAGACAGGTAACGATCAGCGGCTTCGTGAGGGACCAAGCGTCCTCGGAGTCTCTGATCGGAGCCTCTGTTTATGAGGTCGCCAGCCGGAAAGGCTCGGCTACGAATAGCTATGGTTTTTTCAGTTTGACGCTTCCGCCGGGGAATATCCGCTTGCATGCTTCTTACATTGGCTATGAGAGCTGTTCCTTTAATTTCACGGAATTGGATAGGGATACCATATTAAATATTGAGTTGCGTCCGAACGCTCGTCTGGAGGAAGTGGTAGTTATCGCTTCGGAGCGGGATCGTTTGTCTGTAAATAACACCTTGATGGGAACGATGGGGTTTAGCCAGAAGACGATCAAGGCGACACCGACCCTGTTTGGTGAGTCCGATATCGTGAAGACCTTGCAACTGACTCCGGGTGTAGCCAGTGGGACAGAGGGACTGGCCGGTTTATATGTTCGTGGCGGCGACCAAGATGGAAATCTGTTTTTGATAGACGGTAATCCGGTTTACCAGATCAATCATGTCGGCGGGCTATTCTCCGCTTTCAATCCGGAGGCGATCCGTAATCTGGACTTTTTCAAGGCGGGTTTCCCTGCGAGATATGGCGGGCGACTCTCGTCTGTGGTAGATGTCCATACCAAAGAGGGCAATATGAAAGAGTACCATGGTAGCGCTACGATCGGGCTGATCTCCGGTAATCTGAGCTTGGAAGGCCCTATCATCAAGGATCGCACGGCTTTTCAGATAGCGCTTAGACGCTCGTGGCTGGATGTACTCTCTGCCCCAGCGATAGCGATAGCAAATAAGGTTCGAAAAGACGGTCATAAAATAAATCTTCGTTACGCTTTTCACGATTTGAATTTAAAGCTTAATCATCGTTTCAGCGATCGCAGCCGGATGTTTTTCAGCTTATATAACGGGAATGATGTATTAAAAGGAGGGGGAACGGATTTCTCAACAGAAGAAGAGCAAGTCCCTTATACGGATGGTACCCATTCATCGCTGCGTTGGGGTAATTTGATGGGAACCTTGGGCTGGACTTATGTCTTCAATAACCGTTTGTTCGGACGGGTTTCCGGGGTCTTTTCACGGTATCGCTCGAATGTACGGAGTTCAAAAGAATATAATTATGGTGTGGAAGGAGAAGATAATTATCTCTCTTCTTCATCGGAAACGAGTAGTTCTACCTCTATCTTGGATATGGGCGTCCGTTCCTCTTTTGATTACACGCCTTCTACGTCGCATGTGATTCGTTTTGGAGGGGATTTCTTGATGCACCGTTTCCGCCCGGAGTATAATGAGGTGAAAGCAGCCGGTTCCGGTATGCTGGAGTTTTCGAATATAGGGAAAATATATACGAATGATCTGCTATGGGCCCGTGAGGCGGCTGTCTTCGGAGAGGATGATTGGAATGTCTTACCTAGCTTGCGTTTGAATGCGGGGCTTCGGTTTAGCCTGTTCAATGTAGAGCGGAAGGCTTATACCTTATTGGAGCCTCGCGCTTCCTTGAGATGGTTGCTACGTGACGATCTTAGCTTCAAAGCCTCATACGCCCGTATGGGGCAATATATCCATTTATTGGGCAACAGTTATATAAATTTGCCGACGGATGCGTGGATGCCTGTTACCCGTAAGTTGAAACCTTTAATCAGCGATCAAGTCTCCGCTGGTTTCTATTATAATCTGATGCGTTCTTATAGTTTCTCGGTAGAGGGGTATTATAAATGGATGAAGAACCTGTTGGATTATAAAGACGGCTATTCCTTCTTGCCCGGTACGGCGGCTTGGGAGGAAAAAATGGCGGTCGGCAAGGGACGTTCGTATGGCGTGGAGTTCTTGGCTCGCAAGGAAAGCGGACGTACGACCGGTTGGATAGGATATACACTTTCATGGTCGGATCGGCGTTTCGATGAGATCGATAACGGGCGACGCTTTCCGGCACGTTACGATAACCGGCATAAGCTGAATATCGTGGTTTCACATAAACTGTCGGATAAGGTGGAACTGACAGCCGCTTGGACGTATACTTCCGGCAATCGAATGACCTTGTCGTTGGAGAGTTATGAGCAAGCTGGTACGCTTACTATTTCCAACCAATACAAGATAAATAACTGGTGGGAACCATCCGGGGAAGTGGTGGATTTGTATACACGTCGTAATAATTACCAGATGCCGGCTTATCATCGTCTGGATTTGGGACTTAATATTTACCGTCCGAAGAAGAAGGGACGAATGGGCATCTGGAATATCAGTATTTATAATGTATATAGCCGGATGAATCCGTTTATGGTCTATAAAAGTGATAACTGGGAACGAACGAATAACTTAGTCCCAGATTCTTCTTCTCCCTATAGCGGTAAAACAAAACCTTGTTTTAAGTTGATAGGTATTATGCCTATCATACCTTCCCTATCATATACTTATAAATTCTAGGAAGATGAAACAGATAAAGAATATTCTAATAAATACGATTTGTATAGTAAGCCTGTTTGGTTTGATGTCTTGCATCAAGGAGATCGACCTTGAATCCTTACGGCCGGATCCTACCTTGGTAGTGAACTGTGTCGCTATAACCGGCGAACCCTTAACCGTAAGTGTCTCCCGTACTTGGTTTTTCACGGATGATCATCCGAACGTGACTTTGGATAAAGCCGAGGTGAATTTATTCGTGAATGGCGTTTTTAAAGAGCGTATGAGCTTTCAGGAGGGGGATGAGGCATTTAACACGAAAGGTTATTTCAAGTCTGATTTTATACCAGTGAAAGGGGATCGTATCCGTGTGGAAGCTTCTTATCCGGAATATGGGGTGGCAAGCGCTGAGACGGTCATGCCAGCGCCTGCTCAGGTCTTGAAAGCGGGGGTAGCATATGCTACGGTAGCTGGCTCTTTTGGTTCTGCTCGCCAGAATGCGATTTATCAGGTAACGCTCAAAGATAACCCTGCCGAGGAGAATTATTATTTACTCCGTATGGAAGAGGGCATTCCTGTTTTTGATGGAATAGCTAAGGAATATACAGGAGAATATAAATGGTTCTCGGTGAGTCCAAACTATGCGACTGAACCTGTTTTTGGGGAATCCTTGACTGCCTTGGATCAGATATTAGGCAATGATTGGATCTCCGGAAATGGGGGGAAAGTCTTTTCAGACGAATTGATCAACGGTAAAGAATATACCTTGCGCCTAACGGATGAGTATTATTATGAACCTTATTATGGATCATATCCGCTAAAAGTAGTTCCAGATTCGATAGGGATAGAAGATCTAAATGAGGAAGATTTTCTTCCGATTCCTCCTAAGCACCTACGGGTACACCTATATGCTATCTCGGCGGAATACTATCGATATCTGAAAGTTTTGCAAGATAAAGACACGGATTCAGTTTCGAACCTTTTGATCAATGGCGGTCTGGCCGAACCGATCCGTGTATTTAGCAATATAGACGGTGGCGTCGGTATCCTAGGCAGTTGCCACGTAGGAATGTTTGAGACGGAAATAGCGTCTTCCTCACATTCCAATCTTGAAGCGGCCCGATTTGAAGACGGGATAGACTAGGAACTGTGGTTCCATTTTCCGTCGTACCGGGTTGTATTCATAGTTGATACCGGCTCCCATCCAAAAATTATCAGTAACCTTGAACTCCATTGAGCCGCCCACTTGGGTATGGTAGAGAAAAGGGTTGCTGAGCATATGGGGGTTGTTGTACTCGTCGGCGTAATAAGCGTATTGTCCCCAGCCTTTCAGTTTCAACCAGTCAGTAGGTTGATATTCCACTTGTACGTTTGCGCCCGCTGTTATTCCGGGACTAGGGTTGAAGGGACTAAAGAAACGACCCCCGAATCCTCCGCCATAAAGACTCCAATTGCCGCTGTGCCAAGAAATACCCCCGTTCATGATCGTCATGCCTCCGACTCCCGGCCATGTATATTGAACACCGTTAGCGATAAGATCGAAACTTTCGTTTAGCCGTTTCATATAAGTCTCATTGAAATCCAACGCCATTGGCGATACCTCCCGAAGCATCGGGGTATATACGTTAAAGAACGGCTGATAGGCGGCGGAAGATATCTGCATATCCATCGGACGCTCTTGTAGGGACGTATGGGGAATATCGGGCGTGAACTCCCGCAGTTTAATATCGATATCCCGTGTCCCCGCAGGGGTAAATGTCTTATAAGAGGCTTTCGGGATGTTCAACTCATACGTCTTGTTTTTAGGCAGGACGATGATTTTACCTTCTTTATTTAAAATAAACAAAAAGTCAGACTGTGCCTGGATTCCAACGACACATATCCATGCCATGAATATAAATAATCCTCGTCTCATACACTCTCCTCCTATTTTTGATGTGAAGGTAACTTTTTTTTGAATAAGATGCAACTTTTAGGATACCTATTTCATCCATATAATAGAGAGCATAAGTACTTATGGATGAACAACTGTTAATCGATGGATGTATGCGAGGCGAATCATGGGCTCGTAAGGAATTGTACGAGCAATATGCTCCTGCTATGATGAGTGTTTGCATGCGTTACGTGGGTGACAGGGAGACGGCCCGTGATCTTCTGCAGGACGGGTTCGTGAAGATATTTACGAAGATCCGGTCGTATTCCGGCTCCGGGGCTTTCGGGGGGTGGATACGGCGGATCTTTGTCACTACGGCTCTTGAATATCTCCGGTCTTCAGAGAACACGAGGCTAAGTGTAGGTTTGGATGGCTATGACGACAGTTTGGAAGATATCAACTACTCCGTATTGGACCGTTTATCGGCGGACGACTTGTTGGCTTGCGTGGCCCAATTGCCGTCGGGATATCGTACGGTCTTCAACTTATATGCGATAGAGGGATATACGCATAGCGAGATCGCCGAGATGCTGCATGTACAGGAGGCGACTTCCCGCTCCCAGTTTATCCGGGCGAGGAACGCTTTGCAAAAGAGTGTACAATCTTTAATAAGGCATGAAAATGCGGGATGATAAGGATCATAACGAACGGCTGGATGATTTCAGCGGCTATATGCGGCAGCGCTTGGAAGAGCACCGGTTGCCGGTAGATGCCGGCTGCTGGGATGAGGTGGAGGCCCGGATGAACCGGAGAGCGAGACCACGGGGTTGGTTGTGGACGGGAGGCTTGGTCGCCGCCGCAGTGCTGGCCTTGGTTATTTGGCTGCTACCTTCCCCGGAGAAGATGCCATTGGAGGAATTGAGCCCCTTTCAGAAAGAGATATCGGAGAAAGCGGAGGAAATGAATATTCTTCCGGAGCGTCCCGTTTTACCTGTAGAGCCTGTAAAGAAACGTATAGCGAAAGTGCTGAAATGGGGAAAAAGGGCTAAGCCTTCTGCTATTGTTTGGGAAAAGGAAACGATCCGGAAGGATGAGAGGCGTGAGACTATCGAGATTATTGAGAAGGATGCGATTGCGGCTATCGTAGAAGAACCGTCTGTGAAGGAGGATGCGTCCGAGGATTCGACGGACATAGTCGTTAAGCGAGGTGACTCTACGGTCCCTCTACCGGAAGGCGAACGGAGTCCCCGACGAAAAGCCTCTTTGAAAAAGAAAGCCAAGAAGAGTAAACGGAACAAGTGGTTATTGGCCGCCGCCGTTGGCTCTAGTGGTTATGTAGATAGCTTTTTAAATACGGATATGAGTTATGGCGATGCTTCTTCTCCGGGAGATATGAATAATTCGGCAGGAAGCCCCGATCCGGATAAGCCGGATAAAGACGATGATGAAAAGGAGAGTGGTAATACGCCTCCCCAAACGGTCTCATTCCGTAATGCCCCGGTATTACGGAGTTCTAAGGTGGATGAGAACTTCTTGGATAATCGTTCGTTCGAATCTTATCCGGACGTTAGCTACTCCCTTCCGATATCATTCGGTTTTACGGTACGGAAGGATTTGAGCCGGCGTATAGCCGTGGAAAGTGGATTGATGTATACGTATTTATCCACTACATTCAAGAGGGGAGGGGATTTCCCGTCAGAGGTGAAATCGTCTTTGCATTATCTGGGTATTCCCTTGAATCTGGTGGTTTATTTATGGAAGAATCAGCGATGGAATGTCTATCTCTCCGGAGGCTTTATGATGGAGAAGGGTTTGCAGGCCGTGTATAGTGGCTATATCGCCGGAAACGGAACGACTATCTCCAAGAGCAAAAAGGAGGGCATCCACGGTATGCAATGGTCCGTGAATGCCTCGGTCGGTGCCGCTTATCGTTTCTATGGGGATTGGAGTCTCTATTTAGAGCCTCGCTTCTCCCATTATTTCGACTGTGATCAACCGGCTAGTATTCGTACGGACAAGCCGTTGGGATTTGGGTTGAGCGCAGGTATACGATATGCTTTTTAATGATTAAATCTATTATAATTATGCGGAAACTTTTTTATTGGGCGTTTGCCTTTAGCCTTTGCGTCTTAATGGGATGCAAGGATGATGGAGTGAGAGTGGAGGTCGTGCGGTATGCTATCAACGAACCGGTATTCATGTCGATCTCCGAGTTTCGGAATTCAGTGAAGGTGACGGATGAGGTGGTGCCAATCACCAAGCGGGGTAAGATCTGTTTCTATAAGGGTTACCTGTATATTTCTTCCCCAGATAAGGGCATCCATATCGTGGATAACAGGAATCCGGCATCTCCCCGGATAGCGGGCTTTGTAGAGTTGATCGGTAACGAGGATCTCTCGATCAAGGATGATAAATTGTATGCGGATTCGTATGTGGATCTGGTCTGGTTCGATATCTCCGATCCGGAGAGACCTGAATTGGAAGGTCGTGTGGAGAACGCTTTCCGTTATGCGCTTCCGACCATAGAGAATGGCTATGGGTTCGATTATAATATGTGTTATTCGGAAGAAGCGAGAGCGAAAGGTGTCGTGGTCGGTTGGGAACCGAAGGAACGGGAGGAAACTATTTACCATTATCCGAGTTATGGCGGTGATCTGATGGCGAACGATGCGGCGCCGGGTACTTCCACGCAGGGAGTGAACGGATCTATGGCTCGTTTTTCTATTTATGGTAAGTACTTATATACGGTAGAACAGAATGTCATGTGCGTTTTCGACCTTTCTGGGGACAAGCCTGTCTTGACGACAAACGACATTTGGTTGCAACGTGATGTTGAGACTCTTTTCAATTATGAGGATAAGCTGTTCATGGGAACTCCGACCGGTATGTTGATCTATTCGTTGGAAGATCCGCTCGTACCTAAGTATCGTTCTTCCGTAAGTCATGTCTTTGGCTGCGACCCGGTTGTCGTGGAGGATGATTTAGCGTATGTGACCGTGCATTCCGGAAATACTTGTGGGCAAAATGCCAATGAGCTGATGCTCATAGACGTAAGTGATGTGGACCAACCGAACCTGCTGGTTACTTATGGCATGAAATGTCCGAAAGGATTAGGTATCGATAACGGTACTTTATTCCTCTGTGACGAAGGGTTAAAGGTCTTCAACGCGAAAGATCCTATGACCTTGCTGGCTAATCAGCTTGTTCATTATGCAGGTATGGAGGGTTACGATGTAATCCCTTTTAAGAATACCTTGATGATGATCGCCGATGATGGCCTTTACCAATACGATTATTCCAATTTACAGGCAATATCTCAGTTAAGTAAATTGCCAATGGGCGAATAGAGTTTAATATTCCTCTTCGCTATTCGCTTCGCAAGGTGTTTACCGGATTGCGGGATGCCGCCTTATAACTATGCCTGCTTACGGTCAGTAGCGTAACCATCAATACGATACCGCCGGACAGCAGGCATGTTCCTATGGATATGTCCACCCGATATACGAAATTCTCCAGCCAACAACTCAGCGAATACCACGTGATAGGAACGGCAATCGCGAAAGCGATCCCTACCCAGCCGATAAACCGACGATTTAATAGATACAAGATCTCCTCGGCCGTAGCCCCGTTTACCTTACGGATACCGATTTCTTTCGTACGCTGCCGGATGGCATAGAGAGCCATGCCGAATAATCCGAAGGCGGTTAGCAGGAGGCTGATGATCGAGTACATGATGAGCAAATGTGCCAGTTCGATCGTTTTTCGGTTAGATAACATAAATTCCTCGTATATATCTTGATATTCGAAAGGTACGTTGGGGTTGATCTTTTCCCATGTTTGTTGCAGTAAAGCTAGAGCCTCGGCTCTGCGCTCCTTTTTCAGTCGGATTTGGACGAGGTTATAGGGGGGAGTATGCGTTAGGTAGGTCAAGCTAGGGTAAACCTCTTGTCGTAAGGTTCCTGTATATAGATTCTCCACGATCCCTGCTATAATCGCTATCGGTTCTCCTTCCTTTTCCATCTTCCCGAATTCAGTGTCGTAAAGGCGGACAGGCTTACCCACGGGATTCTCGCCTTTGGGCACGAGCAAACGTGCGTATTGTTCGTTAATATAGACGGGTGTGCTGTATTGTTTTAGAGCCTCTCGCTCTGAGAGTCCTTGATGAATGTTTATCTTCATAACCTTTAGGAAAGTACTATCACCTTCGTATTGGCCTAGCGTATAATTTAGTTCGTTTCCGTTTTCGTCTTTCAAGACCATTGTCCGCAAGTTGAACTGTATGATCCCGCTTCTCGAAAGGCACATCTCTTCTATGGAAGGATAACGCCGGATCTCTTCAGAGAAGGTCTGTATATGGTTCCCATTCCAGTCGGCTATTTCGATGAGGTCCCGGTAACGTTCACCGTTTGTCTGAGTGAGCGTTAGTTGCTGCCGTACGGTTAGCGTGGCGAATACCAGAGCTATTGAGATGGCGAATTGTAAGATGGAGAGCCCGCCTATGATTGTCCGCTTCCGGGTACCGGTGGTGAATGATTTATACTCGGAATGGGAAAGGGAGTTGATCTTATGGCTCATATATAATGAGGGGATAATGGATAGAGCTAGGATGAGTGCCACGATCACAGGTAAGACCTGTCCACTGAAGAAAAATCCCAAGGAGATACGTCCGGAAACGATCCGGTTGAAAGCCGGCAGGAAATCTAGTGTAAGTAATAAGGATAAAAAGAAAGCGATCAGCACGGTAAGGAAAGTATCCAAGAATAGCTGGCGATGGATTTGCCCAGCCGATGCTCCCATCACTTTCTGGGTGTAGATCATCTTTACCTGTTGCAAAATGCGGGAGAAACTTAGGTTGGCATAATTGAAACAGGCGATCACGAGGATTAGGATGGCCGAGAACAAACCAACGTACAGTAAGTCTTTCTGGTTTCGGTGGATATAGGGGATGTATTCTTGTGTATAGGTTTGCTCTTGGAAATAACTCTCTTGGAGGGTATAGAAATAATACTGTCCGGTTCCGTTGAAAGTAGGTACCTTATCATCCTTTAGTTTTTGAGTGAACGTATCGATGTTGAAGAGATCGTTTACCAGTAATAAGGTAGGGCCGCCATTGAATTGGGAGGTAGTGCCTGCCAATGCGTTGAACTTCAAGAATGATTGAGGGTACTCTTTGATAACGGCGGCGACCTCGTAGGTAATCGTCTCGTTCTCATAAGCGTACTTTGCCAAGAAGGTTTTACCGATAGGATCCTCGTTCCCGAAGAATATCTTCGCTTGGTATTCGGTCAACGCAATTGCGTTTGGTTGGGTTAATGCCTTGTTTATATCTCCTGCCATTACCTTGTAAGGGAAAAAGCGAGGAAAGGAGGGATCAGCTCTGACGATCGAGATTGGGTCGAAGCGCTTTTCTCCTATCGTGATGGAGGCGGCATTCTCTATGTTCAGTCGTAAATAATCCTCAACTTCCGGGTATTGGTCTTTTAGCTGCACAGGGATCGGCCCTTTAATAAAAGATACTTTCTCTCCGGAGGTCAAGGGAGAGTCTTGTGCCATATAGATGATATGCGACTTATTGGGATTATGGGCTTCTATCCTAGATTCATAAATGACGTATGAGATCAGTAGGTTGGTACAAGTGATGCCTGCCGCCAGGCTCAATAAGGAAATGACGGCGAACGTCTTGTTTCGCCACCAGCTACGGAATATAAGTTTTAGAGATATGGATTCCATGGTTTTATCTGTTTGTTGGTTCAAAGCTATCCGGTTGCGTGGAATATGGCAAATAAAATCGGAGGAAACGATCGTAAAGAACTGGATTTGTCTAAATATTGGACACTGAGACCCGGGAAAAGATCGTATCTTTGCGTACGAAAAAAAGAGGAGGCTTAATGCGTGACGCGAAGATTATAGTCGTAGATGACAATGAGGCGATATTGAGAAGTCTGCGGACGGTCTTGTCCCATGAGTTTAAGACGATCGTTACCGTATCATCTCCCGTATTATTGCCTGCCCTTTTGCGGAATGGAGATGTGGATTTGGTTTTACTGGATATGAACTTCGGCACTGGAAAGCAAGGCGGAGGGGAAGGACTTTTCTGGTTGGATCGTATCTTGGAGCTTAAGAATCCTCCGGCCGTTATCTTGATAACCGCTTTTGGGGATATCGAGTTGGCTGTATCTTCCCTTAAAAAGGGAGCCACGGACTTTATCGTGAAACCTTGGGATAACGAGAATTTGATTCAAGCACTTACCCACGTCTTGGAACGTCGTGCGGAATCAGATGAGAGAGAGATTTCCTCTGTGGCAGAATCTCTAGTCTCCCATCCTTGTACGTTGGAGGATATGGAGCGGCAGTTTATCGCCGAGGTATTGAAAGAAAAGAAAGGGAACCTGACGCTTGTGGCTCAACAATTGGATATTAGCCGCCAGACCCTTTATAATAAGATGCGGAAATACGGGTTGTAGATTATAAGGAGAGTAACCATGGTTAACCGGAATTTATACCTGAAGATTATAGGGAGCGTTTCCTTAATCGTACTTTTTGCGTTACTTGGATCTGTATTGTTGATAACCGGTATTTCTTATTTTTTATCCTTTGTATGTCTGTGTGTTATCCTGTTGATAACTCTGTTGCTAATCCAGTGGATAAACGGTACAAATCGTAAGATCGCTATTTTCTTCGAGTCGGTTCGTAATGGGAATACAACTTTGCGATACCCGGATAAAACGAATGATCCCTTTGTAAAGGACTTATATGCGGAAATGAATCGGATTATCCTCCTATTCAGTCAAAACCAGAATGAGATGGAAGAGAAGCGCTTGTATTACGAGAGCATCTTGCGGGTACTGACGCATGAGATTCGTAATTCGATTACGCCAATCCGTTCCTTATCTGCTGATCTGTTGAAATATTCCGATACATATACTCCGGAGCAATTACGGGAAGGTTTGGAGGTTATTCATGGGCAAGCGAAAAATCTATCCGCTTTCTTGGATTCCTACCATCGTCTGACGCATCTTCCGGAGCCGGAAAGAACCGAGGTGCCTATAACCTCTTTATTTCGGAAGATGGAACGGTTGTTGTGTGCCGAGGCGGGTAGCGACCGTATTCGTTTCTCCTCTGCGGAAGCTTTAACGGTACATGCGGACCAAAACTTGATTGTGCTGGCTCTGATTAACTTGATCCGTAACGCATTACAGGCGATAGAGGGGCAAGCGGATGCCATCGTCTCCGTAGAAGCCTTGGAGGCTGATGGTAGGGTATATATAACTATAACAGACAATGGCCCCGGCATTTCTCCGGAACTATTGTCTGCTATTTTTACGCCTTTTTTCTCTACGAAGTCCGGTGGTAGCGGCATCGGTCTCAGTATCTCCCACCGCATAATGCGATTGCATGGCGGCGATTTAACCGTTGATTCCTTGCCTGGTGTCCGTACCGAGTTTCGTATGACGTTCTAGAATATGACTTTCTTGATTTTTTCAACAATCAAGTTGAAAGGCTCGGCTTTTACATGGCTGCATATTCTCACAACGTCTCGTTCAGTGTAACCTCCTATTAATTGGCAAATAACGAAGCTTTTCTTTGTTAAGTTTTTTGTTAGCATAGAGTCTTCTAAAGGAAATGTATATTGTGGATTATAGTTTTTGGAAGATATCATAGCTAGGTAAAAGAAATCTTCAGCTGCTTGCAAATCATCGTTTGAGATGACGATAGCCATGTGAGGTTTGGTTATTCCATTAGGAAATAGATAATTGACTTCTACAACATCTCGTTGATGTATTTTCATTCGATGAGATATTTGGATATATATGCTGCCATGGATTGTCTGGAATGGGCTAGAAATAAATCTTTCTCATTCATAGGACTGAAAGGTTGGCTATCGCTTTTCCTTTGGTTGGAAATGTTGTGTTTAGCCATCTTGGGCGACGAAACATTTCTAGTTGGTCTGGTTTTTGTCGTTCTCATATCTTTTGTTTTTATGTTATTGGCAAATATACGTATTTATTTCAAAAGATCTCCTGTTTAAATGGAAAAAGAGATTATGGCTAAAGCTTATGGTATAACTATCGCTTTGGCCATAATCTCTTATAAGATTGTCTGATCAATACCCCAACTCAAATGGTTGCTCTACGGCAGGTACGCCTTCGGACATCCATTTAGGCATTTTATCGTTCTTTAGGTAATGGTTGAAGAATTGGAACATGCGGCGTTGGAAATCGATGCGGTTTGCCATATGCATCGGCCAATGCGGTTCGCCTGTATAATTCAGTAACCAGCAAGGTTTACCTAACCGTTTCATGGCAACGAAATACTCGATACCTTGGTACCAAGGCACATGACCATCGGCATCGTTGTGCATGATCAATATTGGGGTCTGCACCTTATCCATCGTGAACAACGGCGAGTTTTCCAGATAACGAAGCGGAGAACTCCATGGCGTAGCTCCTAAACGGCTTTGTGTATGCTCGTATTGGAAAGAGCGGGCCATGCCGGAACCCCAACGGATACCGCCATAAGCGCTAAACATATTTACGACAGGCGCCCCAGACTCGATAGCGGAGAATAAATTCGTGCGAGTCGCTAAATAAGCTACTTGGTAACCTCCCCAGCTATGTCCTTGCGCACCGATCCCTTTTTCGTCGATATATCCTTTGGCGATCATCATGGTGATACCCGGCATCAAGCAGTTATAGCAGCTTTCTCCCGGATAACCATCTACATAGCGAATGTCCGGGTTGAAGATGACATATTCGTTGCTATTGTATAAGTGATAATCGATCGTAGAACGATGCGGTTCCGGCATACGGTAATTATATAAAGTCTCCGAATTCCGCTCGTAGAAGTTTACCATCATCGGGTACTTCTTGTTCGGATCAAAATTCGCCGGCTTATAAACGACACCTTCCAGTGGACGGCCGTCCAAGGAAATCCATGATACCAACTCGGCGGTACCCCAGATAAAACCTTCCTGCTGTTTGTCTCCGTGTGTCAATTGCACGGATTTCTTGAACGCCAAGGTCGAATAGTGGATATCCGGGTATTGCTGGAAGGTTTCCATCGTATAGATCACGTCATCCGTATTCTTCGCCTTGTTGATAGATCGCAGCATATAATTGCCCGCCAGCAAAGTCTTCGGGGCGGCAGGAGCGGAGAGGCGTGCGTTGTAGAATCCGTATCCTTTTGTGGCCTCGTTGAATCCTTTTAATAATTGCAGTTTGCCGAGGTCGATAAAGCGAGCCTCTTTATCCAGTTGTTCCAAGCGGTAGGAAAGTTTCTCCTTCCTTCCGTTCACGGTCAGGTTGATCGGTGGGGTAGCTGCGGTCGGATCGAATTTCCAGATGTCGTAACGATCATAGATCAAGAGATTTTGATCATTCGCGGTCCAGCCGGCGGCTCCATGCGCATAAGGATAATCGGGAACGTCGTTCTCCTCGTCCCAAGCCGGGAAGCTTTCCGGAGTGGTTAGGCGATATTGCTTACCTTCCGCCAAGGCGATCGTGTACCAGCAGCTATCCGTCTCGCCATACCAATACGCATATTTACCTTGTGGGGAGAGGCGGAAACGGCCATAATCCGCTTGGGCGATTTGCTTGCGCTCCCCGTTATCCAACGATACGGTATAATAGTCGCTGCGTGTGCGGGCCTCCCACATGGAAGACAAAGAATAGGGACGGGAAGTGGAAAGGAGCGCCAAGGCTGCGTCACCCTCGTTACCCAATTGGATATTCGGTAATTCCTCATTCGCCAATTGGAAGATAGAGCCGTTGCCCAGATTATAAACCGCTTGATAGCTTTTCTTTAAGTCTTTTTCCTTGTTATAATTCTGTACGGTATATTGTACGGGCTCATCCCAACTCCAAACCTGTACGTTCGGACGATTCTCGGCTAGTTGGGTCGTGTCTTTTTGCCTCGGCTCCGGTGAGGTACCGAAGAATAGGCGGGAAGCGGATTTCGAGAATTGAAGCATCCCGTTCTCATTGATTACCCATTCAGCAGGGAAAGCCTTGTTTCCACGGGTGGCGATTTCTTTCGCGGGAGCGTTATGTTCGGATAGCCATAAGCTTAACGCTTTGTAAGAAGAATCTTTGTCGGCGCAATATAAGAAAGCCAGCCGTTCCCCTTTCTCGTCGAACGTGGTTTGTTTGAATACGCCTTTTCCCTCTTTGATGAGCGCCGGACTTCCTTTCTCCGGATTCAAAGTGAATATACCCGCTTCTCCTTCCGCCGCGCTCGTGTAATATAGCATACCGCTTTTCTTGGCGAATTGGAAATCCGTTACGGTCGGGAACTGGAAGGTCTTGCTTCCATCCAGCGAACGGACGTACAAAGTGGAGTCCTTCCGGCCTCTTTGATAAGCGATCCAATCCGCCTCGTCCGCTAATTTGAAGGTTTTGAGGGAGTCTATCGTCTCCTTTTTACCGGCGACGGAATAGATTACCAAGGTGTTCATCGGCATCTTGTCCTCTTTCGTCTTCAATACTTTCAGGGAATCTACCGTAGACTTTCCGGGTGTTTGCGTGACAACCAGATAACCCGAGGAAGCGGAGAACGCGAACTTATCGGCCGGAGAAAAAGTGGCGGTCTCTTGCCCTTGGGCCGCATACAAATAAACGGTAGCGTCACCTTCCCAAGGTTCCATCTTGCAAGCTACCCATTTTCCGTTGTCCGAGATCTCCCGGTCCGTGATTCGTTGCCAAGTGATCAGGTCATCAACTGTTAGGCTTTTAGAGGCGTTTTGCGCAAAGGCTGGGGAAAGACTTCCCAGACATGCTACAAAAGCCAAGTACTTTAAGTGTCTCATCGTGGTTGTATATTGATTTTGAAGCAAAGATAATGGCTTTATCAGAATCTTTGTTGCTTTTGACCGGAATTTGCTTCTGGAAAAACACGTACGTGTTTCCGAGAAAACATGTACGTGTTTTTTGTAAAAGTCGTACGTGTTTTCTGGATAAGGTAATGGCGTTTTTAATGTGTTGATTATCAGTGTTCTTTTTGAGCGTTCTAATGATCGCAGTTATAAGCGGCTTACAATGGGCATTATAAAGGTGTTACAATGCCTATTGTAAAGACCTTATAATGGGCATTGTGGTGATAGGAAATTCCTTTGGTCAACGGTAGGAAAAAAGGTTTGTAAGTGGTTAGTTATTCACTTCCCAAGCCGTAAGTTATTCACTAGGTATAGCCGTAAGTTATTCACTCGACAAGCCGTTAGTTATTCACTTGGGAGACCCAAAACAGGGCAGTTTATATTGAATATGTTATTTATTGTAGGAAGATTTTTAGTAAGCCTTTATTCAATGTACGCACGTACATTATATTATATACATGAAAATGAACGGTGAAAACGATCGTTTAGATTAGTCTTTTGCAAAGGTACGCGTTTCTTTGACACTTGCAACCCTTCCTTGCTATTTTTTTTGCCCCTTATCGGCTTTCTTATCAATAGAATAGCCTATCCTTTACGAAACAACCGATTCGGCAGACGAACCTCTCTTTTTCCTCCTTTAAAAACGCAAGATCTAAACGATGGTTTAGACTAGTCGTTTTCTAACGGTAGTCTGCTATCAGAAAATAGCTAAGTGCTTAATTAACACTATTATTAATATTAAATTCTAAATTATGAACAGAAAGATTTCTACATTGTTAACGGCGGGTCTGCTTGTGGCGGGGTCGCTGTGCGGTAGTGCCTTCGCTCAGACGGTTTCCATTAAAGATTTGACCGGAATCGGATCTACAGCAGCGAATGAACTGAAAAACGGGGCTCGATATGTGATGGTAGATGCCTCTTCATCGCTAGCCTATGGTCATGAAATAAGCACTACTACCGGTAAGATTGTTGAGGTAGGGGAGACTATAAACACTCCGATTTTTTACGATGACAGCGATAGCAAAGACGACGTTAAGAAGTACATTTGGACGGTCAGCGTGACAGAGGCTCCGAGAGGTTTCTTCTCTTATACCCTCACCAATGCAGAGACTGGAAAGGCGTTGAGATACAACAGCGCATATAATGCGATAGAGAAAGACCCGACAGCGAAAGCCGAGGATACCTTTAAGGATTTCGTGTTTGAGGCTACAAGTACTGTCACTTCTACTCCCACTGGTGCGAAGTATTCTGCCTCTAATAACTACATGGTTGCCTATAAAGCGGGTGCGACTACTTGGAACGGTCTGTCATGGTCTGGCAGCCCATTGACCTCTACTGTTGCGATTTCTGCTCCTGCGTTCTATGAGGTTAAATCCGAGAAACTTGAGGATGCCTCCGAGTTGAACGCATTATATAACACTTCCGGATTCTCATTCGCATCCAAACGTCTTACCGATCAAACTGCGGAGCCGAATGGTAACTTGTTCAATACGAAGAGGGTGGTAGCTCGCTATGTGTCTAGCGCTATTGATGTTGACGCTACTCAGTATCCTTCTTATGCGGGTGGAAATGATGATTTACGTATCGAGCCGGGTATGTATTTCTTCACGGAGAACGCTCCGAAAGATGGTGCTGATTATAAAGAATGGATGAACGCTACGATCTTGGTCGTAAGCTCAACTGAGACTGTTGAGGCAACAAACGCAGGACGTGCCTCTGGTGACGGTTTCGCCTTGACTGAGGTGAAAGTCAGCGACTTGAACTTCTATCAAGGTACGGATGATGCTTGGAAGACAGCAGGTAACGAGATCTCTATCAATAACGCTAAGTTCCGTGTACAGAAGAGCTATGTGGACGCTTATCCGTATGAGCTGAACGTAGACGGCTTCCGTTATCGCAAGCAAGGCAGCAAAGCTGAGCATGGAGAAGCAAATGTTAAGTTGCATGTGTTGGAACATAATGACGATTTCTTCTTGACGACTACGCATGATATAGCTAACGACCAGTTCATCTTCCAGTTGGCTGCCGCCGGTATGAAGAAAGGTATCGATTTGTTGAATACAGAGGCTAAGGTTGCCGCTTACACGATCCGTATCTTAGACGGTAAGGAATATGCGCCATCTACCGATAATATCGACAAGAAAGACATCAAGAGCGTATACGGCAAGTACTTGACGAACGCTGTTAACAACGCTTCTCAATTCGAGTTGGTAGCTAAGGCTAAGGTTCTTTCTCAATTGGAGACTCCGGCTTATCAATGGGCTATTTCCAGCGTAGACGATACATATAAGGTGACATTCACGAACCGTGAGACCGGCGAGTATTTCACAGCAAGCTTGTTCCCGAAGACTGATTTGGGTGAGAATGTTTACGAACTGGCTGTTGCTAATAATGAGAAGGTTACTGCTATCTATGTAAACGAGAACACATACAATGAGACAGAGGGTGGCGACGCAAACTTGCAACAACTAATCGTTGAGTTGACTCCGGCTGAGGTTGATCCGTACGCAGGTTTCTTGAACCTAGACGATGAGACTTTGGTGACGATGGCTTTCGCTCGCGATAACAACGAGACTTCCAATAAGTGGTATGCGGCTGTTAAGAATCAAATCGGTTCTACAACTGAATTCCAATTAAACAAGAACGGTAAGTTCTCTAACGAGGTATTTGGTGCCGCTCAATGGCAATTGGTAAAAGAGGATAACAAACGTACGATCATCGAGCGTAGCTTCGTTTACAATAGGGATGGCCGTGTGACGGTACAGGCTAGAGCAGATAAGGGCTACGCTTATGTTTATCAGTTGCAGTATATCAATGATGGTATCGAGACTGAGAGATATTTCCCGCAAGGAGGAACTTTCGTTGACGAGAACGAATCGTTAGTTCGTGAAGATAACGCTCGATTCGTGATCAAGTTGGCCGCCGATGGTTCTGTTTACTTGATTCCGGTTACAAGTACAAGCGCATCTATCGCTTCAATTTTGAACGAGAATACGAAGTCTGTTGTAGACGCTACTTATGATGCAAGCAACGACATATGTGAATATGACACTCCGTCTTCAGTTTACGCATGGCCGTCAACTTCTACACAACAAGATTGGTTATTGAATACCTACTTGATCGTAGAGGCTCCGGAGATCAGCTATCCGGCAGAGGAAGGTCATATCTCTTTGGTAGGAGAGAGCAATTATGTTTCCATGAACGAGAATCGCGACGGTATCGTTGTTAATGAGAACCAATATTCTTTCTACTTGCAAGTAACCGATGAGGACGCTGTTGTTCCTTCCTTCTATATCTCTAACAAGGGTACGGTTGAAAATGGTGACAGACTGTTCTTATTCAACCCGGCAGACTCTGTAAGCTATTATGTGGCAGACGGTACATACGACAGAAAGTATCAATGGAACGAGGATGATACGAAGGCTATCTTTAAGCCGGCTACTCTTTGGGAAACTAAGGATACTTTGACTACAGTCGTTAAGGGTAAT
Organism: Parabacteroides sp. AF19-14; assembly: GCF_003635485.1. Taxonomy (NCBI): domain Bacteria; kingdom Pseudomonadati; phylum Bacteroidota; class Bacteroidia; order Bacteroidales; family Tannerellaceae; genus Parabacteroides; species Parabacteroides sp. AF19-14. Next base: position 40,291 of record NZ_QTMJ01000006.1, on the reverse strand, counting down.
AAGGTTTCTGTAGCTAAGGAGGCTGATGATGAGGGCGTATTAGGCGGTTTGGATTACTTCAAGGTTCAGATCATCCAGTGTGAGGATAATGAGAACGAATATCGTATCCGTTCTGTAGCTAAGAAGGGCTCTTATTTGTATAGCATTAACGAGAAGTTGTCTTGGAGCGGTGACAAGAAAAACGCTATGCGTTTCACGATCTCTGCGGGCGATCCTACTTCTAACGAGTCTATCGCAGACGCTGCTGAAGGCGTTAAGGTAATCGCAGGCAACGGTGTTGTTGAGATCCAAGGCGCAGCCGGAAAGAACGTGGTTATCACGAACGTTCTTGGTAAGGTTATCACTAGCACGGTTCTTACATCCGACAACGCTACGATCGCCGCTCCTGCGGGTATCATCGTGGTAGCCGTTGATGGTGAGGCCGCTGTTAAGGCAGTCGTTAAATAAGAATAATGACGATAAATAACATAAATCGAAAATGCATTCCTGCGGGAGTTGTAGTGATTCAAGTACCCCGTGAGGGCGAACAGGCGGGAATGGATTAATATTAATACTAAAGTAATAAATTAAAGTTCATCTGCCGTTACCTCCGTGAGGAGCGAGGGCGGAAAAGGAATAAGCCCCGGCCGGTTCGTCCAGTCGGGGCTTTATTGGTTTGGAGATTCCGGTTTTACTCAGTAGGGGAATCAGCTTCAAGACAGTTCTGTTGAAGATGTATCGTGTTGTGGCAATAAGATGTATCATGTTGCAAGGATAAGATGTATCATGTTGTGCCATTCGTTAAAGCTTAAATGGCAAAGCTGCGCTTTTTATACCGCTTTCTTATAGGTTTCAGTAGGATAAATGTAGATGTTATTGAAAAATGTATATCTTTGCTTACTATTAGAAGGAAAAGCAAATGAGGAAGTTTATGAGAAAGATCGGATTGTTGTTGATTGCCGTGATGATGATTTTACCGGCGATGGCTCAGGTTTCTTTCGGCGTACGTGCCGGAGGCGCTTATTCTTCGTTGATCCAGAAGGTGGAGGATACGTATGAGGCGGGAGCCCGCTTCGGTTTCAGCATAGCGGGTTTGGCGGATATTCCTTTGAGCAAGAATAAAAAATGGTCGCTTCGTCCTGAGGTGGCGTTCGTGAACCAAGGTGGCGCTTATTATTCGAATCAGGATATACATGGGATGGCGCTTCATAATAAATGTTGGTATTACTCTTTGCAGATTCCCGTGAATGTGGCTTATACATTTACCTTCACGGACGTTCATCTGTCCGTATTCGCCGGTCCTACCTTTGATTGGTCCTTGTTTGGCAAGATGAAGAGCCGGGAGACCAATCCGGATCTCCATTTCGGCGTGTCCGATGAGAAGGACTTGAAACCTTGCGACTTTGGCATGAATGTCGGCCTATCGGTAGAATATAGTAACTTTTTCTTCTCCGTAAGCTCCCTATGCGGCATGATAGACCGCCGGGCCTTGAAGCGTGACGGCGAGACTTCCGTTTACCAGAATAACGTGACGTTCTCATTGGGATATTACTTCCGGAAATAGGATATGACTTATAATGATAAAAAAATAGAGTTTGCCGTTTTTTGTATCGAGGAGGTCGCTAAGCGGTTGAATGAACTTCCAGAGAATGTTTATCGTAAGCTCGAATGTTCTGGCTTAATGGATGATTTCATTATAGGTTGTTATGACGCTTTACATACGGAAAGCCGGGAGCATATTGTAGATGATATCATAGAGGCTCTTAGGAATCGGGAGAAAGGAGGGGCTTCATGCTAAAAGTATACCATGGCTCTACGTTGTGCGTGAGTAACCCTTTAGCGGGTGCTTGTCGGGATAATCTTGATTTTGGAAAAGGCTTTTACGTGACTGACTTAAAAGAGCAAGCGGAGACATGGGCTAAACGGGTCGCTATGGTAAAGAATTGCGAGGAGGCTTATTTGAACGTCTATAATCTGGATATTGAAACGATAAGGTTGGAATATCGTGTGCTGAGTTTTAGCTCATACGATAATGATTGGTTAGATTTCGTGATATCTAGCAGAAGAGGTGAGTGTCCGTGGAAAGGATACGACATGGTGGAAGGTGGTGTCGCTAACGATCGGGTATTTAATACGATTGAGCTTTATTATACAGGACTGATCCCGAAAGAAGAGGCGCTTAGACGTCTTCGTTTTGAAAAGCCCAATAACCAATTATGTCTGATCAATCAATCATTATTGGATAGCTGCTTGTTTTTTGTGGAAGCCATTCTATTAATAAAGGAGGGAGAGCTTTATGTCCCAAGCAAATGAAATATTACTCCAGATGAAATATGCCCGTATTATAAACGGTCTGGCTGAGCGGCTGCATATTGATAACCGTAAAGCGTTGCGTCTTTTCTATGAATCGAATACTTATGTCTATTTGCGGAAAAAAGTGGGAGACTTGCATTGTATGAGCGATGCTTACTTGATTGATGAGCTCATGATTGAATATACGAACAAGCAAGGATCTTAATAACTTGAAAAATAGTAGGATTTGTTTGGAAGTTCGGATAAAAGCCGTACCTTTGCAAGCCGATTATTATCAAATTGTACTAAGAGTTTAGTTCTTAGCACGTTGTTGCATCATGTGTCCGTTGTGACAATGTTGGTAAGGCTAGTTTTTTGAGTTATTAATTAATTTAATTTTTAAGCAGTGGATACTTTAAGTTTTAAGACCATTTCTGCAAACAAGGCAACTGTAAACAAAGAGTGGGTCATTGTTGATGCTGAAGGCCAGACGTTAGGTCGCCTTTGCGCTAAAGTAGCGAAGCTTTTGCGCGGTAAGTACAAACCCAATTTCACTCCGCACGTTGACTGTGGTGATAACGTAATCATCATCAATGCAGACAAAGTCGTTCTGACTGGTAACAAGTGGAACGATCGTATTTATTTGAGATATACCGGATATCCCGGTGGACAGATCGAGTATACTCCGGCTGATCTTTTGAAGAAAGGTGGCGACCGTCTGTTCCGTAAAGTAGTAAAAGGTATGTTGCCTAAGAACCGTCTGGGTGCAAAGTTGTTGAACAACATGTACGTTTATGAGGGAACTGAGCACAAGCACGAGGCTCAACAACCTAAGTTAATCGATATAAACTCATATAAATAATCACGATGGAAGTAGTAAATGCAATAGGAAGACGTAAAGCGGCAGTCGCTCGCGTATTCGTTAGCGAAGGTACGGGAAAGATCACGATCAACAAACGTGAGCTGGAAAAATACTTTCCTTCTTCAATCCTTCAGTTTATCGTAAAGCAGCCGTTAGCAAAGTTGAACGTCGCTGAGCAATATGATATTAAGATCAACCTTGACGGTGGTGGTTTCAAAGGTCAGTCTGAGGCTGCCCGTTTGGCTATCTCTCGTGCGTTGATAAAGATTAATCCGGAAGATAAGGCTGTCTTGAGAGCGGAAGGATTCGTAACTCGCGATCCTCGTGCTGTTGAGCGTAAGAAACCGGGTCGTCCGAAAGCTCGTAAGAGATTCCAGTTCAGTAAACGTTAATGTTATTTGTGAGTCCCTTACAAGTAAAGCGAAGCGTTTAGTATCTAAATTATCGGGATTCTTTTTACATGTGGACATGCGGAAAGACTACCTGATGGTTGAAATTAAACAAAGAAAGTAAACGATTTAAGAAAAAAACAATGTCAAGAGTAAATTTTGATCAATTATTAGAGGCTGGTGTACACTTCGGACACTTAAAAAGAAAGTGGAATCCCGCTATGGCTCCTTATATCTTCATGGAGCGCAATGGTATTCATATCATTGACCTTTATAAAACAGTTGCTAAAGTAGACGAAGCCGCTGAAGTTATGAAGAACTTGGCTAAACAAGGCAAGAAAGTTCTTTTCGTGGCTACCAAAAAACAAGCTAAACAAGTTGTCGCTGATAAGGCTGCTTCCGTAGGTATGCCTTACGTTATCGAGCGCTGGCCGGGTGGTATGTTGACCAACTTCCCGACGATCCGTAAAGCTATCAAGAAGATGGCTACTATCGATAAGATGACAAAAGATGGTACATTTGATAATCTTTCTAAGAGAGAAAAACTTCAAATCACTCGCCAACGCGCTAAGTTGGAGAAGACTTTAGGTTCTATCGTAGACCTTACTCGTCTTCCGTCAGCGTTGTTCGTTGTAGACGTGATGAAAGAGCATATCGCTGTTCGTGAGGCTAACCGTTTGGGTATCCCTGTATTCGGTATGGTTGATACGAACTCTAATCCGAACAATATCGACTACGTTATCCCGGCTAACGATGACGCTACAAAGTCTGTAGAGGTTATCTTGGGCGCTATCTGCGAGGCTATGAACGAAGGCTTGCAAGAGCGTAAGGCTGAGAAAATTGACGCAGAGGCTGCTGAGGAAGCTCCGAAAAGAGAGCGTAAGGCGAAAGCTGCTGTTAAGAAAGAACGTACGAAGAAAGAAGACGACGATGCGTTGAACGCTAACGTTGCCGGTAAGTTCGCGAAAGACGAAGAATAATTCGATTGACAATTGACGTTGACAATTGACAATTAGAATACAAATACAATGGGCAGTTGGCTTTTGACAGGATTTGTCAATTGGCAACTGTCCATTGTCAATTTTTGAAAGTATAAACATTTTAAAGATAAAGGAAATAAGATTATGGCTGTAACAATGGCTGATATTACCAAGCTGCGCAAAATGAGTGGAGCTGGTATGATGGACTGTAAGAAGGCTTTGACAGAGTCTGACGGTGACATCGAGAAAGCAATGGAAATTATCCGTAAAAAAGGACAGGCTATCGCCGCTAAACGTTCTGATCGTGAGGCTGCCGAGGGTTGTGTGTTAGCTAAGAAGGATGGCGAGTTTGCCGCTATCATCGCTTTGAAGTGCGAAACAGACTTCGTGGCTAAGAATGAGGACTTCGTAGCTTTGACTCAGGCTATCTTGGACGCTGCCGTGGCTAACAAATGCCGTACTTTGGACGAGGTGAAAGCTTTGCCTATGGGCAAGGGTACTATCCAAGAAGCTGTTACGGATCGTAGCGGTATCACTGGCGAGAAAATGGAGTTGGATGGCTACTGCGTAGTTGAAGGTGCTTACACTACTGTATACAACCATATGGGTAAGAACCAACTTTGTACGATCGCCGCTTTCAACAAGGAGTCTGAGGAAGCCGCTCACAATATCGTTATGCAGATCGCCGCTATGAACCCGATCGCTATCGATGAGGCTGGTGTTCCTGAGTCTGTAAAAGAGAAAGAGATCCAGGTTGCTATCGAGAAGACGAAGGCTGAGCAGGTACAGAAGGCTGTAGAGGCTGCATTGAAGAAGGCTGGTATTAATCCTTCGCATGTAGATAGCGAGGCTCACATGGAAAGTAACATGGATAAGGGCTGGATCACGGCAGAGGATGTAGCTAAGGCTAAAGAAATCATCGCTACTGTTTCCGCTGAGAAGGCGGCTAACTTACCTCAACAGATGATCGAGAATATCGCTAAGGGTCGTCTGGGCAAGTTCTTGAAAGAGGTTTGCTTGTTGAACCAAGAAGACATTATGGATGGCAAGAAGACTGTAAGAGAGACAATGAAGGAGATCGATCCTGAGTTACAAATCTTGGCGTTCAAACGTTTCACTTTGCGTGCTGAATAATTGCGGTAACGTATTTGATATAAAGAAAAAGGCGGTACAACCCAATGTATCGCCTTTTTTATGAAGTATAGCTTACTTGCCCATAGAAGATATACTTACTTGTCCAATGCAGTATATCTTACTTTGCCAAGTAAGTATATCTGTTTAATTTTTTCTTATTTCAATGCGGCCAACGCATCCTTAATACGTTTGATCGCCTCCACGATATTCTCATCGCTGGTAGCGTAACTCATGCGGATACACTCAGGTGCCCCGAAAGAGGTACCACCTACGCAAGCTACGTGCGCTACTTCTAAGAGATACATAGCTAAGTCATCAGCGTTGTTGATTACACGGGTTCCATCTGTCTTGCCGTAATAATAACTACATTTGGGGAATAAGTAGAAGGCGCCTTCCGGCTTATTCACCTCGAAGCCCGGAACTTCTTTCGCTAAATTAACGATTAAGTCACGACGACGTTCGAAGGCCTTGCGCATTTCCTCAACGGGTTCTTGTGAGCCTGTATAAGCCGCTTCCGCCGCTTTTTGAGATACGGAGCAAGGGCCAGAGGTATATTGTCCTTGTAATTTATTAACCGCTTTCACGATCCATTCCGGTCCGGCGATGAAACCGATACGCCAGCCAGTCATCGCATACGCTTTGGAAACGCCGTTTACGATAACCGTACGGTCTTTCATTCCTTTGATAGAAGCGATGCTGTTGTGTTTACCAATATAGTTAATATGTTCGTAGATCTCATCCGCTATAACGATGATATCCGGATGCTTTTTCAATACTTCCGCTAAACCTGCCAATTCCTCGGCGCTGTAAACAGAACCCGTCGGGTTGGAGGGAGAGCAAAGGATTAACGCTTTTGTCTTAGGTGTAATAGCGGCTTCCAGCTGAGCTGGAGTGATCTTGAAATCTTGCTCGATACCAGCCGGAACGATAACGGGAGTTCCTTCCGCTAACTTCACCATCTCCGGATAGCTTACCCAGAAAGGGGCAGGGATGATAACCTCGTCCCCCGGATTTACCAATACCATGACCGTGTTACAAACGGATTGTTTGGCACCGTTTGCGCAAGAGATCTGGCCTGCTGTATATTCCAGTCCATTCTCGTTCTTCAATTTGGCAACGATAGCATTACGTAATGCCGGATAACCCGCTACGGGAGAATAACGTGAGAAATTATCGTCAATCGCCTTCTTTGCGGCTTCTTTAATGAAGTCGGGAGTATTGAAATCGGGTTCTCCCACACTTAAGTTGATAACATCGATACCTTGAGCTTTCAACTCACCGCTCTTTTGTGACATCGCCAATGTTGCTGAAGGCGATAAACTCGCTAAACGATCTGAGACTTGTGTCATGACATTGCTTTTTGTATAGGTTGTTTTATTATTATGCGACAAAAGTAATCAATAATCGGAATTCTTGCAACGTTCTGATAACTATTTAATGTTATGCAGCACATGCCCCATACGTTCTTTCTTCGTTTTCATGTAGAATTCGTTGTATGGATTTGGTTTCACCTCGATAGGAACGTTCTCTACTACCTCAAGTCCGTAAGCTTCCAGACCTACGCGTTTTACCGGATTATTGCTCATCAGGCGCATTTTCGTTACGCCGATATGACGTAAGATCTGTGCTCCGACACCATAATCTCGCTCATCCGCTTGATGGCCTAAATGCAAGTTCGCGTCCACCGTATCCAAACCATCCTCTTGGAGCTTGTATGCTTTCATCTTCTCCATCAATCCGATGCCTCGTCCTTCTTGGTTCAGGTAAACGATAACGCCTTTGCCTTCTTGGTCGATGCGGCGCATAGCCTCGTGCAGTTGCTCTCCGCACTCGCAACGCATGGAACCGAAGATATCACCTGTAGCGCAAGATGAGTGCACGCGTACTAAGATAGGCTCGTCTTTCTCGAATTTACCCTTTATCAAAGCTATATGCTCTAATCCATTGCTTTTCTGGCGGAAAGGAATGAGACGGAAATGTCCGTACTCGGTAGGGAGATCTACCTCTACGCCGTTCTCTACGATCGATTCGGTCCGGAGGCGATAAGCGATCAGGTCCTTGATGCAAATAATCTTGATATCGAATTTCTTGGCTACCTCAATTAATTGCGGCAGACGTGCCATGGTTCCATCCTCGTTGATGATCTCGATCAAGGCTCCGGCGGGATATAAACCGGCTAACCGGGCCAAATCCACGGCAGCCTCTGTATGACCCGCACGGCGAAGTACGCCACGAGAGCGGGCACGGAGCGGATTGATATGTCCGGGACGTCCCAGATCGGATGGCTTGGTCTTTGGATCTGCCAGCGCCAAGATCGTTTCCGCACGGTCGTACATGGAAACGCCGGTCGTACATTTCCCTCCTAATTTATCTACTGTTATCGTGAAAGGAGTACCTAATAAAGAGGTGTTATTGGCAACTTGCATATCCAGCTCCAACTCTTGGCAACGTTCTTCCGTGATCGGGGCGCATAATACACCTCGTCCGTTTTTCAACATGAAGTTGATTTTTTCCGGGGTTACTTTCTCGGCCGCGATGATAAAGTCTCCTTCATTCTCCCGGTCCTCGTCGTCTACAACGATTAAGAACTTTCCTTCACGGAAATCCTCGATAGCTTCTTCGATGGTGTTTAATTGAATCTCGCTCATATTTATTGATTATTTATATCCGAGTTATTTTTTAGCAAATGTAATGAATATATCATATTGATCAGCTCCTTACTGGTCTTTTGTACCATGACGATATCATGCCGTAGCAATTTACGTTGGTACGTAGCCAATAGGTAGATTGGCAATCCCAGTGGGAAGAAAATACCGATAGCCAAGGCAAGTTTCCCGTTTATATGCTTGCTTAGCTTATTATTGTAACCTCCGATGACCGGGTAGTCCATCAATTTATTCAGGAGTAAATTCTGGTCGGAATTACTTAATTCCTCCACGATATTTTCCGTGTCCTGAGCTAACAGTTCCGCTGTGTTATCTTTTCCGCCTTGTTTCCAAAATGTCAGATAATTGATCCAACGTTTATGGTTTGCCAGATAAGTCGTGCTTTCTTCCACCAATTTCTCCAGTTGAGGAAGGGTGGCCTCATAATCGGGGGTGTATATGATAACCTCTTTCCGCTCCACTTTTCTCCCTTCACGCTTACCTATTAAGTTCTTCAAGGCATTCACGTAAGTGTCGGCATTCAAGATAACAGAATCTTTTACCGCTTTATAGGTTAGGAATATACCCATAGGTGTTAGGACCACGGAGCTAAGCCACATACCTTCCCATGCGTCCCAAACGCCGTCGCGTGCCATCTTGAAGCCCATATTATCTATAATATAATAGAAGATAAACAAGATTACCGAGATAACGACCGGTACGCCCAACCCACCTTTACGGATGATGGCTCCTAAGGGCGCTCCGATAAAGAAGAACATGATGCAAGCGAACGATACAGTGAATTTCTTATGCCATTCCGTCAAGTGACGGCGTACCTTATAGGCCTCGTCGCCAACCGTGGCCGCGCGGAAATAATAGTCGGTCTTGATATTCTCGATCGAGGACTTGGCTCGGCCTAATAAAGCCGCTTTACTACTCGGTGCCTGCGCTTGGTAAAGACTGTCGAAATCCAACTTGATGGTAGGAGTGATTACCGGCAGTTTTTCCTGCTGCTCGTCTGGCTGCCCCTCGGCTTCACTCTCTTTTTTAGCCCGTAAGGACTTTAGTGTTTTTACGTATGAGGCATCGTAAATGCTTTTTGCGTTCACGTCCTTGATGCTATCCAAGCGTACGCCCATCGAATCGATAGAGGTTTGTAAATCCTTCAAGTTTTTTCCCATATATTGGTTCTGCATGAAAGATTCGTCGGTACGGTTGAAATTCGCATCGAATTCAATCAAGATATCTTTGCTGCTGAATGATTCTCGTCGATAGGGGACGGCGGTTCTCGCTTGCGTCGTGTTGGCTTGGCTTTTACCTACGTTCTCGAAAGATTCTCCGTTAAATAAAGATAGGACAAGGAATAATTTATCGGCGGATGTCTTTAACCGTCCGGAGTCCGCTACGATTACACGGGCGTTATTGAATCCTTCCGAATAATCATAGATCATCACGTCTTTTAATAAACCGTCCTTCGGGTCCTTTTTCTTCACATATACATTGAATCCGGGAATATCTTTGTAGAATGAACCTTCCGGAATATCCAATTCCGGTGATTTCTGGCGCATGGAATATAATAATGTATATAGCTTGACTTGGACAACGGGCATTACGTTGTTTTGGAAGAAAAAGGCGCCCACGCTCACAAATAGTAGCGTTACGATCAAAGGACGCATGATATGTATCAATGATACCCCGGCAGACTTCATGGCCAGTAATTCCAGACGTTCCCCTAAATTTCCAAAAGTCATTAATGAGGCTAATAGAATAGCCAAGGGAAGTGCCATCGGGACAAGAAACAAGGCCGCATACATAAACATCTCCGCTAGTACAGGGATGCCGAGGCCTTTTCCCACCATATCGTCGATGTATCGCCAAAGAAATTGCATCAACACAATAAACAGACAAATACCGAATGTCATAAGAAACAACGGCAGGAATGTCTGCAGCATAAATGTATATAATCGTTTTATTCTCAACATTGCCTAATCTGGTTGAAGTGGCAAAAGTAGTGTAAAAAACGATAACACCCCACAGATTTCTGTAAAACTACTCTAAATACCAAGCGTTCGCTTCAAATCTTCCACTTGCGAGTCCCATAAATTAATGGAATCTTTTTTCTCCCCGGGTTCGGAGAAATCCGTAATCTCAAGTGCCGTAGAACCTGTTAATTCGATTGTATGGATTATAAATTCGAAATAAGCGCTCTCATCTTCCTCGTCTACCCAGCGGTAACGGATAAAGTTCTCCGGCTTGGAGTCGATCACTGTTGCCTCTTGGGCCTCTTTACTCCATTTAAAGGTATAGAGATTATCATTTATAATGACCTCGTCGGCGAACCAAGCGGAAAGTCCCAAAGCGGTGGTTAGGTGATTCCACAAGCTTCGTCGTGAAACTTTATCGAAAATGTATTCGATATGAAACTTCTCTTTCTTCATTGTTCTTATCCTTATATTTGCCGCAAGATACATAAAAGATTTGAAAACGACTAATTTTAATGATGAAAAAAGTAACTAATAACTAACTGATTAGGTGGAGGCCTTAAAAATTAAGCGAATTTTTTTATTGAAAATGTTGTGTAATTCAAAAATAACCCCTACTTTTGCACCGTCAATAAGAGAGACAGTGACAATAAAATGATGGCGAGATAGCTCAGCTGGTTAGAGCGCATGATTCATAATCATGAGGTCCCCGGTTCAATCCCGGGTCTCGCTACCTAGAAAAGGAGGTCGATTTTTCGATCTCCTTTTTTCTTTTGCTATCAGATGGTCTTTTGGGAGGATAAAAAAACCTGAACAATCTTTCTCGTAAACGATCTTGATTGTTCAGGCAAAATAATTATGTAACCTCGCGGTTATGTTAATTAGGTTTGCCTACATCATAATTTAAGGGTAATTATATATGTAAGCAGGGTCATAGGGTAAAATTTCGCAAATTGCTTTGCTTGATTTATAAATACAAAGATATGTATGTCTAAATGTTTTGAGTGATGGTATTTGTCTCAATAGGAGAATGTATTTCTATCATATAAATAACGCACGCCTCGGAAATCATCTGAAGCGTGCGTTTAGCATATAAAATTTAAATCTAGTTACCCTTGTTTATGTAGTGACCCTGCTGTGATTTTTATATGCTTACCCTAATGTCTGTTGCGAATATATTCATAATATTCATAGGTTGTATCTTTATTTGATCGGTATTTGTATCAGTTTAGTGTGTAAAACTATCAACAGGTGGAGTGGGCCTTGTGATGAAGCGGGTTTCCGTTAATATTTAAATAAAGTTAAGACGGTGTTCGTGTCAATATCATGGGTATTCCTATCACGGAGAATGCGGTTTTTGAGAGAAAAACAGCGCACGCCCGAAATTCTCTAATCTCGTGACGTGCGCCAAAGCATATAAAAATTGAGGGTATCTTAATTCAGTGTTATATGTTGGATAACGGTTGCCCAGTCGGCAATTACAATATTAGCCGAAACTTCTCCAGAGTACTTGAAAGTGATCTCGGTGCGTTTTCCGGGGTTTGCAGCGAATAATTCTCCGTTTTTGTCTTTTTCGCTAGAAAAAATAAGATCACCGTCCTTGTAAAGCTCTATCGTTATATTTTGAGCCGGAAAAATGGCTTGGGCTTCTGTTGTCAAATTACCTTTTTCGTCAAAAGAAGCGGGGAAAGCGAATTCAACCTCTTCTCCTGTTGGGTTGCCATTGTAGTCCAATGAGCTTTTTGTATTTTTAATTCGATATTCAAAATTTCCGGCATTACTCCCTAGATACTTGATCAGTCCTTTCGTTGAAAGCTGGAAAATTGAAGTTTTGCGAATGATTTGTAATTCGTTTGATACGGTGGATTTTGTTGAAGAGTTCTTATGAAGCGTAACTTGTCCATAGAACAAATCGCTCGGAATATTAGCTATGCCGTTATTCTCTTTTAGACTGACTTGCAAATCGGATATAATATTGGCTTTGCTCATGTTTGAAATCTCTTCGTTTCCAGAATTGATTCCACTCCATGCGATCACGGTTATGTCATTACTGTTCGGGCAGTTAATGTCTATAGCCCGGCGAGATAAAATTGTAGATTTGTTTACATTAATCTGCTCGAAGAAATCGTTGTTTTGATCGAAGACAAATAATGTAGCTCCATTCACCTCTCCCTTGGTCGTAATGTCGTTACCATCTGAATTCATTGCTTTTAATACCACGGAGAATGGCACTTCGGCTTGTTCAATAACCTCACTCGTTGTTGCTACTACGTCATTTGAATCATCCGTGCAAGCGGAGAATGACAAAACTGTGAAAATAACAGAAACCGCAAATACGCAATTTGCGAAAAAATTACCCTTTTTCATGACCCTACTTTTTATATGCTTTACCCTTAATCTAAGTGACTTGGTTTTTTTTGACCGCCCCTCAACGGTCTTTCCTTATCACTACATCGCGAATTTATGTATAAAAATCATAGGTTGTATCTTTTATGATGGGTATTTTTATCAAAAAAGTGGGTAAAACTATCATTATACCTCTATGTCCCTTTATTGATGCATGTTTTGGATGATGCTTAAATAATGTTAATTAGTTTGTTCCTATCAATTTGAGTGGTAAATATATCATCGCTGGTCCTTACTGATAGCCTTGCCTCTGTTGTGTGATAGGAATGCAGTTGTTGTTAACGTCTATTAAAACGCCAGTAAAAAACGTTCGTTTAAATCTTGCGTTTTTATGTGTATAAATTATGAAGTCTCATTGATAATCATGTTATTTTTTTATTATTTTTATCCAACTGAATAACTGAAATTTAAATAAAATTTTTGACCTTTGTAAGGCTGCAAAAAAGTTGAAGATAAAAACGCAAGATTTAAACGAACGTTTTTTACTGGCGTTTTATATAAATAACATCTTAATAATCAATGATATGAGATCAAAAGGTTTTAAAGCGAAATTTATGATGGCATTTTGGGGCTTGTTCGTTGAAGCTCATTATATTGCTGCGGCCAATGATACAATGGAGGGCTCTCAAGGAATTCTACCTTTTATCATTTTACTGATAGTGTCCATATGTGTAATAGCTTTTTTGAGTTATTATATGTATAGGTTGAAGAAAGAGTATATTGCCAAAGATGGTGAGCTTATGGCGAGAAACGATGAGCTTCTTCGGTCTGTCGATGCGTTAAGCGTAAAAAATCGGGAGATCCAACAAATGTTGGTCAATAAAATCCGTGAGACTGATAATTGGAATAGGGATAATGAGGTAGAACGGGAGGATTTGAAAAAGCGCCTTGAGGAAATGGAAAAGCTCCATAATTCGTTTTTTGTTGAAACGATTCATGAAATGCGTACTCCACTATCGCTTGTGCTTGGTTCGTTGAGTGAGTTGTTGCAACGTAAAAATGATATTGACTCTAGTGAAGCGACTCAATTATTGTCTGCTTACCGTAATACCTTGGCTCTTCAAGACCTTATCGAGCAATTGCGAAATACCCGTCATGGAGATGACGTGGCAAACCATCTTCGGATAGCTCGTTATGACATGATCAGTATAACAAAGCAGATTTGTGATTTATTCGTGGACTGGATAGCCATGAATAATGTGGAATTTCATATTAATACCCAAACCTCTGTTCTTTGGGTCTGGATAGATCGTCGGAAGATGGAGTTTGCCTTGCGTGTACTTTTATCTAATGCGTTAAAAAATACCTACCGCTTTGGAAAGATCTCGATCAATATTTCCGTGGTGCGCTCGAATGGCAAGGCTTATTGTTCTTTCTCTATCCAAGATGATGGGTTAGGAGAAAGCGAAAGTACCCGTTTGGGTTTGAAACAGATCGTGGATATGACAGAATCCTCCGGCGCTATTTTCGAAGGAATTTCATCGGAGGACGAGACGGGAACCCAATATACGATATTGATTCCTTTGGGGAGAAGCCATTATATGGAACGTGCCGTGGAATTCATCGAGCCGGATGGTGATCTGGTAAAGCTGAATGAGATGCAGAAGGAGGAGATCGCCGAGTTGATCCAAGTTGTTCCGAAAAAGAAAGAGACCGGGAAGAAAATGCTGGTGATTGATGACAGTGATCAGATTCGTTGGTTCCTGCGTCATGTTTTTGCCAGTGAGTATCATGTTTCGGAAGCTCATAATGGCCAGGAGGGTGTAGAGATCGCACGAGCTGAACGGCCGGATCTTATTTTATGTGACGTGATGATGCCCGTTAAAGATGGGCTTGCTACCTGTCGTGAAATCAAAGGCATCCCAGAATTAGCGCAAGTGCCAGTTGTCTTGCTAACCGCAAAGGTAGAGAGTGAGGATGTTATAGCTGGCATTGAATGTGGCGCCGATGATTATATAACCAAGCCATTCGATGTAGAGGTGCTACGAAGTAAGGTAAACAGTTTGTTGAAACGTAGGGATGAGATGAGACGTTTCTATACGTCGAGTCCTGTAGGTGCGCATCCCGAGGTAGAGAAAACGGTAAAGAAAGATGATTCCCCTTCCAATCTTTTTATGGATGCGGTTATCTCGACGATCGAGAAACATTTGGATGACCCTAGTTTTGAGGCGAAGATTTTGGCGGATTCTTTAAACATGAGTCTCCCTACATTATATAGAAAGATAAAACTCTACTCGGATAGTAGTATATTGGAGCTTACCCGTATGGTACGTTTGAAGAAAGCCGCCGAACTGATCAGTATGCAGCGATACTCTATCCAAGAGGTTTCGGAAATGGTCGGCTTCAACGATACCGCCACTTTCCGTAAGCGTTTTACGGAACAATACGGCGTCACTCCTTCACAGTATCTGCCGGGTAAGAATTAATCGTTTTGCCATTTCCCGAAAATCGCCGGGGAATGGCAAAATTTTTTAGTTGTTTTTTGATACGATATTTTTCAACCTCTTTTTGATAGCCTTACAACGGTGCTAATCAGCCCGGAAATATCCCGAATGAAAATTTATAGTTTTACCTCTTATTTATGAAAGTAACACCTATTTACTTTTTTTTATAGTCCAAATACCTTTGCGATGTCATCAACGAACAACAGATTGGTCATGGGGAAGATTTGAACAAAGAGTTCTTGTTATGTGACTGAAAATGTAAAAAGTGATTGAGAAAGAAAGGTTTATATAAAAGATTTATTAACTCATAAAATTATATGTATATGAAACTTAGAAATTTATTATTCGGAACAATGATCGCTTGCGCATTCGCGGCGTGTTCAAACGAGGATGATCCTATCGTAGGACCGGATCAACCGCAAACAGGGGAAAATAACGCAACACTGACTATTTCTGTGAAAAATGTGGCTAGAAGTTTGACTAAAGCTGCAGCGGAGGGGACACAGACTGAAAATGAAGCTAAAATTACAAACTTAACAGTTGCTCTTTATGATGCTGAAACTGGAGCGCTTGTCGCTTCAACCTCTGATATTGCCAATGAGGATGCTGCTGCGGATAATGATGAGGTTCAATTTGCCGGACTGACAGAAGGTGCGCAATTACGTGCTATCGCATTTGCTAATATGCCTGAAATCTCACTGGCTGGTACAACAATTGACAACTTTGTATCTCCTGTATATACGATGCCAGCTGCCGGATTCGCAGAAAACTATTTACCAATGAGTAGTGGTTTGTCTGATCCATTCACTTTACAAGCAGGTAAAAACTATTATGGATATACTAAAACAGTGGGAGAAGGTGAACATATTCTTGTAGCAGATCCCTTGTACTTGATAAGAAATGTAGCGCGCATTGATTTTACGGGACTTAGTTTAGACATGACTAAAGCTACAAAAGATGAATACGTTGAAGGAACTGCGACAATTGTACCAGAATGTGTATTCATCATGCATGGGCGGACGAAGTCCAATGCAGCAGATATGGGTAATGGCAATAGCTGGTGGAATGTCGTTAGCAATACCGTATGGGGTAATGTGTCCGCAACTTATGCTGCTAATGCTACAGATTATGCTTCAGGTTATAGAGGAGATTTCGTGAATGATGACGCTATGTTTACGAATATGAGAGGTTCTATTATTGAAGGATACAAGGCCAGTTTACCAGCCACCGCATTGGTACAGAATATCGCAACTGAAGATGGTGTGTCTGCGACTATCAAAATCGCCCCTAAATTCTATGTGTTCGAAAATCCCCAAGTTAAGGCTGCTCGTGAAATGAATGGTGCTGAAAATTTCAAACCAGAGGATCTTTCAACTGAAATTGTAGTTAAAGGTACTTATAAGCTCGAAAATGCTAAAAAGAGCGGAAGTGATGCAGTATACAACTATGCGGAGAAAACAGCATATTGGCCTATTAAAATTGCTGCGACGAATGAAATGGCAGCAGCTACGGCTGAGTATTTAAAGGATGGAAAGATCCATCGTAATATAATTTACAGTATTGACGCAACTTTAGCCGGTAGAGGATATGATGATCCTACTGTTCCTCCAACAGACTTTGTTGAGTTGTTTGTTAAGACAAAGGTGCTTGATTGGGGTAGCGCAAATCAATCTTCAGTTGTCGAATAATATCTATTCTTTGAATAACGTCCAAAAGGCATTCCTTTTATCGGGAGTGCCTTTTTTGCATGTATAATTCTGGTTATAAATTGATCCGGAGACTACAAAATTTACTATCTTTTCCTTATGATGGCGATCCCATATGTCTTGAACCTAAGAGCCGGAATATTATTTCATGAGAATATCTACAATATCTACAATTCAACCTTATACTTATTGTAAATAAATATGTTATATAGTGGTTGCAGATGGAATAACATCTACAATTTTCATTCTGCATCTACCATGTTTTAATGGGAAACGCAAAAAAATCACTTCCCAAGCTTGCGGACTCGTATATTTAGTATTATACGATTTTATAAGAGACAGACAAAGGGATTAAAGCCAATAAGAGTTTCAATAGGTGAAGTTAGTGGTTTCATACTGAAGAAACTTTTATTTCATACTAAAGAAACAAAAGTTTCTCTATAGCAAAACTTTTGTTTTTCTATGCAAAAAACTATTATTTATTGAAATACAGAATGTTATACATTATTTATCGTTAGTAGTAATTGTTCGTGCTAATCTTTCCGGTAACCTAATGATGGTAGATCGAAGTTTGTAGTGGTAGATGTTCACTATCTACCACCACAAGATAAATTATTTACAATCAAAAGATTACATAAATAATGGTAGATATGGTAGATGATTTGGATTATTTACACATAGAATGGCATCTGGGGCGTGTCCGGAGAGAACAACTTCTTAAACATAAATCTTTTGACTTTCTAACTTTGCCAACGGGCATTGACATATTATATTTATAACAAAAAAGGCATTCCCTGTTGATAGAGAATGCCTTTTGATTATTATTCAAAGAATAAGTATTATTCGATAACAGGAGCTTGAGTAGCTGTACCCCAATTCATGACCATTGTCCTAACAAACAAGTCGGCTGTAGGATCATCCTTCGGCTGCGTAGGATCTGCATAACCATTACCGGCGATAGTAGCAGAAATCTGATAAACCACGTTTCTATGTACCTGACCGTAATACATGTTTTCGCTATCCAATCCATCGAGACCAATCTTTATCGGCCAATAGCGCAAGACAGGAGCATCCTCTTTACCAAATGTCCAAGATGTGTTATCATTCATTATAGCTTTTATATAAACTTCACCACTGACAACCAATTCGGATGCCAAAGTTGTTTTATCCAGGACGAAAGCTTGATCTTCCTCTTCCGGATCTTCTTGTTCTCTGGCCGCTCCTGTCTGATTATTAGGCAACACATAAAAATATAAAGAGTTCGCAAGAGTAATTGCTTTATCTCCGGAAATAGTAGCATCTTCCCAATTCTGAGTATATGTTGTTTCTGCTGTACTCAATGCCTTTA
This sequence comes from Parabacteroides sp. AF19-14, assembly GCF_003635485.1. Taxonomy (NCBI): domain Bacteria; kingdom Pseudomonadati; phylum Bacteroidota; class Bacteroidia; order Bacteroidales; family Tannerellaceae; genus Parabacteroides; species Parabacteroides sp. AF19-14. Next base: position 22,124 of record NZ_QTMJ01000006.1, on the reverse strand, counting down.
TATAATTAGCAGCATCGACAGTTCCAGCAAAACGGCCGAATGAGTTACTAGAGTTAGTCCCGGAATAATAATCATCTCCATCAGCAGTTTCATAAGTAGCGGCAATATTACCCCAAACCTTATCTGGCAGATTGAACCACTCTGTATTACTTTGGCTTTGGTCTGCCACCTTAGCTTTTGTACGACCATGTAATACAAAAACATCCTTAGGCACAAACTTAATCGTTCCTGATTTGTATTTTTGACTACCATCAACCTTGACTTTAGTCATATCCAAATCAAGGGCATTCAATTCCACACGAGCCACATTTCTAATTAATCCTAAAGGTTTTCCAGATTCAATACTGTGTCCTCCTGTAGTGTTTGAGTAACCATAATAATTTTCACCTTCGGCAAGAGTGAATTTAGGGCTAATACCACTACTCATAGGTAACCCATTCGCTCCTTCTCCGGAAAAGACATAGTAAGCAGATGTCAACTCAAAAGAGTTAGCGGTTGCGGTAAGAGCATCCTTTGGAACATTCGCGAAAGCCAAAGCACGATAAGAAGCACCAGCCTTTAATCCCTTAAACTGAATCTCATTGTTTGAATCAGTAACCTCTTCATCCTCATTAGCTGTAAGATCACTAACTTGTAAGAATGTTCCGTCCTCATTATAAAGGGCTACAAATAAATTGTAAATCTTAGCTTCGCCTTCCTTGGCGTTCTCATCCTCGCCGGCTTTTGTCTGTGTGCTCTTTGTTAAGTTTTTCACCACAATCGTAAGATCAGCGGTGCCTGCTTCCGGTGTAGGTGTCGGATCCACGCTAGGGATAGGATCATCCTCGTTTGAACACGCCGCAAATGCGCAAGCGATCATTGTCCCGAATAATAAATTTCTAAGTTCTATTGGGGAATGGTTATAGGGGGGTGTTCTTTAGTTGATTAGGCTTTTGTTGTGTGAAGGGAAGTAACAACTCAGTAGTATTAATTACCCTCAACGTTACTTCTTTAATCGAGGTTTTTATTACATTTGCCGTATGATCTCCCGTCAGGGCGAGACTCCGTTGGAAAAAACAATTTATGTATTGAAGAATATGAATCTATTTGATATGTCCCCATTTAAAGAAAAAGAGGCATACTTCCGACGCTTGCTCGACGTAGCGAATGTGAATGCCTTGTCCCCCAAGGAGCGTGCGACGTACGATGAGAATCTGAAGATCTACCGTGACTGGAAGGCCACGATGGAGTACGCCGTGGAGGAGGCGGAAACAAAAGGTAAAGCAGAAGGTGAGCGTTTGGCTACCCTACGCAACGCTCGTAACATGAAGAAAGCCGGTGTCGATCTTTCATTAATCGCCGAATGCACGGGGCTTTCGTTGGAAATAATACAAAGTCTCTGATCTGATAAGCCAGTTGCGGACTGAAACTATAGCGGATGACACGGATCTTGGGGAGAAGTATCTTTCTTGATCCGTGCCATCCGAATCTGAAGTGATCTCCGTCTCATGCGTCTAACACCCCATTAAACCGGTCTATTGCCTGTCTTTTACTAGCATCGATGATTTTTGCGTATACTTGTGTGGAGATGATGTTCTTGTGTCCTAGTAATTTACATACCGTATACAAGTCAATGCCAAGAGCTAGTGAAAGAGTGGCGAAAGTATGGCGGCTTACGTGGAATAAGATAGGCAAACAGAGCACCGGAAACGAGAAGAAAGGATAACGTAATCCGCTGGAAACTAACCATTTCTCTATATTCTTCCACTTATAAAAAAAGCAGGAAAGTGGAGATTATTGAAGATGTTCAGTTACCAAACCGTTAGCAGGTCAGTTACCGAAAGGAAACGAGGTAACGCGAAGCAAATCGGATAATTAAAAACGCCGATATATTACACTGATTGTCATTGTTTTGCATGCCGAAGAACGCTTATAAAACAGGTAATTTTGCAACTAAAGTTATAAGCGTATGAAAGTAGAAAAATTCAAGGTTTTGCTCTACCTCAAAAAGAGCGGACTGGACAAGTCGGGCAAAGCTCCGATAATGGGACGCATCACCGTGAACCGGACGATGGCGCAGTTCAGCTGCAAGCTCTCCTGCACTCCCGGGCTGTGGAATCCCCGTGAAAGCCGGCTGAACGGCAAGAGCAGGGAGGCGGTGGAAACAAATGCGAAAATCGACAAGTTGCTGCTTGACATCAATGCCGCCTTCGATTCCCTTCTGGAACGCAAGGGGGAATTTGACGCAGCTTCCGTCAAGGATGCCTTCCAGGGCAGCATGAAGACGCAGATGACCCTGATGAAAATGCTGGATGCCCTCAGGGATGAGGTGAAGAGCCGTATCGGGATAGACCGGGCAAAAGGTACCTATCCGGCATACGACTTTACCTGCCGTACCATGCGCGAGTTCATTGAAACCAAATTCAAGACGAAAGACCTGGCCTTCGGGCAGCTTACGGAACAGTTCATCCACGACTATGAGAATTTCATCCTTGACGAGAAAGGGTATGCCGTGGACACTGTACGGCATTACCTGGCAATTCTCAAGAAAACGTGCAAAAGGGCTTATCAGGAAGGACACTCCGAGCGGTTCATGTTCCAGCACTACGTCCTCCCGAAACAGACCGTCAAGACTCCCAAGGCACTGTGCCGTGAAAGCTTCGAGAAAATCCGTGACGTGGAGATAGCCCCGCACCGCACGACCCACCGTCTGGCAAGGGACCTGTTCCTCTTCGCCTGCTATACCGGGGTCGCCTACAGCGATGCCGTGACCGTCACCCGGGAAAACCTGTACACCGGCGAGGACGGCAAGCTATGGCTGAAATACCGCCGTAAAAAGAACGAGCTCCGCGCAAGCGTGAAGCTGCTGCCGGAAGCCGTCGCCCTGATAGAGAAATATCATGATGACAGCAGGGACACGCTGTTCCCGATGATCCACTATCCGAGCATGAGAAACCACATGAAGGCGCTGGCCGTACTGGCAGGGATAAAGGAGAACCTGTGCTACCATGTCGGACGCCACTCGTTCGCCTCGCTCGTCACCCTTGAAGCGGGCGTTCCGATAGAGACCATCAGCAGTATGCTGGGGCATAGCAACATACAGACGACCCAGGTCTATGCCCGCGTCACCCCGAAAAAGCTCTTCGAGGACATGGACAGGCTTATCGAGGCTACCGGAGATTTGAAACTTGTTCTATAACCCATAAACAATGAGAATCATGAGAAGTACCTTTTCCATACTGTTCTATATCAACCGCGGCAAGATAAAGGCTGACGGAACCACGGCGGTCATGTGCCGCATCACCATAGACGGCAGGAACACCGCCATCACCACTGGGATATGCTGCAAGCCGGAAGACTGGAACGCCCGAACCGGGACCATACGCACGGTAAGGGAAAACGCCAGACTGCAGGAGTACCGGAAGTATATCGAACAGACTTACGAGGAAATTCTGAGGACACAGGGTGTCGTCAGTGCGGAGATTATCAAGAACCGGGTGACAAGGCAGTTCGTCGTTCCGACACATCTGCTCCGGATGGGCGAGATAGAGCGTGAACGTCTCAGAATACGTAGCAGGGAGATCAATTCCACCTCCACCTACCGGCAATCACAGTATTTCCAGAAGTACCTGACGGACTACCTTGTTTCACTGGGGAAGAAGGACATCGCCTTTGAAGAAATAACGGAAGACTTCGGCAGGAACTACAAGGCATTCCTTATCAGGAACAAGAATTTCAGCACCTCGCAGACCAACCGCTGCCTCTGCTGGCTGAACCGCCTCTTGTATCTTGCCGTGGACAACGAGATCCTGCGCACCAATCCGGTGGAGAATGTCGAATATGAGAAGAAAACCGCACCCAAGCACAAGTATGTCACCCGTGAAGAGATGAAAAGGATACTGGCCATGCCCCTGAATGAAGGACGTGCGGAACTGGGCAGGCGTGCATTCATCTTCTCCTATTTCACCGGGCTTGCCTATGCCGACATCAAGCAGCTCCATCCGTGCCATATCGGGACGACGGCGGAGGGTCGGCGGTTCATCCGCATCAACCGGAAGAAGACCGGGGTGGAAGCGTTCATCCCCCTGCACCCGATAGCCGAGCAGATACTGTCCCTATACAATACCACCGACATACACAGTCCCGTGTTCCCGTTGCCGAGCCGGGATTCCATCTGGCACGAGATACGGGAAATCGGCGTGATCCTGGGCAGGCACGATGACCTTTCGTACCATCAGGCCCGGCACGGGTTCGGGGTCCTGCTCATTTCAGAGAGCGTATCCATCGAGAGCATAGCCAAGATGATGGGACACTCGAACATTTCCACCACACAAGGGTATGCTAGGATAACGGAAGAAAAAATTTCAAGGGAAATGGACAGACTGATGGAAAAGAGAAGCCAAAGCCGCACACATTCCGGCTCTGACAGCCAATGACAATTTCGCAGCCGCCTGCTTCCTCGCCGTCCATGAAGTTAGTACAGACTTCATTGAAAGTGAAAAGGTCGGGCGGCCGTGCCGTTTCGGGCAGAATCTTCCTTTGCAGGCAAAGCGTATTCAGCCCGAAAACCTTTCCACTTTCACGTCTGTACAGGGAAGGCTGACGGCAGCGGAAACAAGCGACCGACGGAAAAGTCGATACAACAAAAAAGGAACAGCATACAGACAGTAGGAAACTACCGGTCCGTATGCTGTTCTGATTGTTCTGATTTTCTATAGGAGGGCGTTTTTTTGAAACACAATGAAAAAGGCAGGCGGCAAACTGCGCTCCCTCCAAAAAATCAATCCGTTTTTTCGACCACCTGCCAATATCCGCCCTTGTCCGGCTGAACTGCTTCTGTCTTCATTCGCTGTTTTCATGCTTAAAATTCTGAAATATAATGTATCACAAGTGATTTGACAATATACATTTAGCCGGTGTCCTCCTTATATCTGCTGCATTATGATTTCATTTTTGTATTACTTGCCATTGCCATTATTGTAAATGACATCCAAAAATTCTTCTGCAAGTCTTATATCTTTAATTCTTATAATATTGTCTTCTTCCGTCGGATAGCCAAGGATATTGATACTGCCATACCAGACGGAGGATTTGTCCATAACACATGAACATAATGATAATTCAGGTACAATCTTTACGAACAACCCCTGTCTTCTGAGATAATCCGACTGCTCGTTTTCTGTCAATGTAAGAATGGCCACTTCAATACCGTCTCTTTGGAGTTCTTTCAAGATATTGACAAATTTATTTCGTTCCATATGATAGAGCTTAGGGGAAGATATCACAATGGATTGTCTTGAGGCTTTTAATTCTTTTATAAACGGATGACAGAATGTTATGCCGTTGAAAATCTGTTCTTCATGCGGAGACGACTGTAAACCTTCGGTTGCATCAAACAATGTCTGACAATCCTTGGAAAGTACCCGATAGCCGATGACGGAATAGCCTTTGAGCCTCTTGCGATACATGCTCTCACAGACAGGTTCGTGTATATCGATATAATCATAGATACGGACATCGGCTTTCCCTTCGTTCTCCCGGTGCAGACGGCCTGCATACTGGGCAACCAACCCTTTCCATGATATGGGGAGGGCTAAAAAGAGCGTATCAAGCCGGGGATAGTCAAATCCTTCTCCTACATATTTTCCGGTAGCGACTATTACAAGAGGGGAATTTTGCGGAATGTCATGCAATCCTTGCAGGATTTCACGCTTGCTTTTGGCTGTTCCTTCTCCCGTCAGTTGGATGACATGTGAGATATGCGGTTTTAACATTTCGGAAAGCAGCTTTACATGCGATGTCCTGCCGGTCAGGATAATCGGTGTCCTGCCTGCCGTTACTGCATTTAACACATCCTCCACGATGAGCGTATTCCGTAATTCAGACTCTGCAAGCGATTGTGACAATAAGGCGAACGACTGCCTGTTTTCAGTTACAGAGCGATAGGATGTGAATCTTGGAACAAGATAACGCAGGAATGACTGCTTCTGTATCTGGGTCTTGGCATCTGCCGAAAAGCGGATTGGTCCGCACTGCATGAAGATAATGGGTTGCAGTCCGTCCTTGCGGATAGGTGTGGCAGTAAGTCCATAGACATGATGTGCCGTAATATGTCTGAGCACATTCTCAAACGTTATGGAAGAAACATGGTGGCATTCATCCACGATCACCATCCCATATTCCCGTACAAAAGGTCTTACCTCGCCATTTTCAAAACATGATTGCATAAGGGCGATGTCAATGACTCCGTGCAAGGTGTTTGAGGTTGAATCCAAGCAGCCTATGGGAGAAAACACTTTTTTCCTGCCACGTTTTCTTGACGTGGCAGGCTCGGCAAATTCTATCTCAAGAAAGTCGGTAAGGCGTTCGTGCCATTGCAGGAGCAGCGCTTTGGAATGTACCAGCACGAGTGTGCTTACCTTTTTTCGGGCAATCAGAGCAGCTGCTGTTACTGTTTTCCCAAAAGCGGTCGTTGCCGCCAATACCCCGTTCGTGTATGGCATTAAGGAATTGATGGCATCAAGTTGCTCGTCACGTTCCTTGCCCTTGAATGCAACGGCAACAGGCTTGCCGTGATTGGTTTCATCAATCATTTCATAAGCAACTCCAAGAGATTCCAGCATAGTTGTTACGGCATCCTCACAACCGCGGGGCAGGGCGAGGTAATCATCCGTAAAGTCTGCACGGCAAATAATACGCGGAATGTTATAGGTAGAGATGCGCATTGCTTGTTTGCTGTAAAATTCCGGATTTTTGAATGCGGCTATACGCTTGAGATGATTGGCCACCTTTTCGGATATGGAGTTTAGGGGGATGTATAGTCTGTCCGATTTTTTAATTTTCAGTTTTCCGTTAAAATCTTTCTGCGTGACATCCTGAGATACAGGAAGCACCCAAGGCTTTGTTTCTGAAGAAGTTGCCAACGAACCGAAATCTTCTTGTCTGTGCTGGACCAATAACATGTCCAAGTCATGCTCATTAAGCTTTTTTACATTGTATAAATAAGCCCATTGGTTTTTGAACTGAAGGAAGTTTTCATCCACAAAGACACTGTTTCCCATTTTCCGTGCCCTGCCTTGCAATGGAAGGGCTATCAGATTTCCGAATCCGCCTTCAGGCATTCTGTCCTGATTGGGGAAGAAACGGTCGTATGAATTGAAGGTAATATGTCCGTTGCGCTTCATGGCCTCAGTAAGGATGGCATTGCCTAATTTCCTGGCTTTACCGGCAGCAACCGGTTCTTCGAAAAATATCCATACATGCGCCCCGTTACCGGAGCGTGAACGTTCGATACTGTACGGAATTCCCCAATTCCTACAAACGGCAGTGAAAGCCAGCACATCTTCCTTATATCCGCGAGTGCAATTCTTGTCATCAAAATCAGCGCAAAGAAAAGAGCATTTATTGTCAGGGGTGACAGCATATAAACCTATAACATCACACCCGTATTCATCTTTTCCCTCCAAATGGCGGTAGATTTCCCGGCTTGTCAGAGGAGCAAGGTTGCGATTCGGGCAATCCGAGCACTTGTATCGTTTCTTGTCGCAGACTCCTCTTCGCCATTCATTGGTACAGACCGGTTGATAGCCTCCCTTTCCCGTTGTCCTGCTGAACCATCTTCGTGCAAAAACATCCGTTCTTCCCTTGAAAAAGCTGCTGAACAATGCTATTTTCTCATCAGGCGTGAAATTGACAGAAGGAAATATTACAGGAGAAAAAATCGGCTCCTTATCAGAGATTTCCGATGCGGAATACGCAATGCCGTGTTGAAGAAGAATTGATTTCAACTCTTCGTTCTCGGCAAGTAATGCATTATATTTCCCGACAAGCGTGTCGTATTTCTTTTGCAGCTCTTCCATCCCGTTATGCTGCCATCAGTCCGCAAAGCAAAGCGATTCCGAAACTTAGAAATGTTCCGGCAAGGACATATTCGGTTTTTGCTGTATCCGTATCCTTGAACCTCAATATGGATTTTGCGGCTATGATAAAACCGATTGCTTCATACCTGCCTATTATTACAAATATGATTGTGAGAATACGTTCCAGGTTTCCTATCAATGCTCCGGCATTTTTGATATTCTCACAGGATAGTGTTTCTCCGATTTGGTACCTTTTCAAAACCAGCTTGATCAGGACATTGGCGGGTTTGATGCACAACAGTACCGCCAGTATGAATAAAGGCATGGAGAAGTTCCCGGTATAATCCACAAATTGTACAGGCAATTCAGTGGTGATATCAAACTCGGTAGCCACAGCAGCCAATATTGCCAGATGTGCAGCCTGGTCAAGGACAAAACTCCACAATCCTTTGGGACAATAGGCTTTGACAAGATCAATGGCCAGATGTGACAGGGCAATGGTCAAGGCATAAAACCCGAAATCGCTGACCGGGACCAAAGCCCATGATACTACAGCTACAAGAAGCGAATGTACATACAGGAAGCAGCTTCTGAACTTCTTTTCCTCTTTCTGTGAGCAGTATTTGTCATTTTGCAGGTAGAAATCGGCTATGACGTGGCCCAACAGCAAACTTAAAAACAGCCAGCTATTCATATTCGTTAAAATTTATCTGTTCAAAATACTTCAAGGCTTCCTCTATGCAATACCATTTTGTAGCCGATGAAGCCTTGTTTACACCGGATTGTGATATTCCCAGATTTCGGGCTATATCCGTTTCCTTCAATCCAAGCAGTTTGTAATAAATGACCTCGCTTTGGCGCAGGGTCATGTCATTCATGATGGCATCGGTCAGCAATGCGATCGTCTGTAAGGGGCAGGATAATTGTCTTTTGCTTGTACATACAGACAAAGTTCCTTTATTCAAGGCATTCATTCCCTCAAGTGAACGCCCCGACATATAAATGGACTCGCCATCCCAAATGCCCTGTTCCGTGTCCACTATACGCATGTTTCCAATACCGATAGCCATCCTGATACCATATGTCTGAAAGCTCTTCGCTTTCCTGTTTTCTGTAATCGGGAAAGACTTGATGCATGATTTGATTACAAGAGCTATACGAAAGACATTGGATACATTCTGCATTACACATTCGATATAATCGCCTTTGATTTGACGACCGTAAAAATCCGGGTATTTTGTTTTGAGCAAAGCAAACAGTGCTTCTATCCTTTGCTTTAGTCTGATAGTTTCATCCACGGATAACGAAGTGGATGAAACTATATCTGCCGAAATGGTTGCAAACATATTACTATTGTTTTGGCTGTAAATGTATGAATATAATTTGGTATAGCCAAGAAATATACCCTAAAAAGGGTGTAACATTACTATATACCCAATAAAGGGTGTATAAGTATTGCATTACAAAACCAATCCGCATCATTTAGTGAACCTGTGATGCGGATTCTGAAATGAAAAGTTGAACTTGGCGGATACCCATTATATGGGGTAATATTAAAACCCGGTTCTTCCATTCTGATGGTACGCCTCCTTGTACCCGTCCATCAACGTACGTTCTATGTCGGAAGCCCTGTACAGAATCCTGCCGCCTATCTGGATATAGGGCAATATGCCGTTGTTGCGGTAATCCTGAAGGCTTCTGCGGCTGACCTTCAGTTTGACGGCCAGTTCCTTGTCGGTATAATAGTGTTCCCCGTCCAGGGACGGCTTGTTGTTTTTACGTATTTTCTCCACCTTTTCCGATAGTTCTTCCAGCGACGAGAGGAAGGCTCTCACGCGCATGTCGTTTTCTGGTGTCAGCAGCCGGATGTTGCCATTGTCATTCATAAGTCAGATATCTGTTTGTTGGTTGGTTTGTTGGTTGGCTTGTTTGTTTGTTGGTCACATTGCATATTCTTTCCTTGCCGGCTGTTATACACCGTTTCATTTCCGCCACGGGAAAGACGGCCTTCACGTCCTCCGGCCTGTAATATACCTTGTGGCTTATTTTGGTGTAAGCCAGCGTTCCGTTCTCCCGCATCGTCTGCAAGGTTCTCGGACTGATGCAGAGCAGCCTGCACACGTCATCGCTGTCAAGCCACTCCTTTTCTCCCAAGTCCTCCTGTTCCCGGCAGAGCCGTTCCACCTTTTCCGCAAAAATCTCAAATCCCGAGAGCATCCTCTCGAAAGTCGCCTTGTCTATGACTACTACTTCCATATTCCTGTAATTTTTAAGTTCGTTTGACATTGATTTTTCATGCAAAACGAAACGGCGGAATCAGGCTGTGCCTACCGTTTCCTGTGCGAAGGAAACAAAAAAACGGAAACAGTCCGCAAACCGGACGGCATGTGTCACCGTCAGACATTCCTTTTCACCGCAGGAGGATAATTGCAGGCGGTAAAAAGCAGAAAAGGACACACTCATTTCTTTGAAGCAAAGGTAGCCGTTCCCCACCGGAGCGCAAGGCCGGGCCCTGCGGGTCGGCGGGGAAAAAATCATCCTCGCGCTTTGCGCTCCGGTATTTTTTCCTGCCGAGCCTTGACGCTTTTCCGGAGGTAGAACAGCTGTAAGGCATTCAAAGAAACAAGAGTGCCCGCACCACGGGCCGGATGTCTAACAGATAAATGGAAAAAGGATATGGCAACAAAAGACGTAAAAGAATTCAACGGATGGTTTGACCGTTCATACGCGAGATTGAAGGAGAGACTCTCCATCTATGGAAAAATCGACGAGGACGCATTCCATGACGCCTATCTGGCAGTCAGGAAACAGGTCATGTTCGCAAGCGGCGGGATCGATGAGTTGGAATCCTATTTCTTCGGATGCTACCGGAGAATCCTACAGTCGGGGGCAAGGGATGAAAGCCGTTACGACAGTCCCGGAGACGAGTATTTCGCAAGACTGGGCGAGACGGACTGCGCGGAAGAGACAGAAGAACGGGAAGAGATGCTGACCGGATGCGACAGGCTGGTAAGGGACATACAGAAGTTCCTCAGGCGGCATTTCTCCTACGAGGATTACAGGATATTCATGCTGCGGTTCTACGAGACCGGAAGCTCGTTCCGCACCATAGCCAGGCACATGGGCGAGAAGACCTCGGTGGTGACGCGCAGGGCACAGGCGATGATGGAATCCGTCCGGGCAAACCGGAAATTCATCGCCAGAAGAAGGCTGATCATGGCCGGAGAGGCGGCATGACACGAATAAAGGAAAACAATGTATAACGAAAAAATATCGATGATTATGAAACTGACAGTTTATGACAAGAGCAATTCCCATCCGGCACTGACCTACAAGGGCAAACGGATCATCACGGTATGCCGTGACGGAAGCATGTATTTGAGCCGGATACTGAGCCGAGAACTGAGCCTGCACGCAGGAAACAGGCTGTGTATCGCCAGGGACGAAGACAGGCCCAAGGACTGGTACATGTTCGTCTCGGATGACGAGAACGGCTTCACGATCTGGAACGACCCGCGTTGCGCCCGCTTCTCGAACAGCTTCATCGCCGGCATGATACTCGATGCGGCAAAAGTCGAGAAATGCGCCGGCTTCATGGTGGCGAAAGAGCCGGTGAATGTGGACGGCAGACTATGCTACCGGATAATACTTGACAACCCGATACCGAAAGGGGTAAGTGTAAGGACCACCGGTACGAAATAAGCCCGACACCTGAAAGAAAAAGCAAGGGGCATCCGGAGGAAGGAAGAAGAAGAACCGACCTCCGGGTGTCCCTTTTTTCATGCGGCCGCAGGCAGAAGGAACGGGATGGATTTTCATTTTCTTGAACGGTACGCCTCCCTATAGCCGTCCATCAGGGTACGCTCTATGTCGGAAGCCCTGTACAGAATCTTGCCGCCCACCTGAATATAGGGCAGTATGCCGTTGCTTCGGTAATCCTGCAATGTCCTGCGGCTCACTTTAAGCAGGTGCGACACTTCCTTGTCAGTCAGCAGCTCATCGCCATATACGGGAGGTCGGCGTTGGCTGAACAACTTTTCGAACGAAGCCAGAAGCCGGTCGAAATTCGAGTGGAATTTGCATACCCACTCATGGTCTTTTTCTCTGATTTCACTACTCATACGGTTTGTCTTTAATTGATACTTCAACTGCTAAATGCCTTTGCCTTTCCATTTCGCCTCTTTCCGTCTCTCTTCCACATCCACAATGACCCGTTCCACGTCTTCCTGACGGTAGTAGGTGCGGTTGCCAATCTTGGTAAAGGCGAGTGTGCCGTTGTCACGGAGGGTCTGCAATGTCCTCGGGCTGATACGCAGTTTCCGGCAGACGGCATGGCTGTCCATCCATCGTTCTGCCTTCTTCTCCCCGTGCTGTCGGCAGAGGTCATCCATCCGCTGCACGAAGTAATCCAACTTGGCAGCCATCTCCTCAAAGGTTCTTTTTTCAAAACTTACTATTTCCATAATCTCATTGTTTACTTCCATTTGATACTTTTCCATCTTGTACCGCCAAGGCAAAGCCGGCTTACTGCCTTATCCGATACATCTGACAGGAGGGAACAAGTGGCATGGCTGCAGCAAGCCACCAGTCTGTCTTTCCTGTTCCCGGTACAAATTAAAGCAGTAATAATCACACTGCAATGGATTTGCAGACGGCTGACGGTCTGTTTCATCATCTGTCATCATGTTGCATGGCCGGTGGACAGTATGACCCGACTGAGCAAAGCCGCCATATGATTATTACTGCCTGAACTGACTGCAGCAAGTATACCGGTACGATTGCAACGGGTTATCCTATATCCGGTAAAGTGTCCGTTGGATTCAGTCTCCATACTGCCATGAAATCATTGTCCGATTCCATGGGCGCCCGTGCGGGTGTGGCAAATCACAGCAGTCGCCACCGTTTGTCCGGTGCATATAATGCAGAACCGGTCATAATTGCCACACTCACTCCATTTGCTTGACACAGTGCACTATACACGCTTTCTTTGCTGCCGATAACCGGTCAAGGTACATACCAAGGCCACTGTATTGACTTATTAAAATTCAAAGATTATGGCTACAAGAAAAAGCTTTGACAAAGAGCGGTGGGAAGCTATGACAGGTATGGAAATGTCACAGCTCCTTCCTGAGTGTGAAAACCCTGAAAGTGCAGGAGAGGTTACTGACCATGCCGGGAATGAAATCCTGCCGACAGTCACGGAACAATCCGGGATCCAGGAGCCGGCAGAGAAAGACGGTTCCGCTCCTGCATCCAAGTGCCGGATTAGCGGCAGGCAACGCAGGCTGTCACTGGAAGAATACCGCAGCACATTCCTGCAGGTTCCCAGAATAGAAGACCGCAAGCCCGTATTCGTGAGCTGCGAGGTAAGGGACAGGCTGGACGAGTATGTCCGCAAGCTCGGAAGCCGCAGGATGAGCGTGTCCGGACTGCTGGAAAATATCGCCCGGCAGCATCTTGAAATCTATTCGGAAGACTTCGAGCGGTGGCGCAAACTGTAAAAGACACCCGGTGCAAAATCCATCCGCATCATGGAATGATGGCATTCCGGCATTCAGAACCCGCCAGAGGCGGTCAACGGACGGAACATCAGTTTCGGGAGTTAGCGAGGTTATCTTTCGGGCATCCCGAAAACCTCGCTCCACTCCCGGAGTCGCGGAGGCAATCCGCTCCCAACGGTCGCAGATTGCAGGACATATCATCACAGTAAAATGACCAATCACAGTAAACCAAGTAATATGAGTGACAAGGATAAAACCAGACCCAGAGGCAGACCGAAAGCAAGTGGTATCCGCAAGCTTTCCAAATCCGTGACGGTAAAGTTCTCCAGGATTGATTACGAGCGGTTGCTGCACCGCAGCAGACAGGCGAACCGCACATTGGCGGAGTTCATCCGGGAAGCCGCATTCGAAGCAAGGATTGTGGCCAGGCATTCGACGGAGGAAGCAGCCGTCATACGCAATCTTGTGGGAATGGCGAACAACCTGAACCAGCTTGCCAGGCTGTCCCACCAGACAGGATTCTACCGGACAAGGAATGCCGTCATGGAACTGCTCGAAAAGCTGAAAGTGATCATGAACGAATATAAAAAAGTGGAAAGGAGAAATACATGATAGGCAAAATCAAGAAAGGCAAATCCTTTGGCGGTTGCATCCGCTACGTGATGGGAAAGGACAATGCCGAGATAATCGGTTCCGATGGCGTATTGCTGGGCAATAACCGTGAAATAGCGGACAGTTTCAACTGCCAGTGCCTGCTTAATCCGAAGATAAAACAGCCCGTCGGACACATCGCGTTAAGCTTCAAACCGGAAGACAAGCCGGTATTGAGCAATGAATTCATGGCTAAGATAGCGATGGAATACATGGATCTGATGGGCATCAGGAACACCCAGTTCATACTGGTAAGGCATCACCATACCGACAATCCGCATTGCCATCTGGTCTATAACCGCATCGGTTATGATGGTAAAGTAATCTCCTCACAGGGCGATTACAAGCGTAATGAGATTGCCACCAAAAGACTTAAAGACAAGTACGGACTGACCTATGCGGAGGATAAAGGCAAAACCAATGTAACGAAACTGCATGATTCGGAACGCATTAAATACGAGATTTATCATGCCGTGAAGCAAGCGTTGAAACGCGCCAGGACATGGAAAGAACTTGTGGTCGGTCTGGCCTTGCAGGGTATAAAACTGGAATTTGTCGGAAGAGGCGGCAAAATGAAATCCGCCGGTGACATTCAAGGCATACGCCTTACCAAAGACGGCCTGACCTTCAAAGGCTCGCAAATCAGCAGGGAGTTCAGCTTTGCAAAACTGAATGCCATTCTGGGCGGAAACAGTCCGGATACCGGAGTGGATTTAGAGGTTAAAAAGCAAAATCAAGCTCCGTCAAACCGCAACCGGAAGGAACAGGAACCATCCAATATGGCATTTATTGAAAGCAACGGACTGGGGTTGTTTTCTTCTTTTGGCGAGTCTGTTCCGGAAGAACAGATCCCGTATGACGAACTGCTGCGCAAGCGCAAGAAGAAAAAGAAACGGAAAGGGCTTGGATTATAAGTCTGCCCCAAACAATCAATCATTAAAGTGTAAAACGTTAAAATCAATGAATTTATGAAACAGGAAGAGTTTATGGAAAGCATCTACGGATGCCTGGAGAGAATCGAAAACAAGATAAACGGGCTGTCCATGCCTCAATCGGCGGGCGGTGATGCCGAAGCGGACAAAGAGGTCATACAGGAACTGAATGCCTTAAAGACAGGCTTCAAACGTGTGCTGGAGGCTCTTGTCATGATCAAGGGCGATACAGCCAATCTACAGAAAAGAAACTCCATGCCGGACAAGTTCATGGAAACCCTGTCTGTATTGAAAAGCGAACAGCAGGCGTACCACAAGAATCAGAACGAGTTCCTGGAACGGTTCGCCCAAACAGAGAAAGACACCATCCTGCACATATCGGAGAAGATGGAATCGCTTTCTACTTCCGTCAGGAACAGGATGGAAGAACCAGATGTTGTCTGTCACAGACACAGCATCAGCATAGATACACCTTATATATTCTGGACCCTGATCATACTGGTAACGTACTCGATAGTTGTATCTGTGGCTTTCTACATCGAAAAGCGACCTGATAATGACCGTATGGATAACGATTTGAAATACCGCTATATCAAGATGAAAGGTGAAGCCACTCCGAATGAAATATCAGAATTGGAAAACATTTTTGAACTGAACCGTGACAATGCCGGTATTGAACAGATACGCGAGGACGTGGAGGCATACGAGGATGCCGTCCGGAAGCAGGCTGCCCTTACCGAGCAGGTACGCCTGAAAGAGCAGGCCGCAAAGGAGTTGGACAGCAAGGCGAAGTCCATCAAAAGCAAGTCTATCGGGAACGAATCTAAAAAATAGCCTATGGCCAGTGTAAAAGCAAAATTCAGACCTTCCGTCATAGAGGGAAAGGAAGGTACCGTCTATTATCAGATTATCCAGAACCGTGTAATCCGTCAGTTAAAGACGGATTACCGGATATTTGCAGATGAATGGAATGATGCTGAAAACAATATCATCATCGGTAATTCAGAGCGAAGCAATCTGCTTCTCTCCTTGCAGGAACGTATGAAATGGGACCTGAAGCGGTTTGAAATGACCATTCGTAAATTGGGAAATCAGAAAAGTACATTTACGGCGGATGAGATTATTGGTTCCTTTCAGAACGGAACGGATGAACAGTCATTCTTCAACTTCATGCAGGGTGTCATCGCCCATCTCAGACAGATGGGCAAGATACGCACGGCCGAGAACTATTCCTGCACCCTGAAAAGTTTCATGCAGTTCAGGCAGGACCGGGATATTCTGCTGTCTGAAATTGATTCGGATTTGATGCAGCTTTATGAAGCCTATCTTCATGGGAAAGGTGTCGTACGGAATACCAGTTCATTCTATATGCGTATTCTGAGGGCGGTATATAACCGTGCCCTGGAAAAGGAACTGGTGGAACAGCGCAATCCTTTCAGGCATGTCTATACGGGAGTGGACAAGACCGTCAAGCGTGCCGTTCCCTTATCCGCCATCAAGCGCATGAAGAACCTGGATCTGTCTTTGCAGCCTAATCTGGAATTTGCAAGGGACATGTTCCTGTTCAGCTTCTATACCCGTGGCATGTCGTTCATAGATATGGCTCACCTGAAAAAGAAAGATCTTCAGAACGGCTTCTTATCGTATCGCAGACGAAAGACCGGGCAGCAGCTGGTTATCAGGTGGGAAAAATGTATGCAGGAGATTGTCGGCAAGTATCCGGAAAACAGTCTCAGTCCCTATCTTCTGCCAATATTGAAATATCCTTTTGAAGATACGAACAAGCAGTACAGGAATGTGATGTCCGTAATAAACCGGAAACTGAAAGAAATAGCCGGACTGGCCGATATATCCGTTGCTCTGAGCATGTACTGTGCCCGCCATTCATGGGCAAGCGCAGCCAAAAGCAAGAATGTTCCGATTTCCGTCATCAGCGAGGGGATGGGACATGATTCGGAAATGACTACGCAAATTTATCTGGCTTCATTGGATAACTCCGTAGTGGACAAGGCTAATTTCAGTATTTTGAGAGAGCTATAATACTACAACTGTTTAGGAAAAGTTGTCATTTCTTGTTAAGAGAGAAGATTTATATCCTAATTGTACTGTCTTTTAATAGATTATGCGATTAGAATCTTTATTTTTCCTAAATATTACCAATTTTCTAAATGATTGAGTGTGAAGAAAAAAACATTTTAATATGGTCTATTTATCTATTTTGCTTATATTTGCAATGTTTTATCTCTCTCTTAACAAGAGGTGATGATTTTTATGCGTATCAACAAACTTAATAATAATAAATATGAAATACTTTTTTTATAAAACATTAAATCTATGTATTCCAGTCATAGGATTATTATATACTAGTTGTGATTCATGTTCAACAAGTGCTCCAGACGACAAATATCTATGTGAATTCCACAATAAATATTTTCAATATACAGGAAATGAATCAAAACTTAATGAGAATGATCTGTCTTTGTTTGTAGATTATTCTACTTGCATTACTTTGGGACAACATTCACCATTCTTTCAAAGTTTAGTTCCTTCATTTGTTGCTGCTACAAAACACTATTATTCTATAAAAGGTGATAAGATTGTCGAAGAACAAAATATAAATGTATTTCAAGCATTAAGCAATATAGTAGAGGTAAATTATGCCGACTTAAAGCAAGCAGCTAATTTAATCGTTAATGGCAACTCTGAAGGTGTGCTTTTAACTGACGGTGAGTATTACCAGAAGAATATAGCTGGTGGCGGAATCAGTGATCCATATATGGCCAATGCATTCAAACAATGGCTTAAGAAAGGACATGATATATATATACTTGCAGAACCATATTTAGAAGGACCTCAGAAATATAACAAGAAGAGATTCTATTTCTTGTTTACAGATAGCAGGTTAGAAGGTAATATCTATAAGAGAATATGTGAAACTACTAAATTAGAAAATTATCCGGATGTTGAAATGTTCCATTTATCGGCAAGTCATCCTACAATTATGGCGGAAAATGGAAAAAGTAAAGTAAATGAAATTGTTTCTGCATCAAACAAAAACTATGGTCTTTATGAAATTCAAGACTGGCCAGTAGATTGGAAATCTATAGAGGGTTATATTATGGGCGCTGTAGATGAAACAACAGGTGATCCACTGCAATATGGTAATCCTGTTATCTCCGGCTTAAAGGTCGATAGAAACAGTTATGGAGGTTTTAGAATTTCTGATATATCAGTTAAGGTTTACGATATAAATGCAGACTATAACAACTTCTACACTGAAACTGAAGCCCCTTCTGGTTTGAATTTGTCTTCTATCAGTTTAACTGAGTCTGTTAATGCATTTGTATATGACAAGGAAGAATTCAACAAATACGGTAATATAAACATACACTTTGATGTTCCTATGTGGAACCCAACTTTCTTATCATGCAAACCGTTTAACTTCACCAAGATAGATATTAATGTATCTGGTATTGAAAACGTATTTGAGAATTATGAAGAAATGTTCAATTTTGATGCTATAGGTTTACCTGGCAAACAGAACACCTCAGTTTCTGAAAGTGTTAAACAAGCATTATTTGACAAGGACATACAGAATATGATGAAGAATGCAAATCTGTATACCATCTACATAAAAAGCAATAAATATTAATCATTAAATTTTCTATTATGATAACAAGAATAACAACTTTACCTCAGTTGGAGGCTTTACAGAACAGTACAATGATTTATGCAGTTATCTCAGCGTTAATAGCTTTGTTGATCGCATTCATTATTTCTTTCATTATCAAATACCAGGGTGGTCAGGACAAATCTTATATAACCAGAAGAATATGGTTTATAGTCATAGGTATAGTTTCTGCAGCAGGTTTTTATCTTTATAATGATTTAGTTGTTAAGGGACAGATCGTTAATGCCGGTTTCAAGAGTATGTTTGTTGAAACCAATATTACATGTATTGGGATTCTTCTTGGAATCTATTTTGTTCTAGGTATTCTGATAATGTTTATCTTCAGAAATTCAAAATTTGGTTCTATTTTAGGTAAGGGGAAAGAATAAATAAGTAAGTTATGGCTCAACAATATTTTGTATTAGGGATTGGTGGTACAGGAATGCGTTGCATTGAATCCCTCATTCATTTATGTGCTATGGGTATGTTTGATGATACAGACATACATCTTTTAGCACTTGATACAGATAAAGATAATGGTAATTTTGCCAGATTGAAAGAAGTAAAGGAAGCCTATGTTAAAGCAAAAGGAACTGATGCTTCACTTCGTACAGCTTTAAACGAAACTTTCTTTTCGGCCAATATCAATTACTATGAATTTTCGCCTAATTATGAAGTCAAGAGCGATTTCATGTCTGTATTTAACTATGGGGATACTAAGTTCAATAATCCGGAGCAAACAGCTATAGCGGATTTGGTATTGACTAAAAACGTAGAAACATTTAACCTTCGTCACGGTTATAGGGCACAGACCCATCTCGGCTCCATGATGATGTATCATTCAATATTGGAAGCAGCCCGTTCAAATAAAAATTCTGAATTAAAGACATATTTGCAGAAACTCATTCAAGTAGCTCAAAATGGAGGTGCTAGAGTATTTATTCTTGGTTCAGTATTTGGTGGAACAGGTGCTTCTTCGATTCCTATCATACCTCAGGCTATATCAAAAGCTGCTGAGATAATGAGTAACGGAGCAGTTAATATTCTCAATAATGCATATTTTGGGTCTACATTATTGACTGCCTATTTTAACTTTAAATCACCTACAGGAGCAGAATTGGTTAATCAGAAAATTATTGCAACCAGTGATAAATTTGCATTAAACTCTCAGGTTGCAATGATGTTTTATGATGATGACAGTACTGTAAAAAGTACATATCAAAAATTTTACATGTTGGGG
The DNA here is from genome assembly GCF_003635485.1 of Parabacteroides sp. AF19-14. Lineage (NCBI taxonomy): Bacteria > Pseudomonadati > Bacteroidota > Bacteroidia > Bacteroidales > Tannerellaceae > Parabacteroides > Parabacteroides sp. AF19-14. The sequence goes on along the minus strand of NZ_QTMJ01000006.1, from coordinate 2,292 downwards.
ACTCCTGGTTTGGACTGGAACCCTATGGCTAAAAAGGAACAGTCAGAAACAATTACTGGTGGTGCAAACCAATGTAATGATTCTCATTATATCGAGCTTATGGCCGCTTGTGCTGCACTTCATTTTCTTAAGGTTCCTGAAGATGATTTACGAACAAGAAAGCAGAACCATGACACAGAGTATTTGTATAGAGCTGTTGACGACAGTGGAAAATTGGAATTCAGAGATTTTGTTGGCCAAGAAATGGAACAGGAATTTGCTAAGAAACTTGGTATGCTAACAGTGTTTTCTTTATTCTGCAATGGAGAGGATGATTTTGTTAATAGTGTAAAATCAGGACATCAAAAGGATATTGTGAATTTCCTGGATATAGATAACACTCAAATCAAGGATGGTGTAAAAGAATATTTTAAATTGTTCCATTTTTCTATTAATCAAGATGACACATTGTATGAAGGTTGGTTACGTCAGCTTCATAGGTCTGCAGGTGGTGATGATAAGTTCATTCTGAATGCTGCTTTATTTGCACCACAGAAGAAAAAAGAACTAATGAAATACAAGTGGAATAAGGACTTATATAAAACGACTGGTATAGGCAAAGATAATAAGTTTGATGTTGGATTAATTAGCTCTAAATTTAACGAGTTTAAAAGAGCATTTAAGGATGAAAACCAAAAAGAAATGCCATCTATGACCAATCGTGGAGAACAATTATATAAAAGAATATATAACACACTTGTTTCACTTTATAAATTCTAATTCATTATGTCAAAAGCTCTACTAATAAAAAGTCAAATAGACAAGAACGGAGGAGAAGTTGGTAAGTGGAACAACTTCAATAATGCTCCTTCATATATACAGGGTATTCATACAGGAAAAATGTTAGAGGATATCTCTGCAGAAAAACTAGGTGCATTAATTTCTGGTATACCTACTCCATGGGCAAGAGCCAAACTTTTTAAGTTTGCCTTTTCTACCATAGCTGCACCAGATCCAAATATAAACACAGAAGGTCTATTACAGTTCTATAATATGCTTCATGCCGAATGGAAAGGCTTGATGGCTGTAATAGCATTATACCCTGACAGAATTAGATTTTCTGATCCTGTTTATATGGATGTCAGAGGGGGAGATTATGATATAGCTTCTGCCTTTGGTAGAATGCTGTTCAATGAAAAGGATGTTTGGAGTAACCAGGATGACTTGGCTCGAAATCCGGATGCCCAACCATTTATTCAACTGATCTATTATAGAGAACATCTTGTTGGTGGTACATCTCCTCTTACCGGTTGTTTTACAGGTGTTGATTATAGTAACTTGGGTAATGATGCTTCAGATATTAATTGGTATCGTCAAGGAAAGTTTGAGGACCCGATGAATTATCTTACTCCAGAAGAAGTGCAAAAGGTTTATTTGTTTGTTAAAAACATGAACCGTAACCAACAGGCTTTTGAGACTAAAATCAATTCTCAGAGAGGAAACAATCTAAGGATAGAATTGACAGGATTCAAGGCTGTAAGCAGACAGTGGGAAAATGAACTTAGTGCTAAAGGTAATGGTTTGCTTCGTCAAGTGGGCCCTATTGCTCAATACGGTAATCTGTCAGCTCCATTTGCAGATTTGTTCAAGAGTGATGTACCGGTTTACATGAAGCAGGATTTCACCTTCACTTATTTTGATGACGGTAACTGTCAGGTTATAGGTGATATACAGAACCTCTTAAGCAAGGATAATTTTGTAGTTGGATGGTGTGAAGATAAAAATGAGCTAACAAAACTTTCTCAGGCTCCAGTGTATTACTTAAGAGTTCCTGATTTAAGTGATGGATCATGCTCTTACTTTTCCCTGCCGTTATCAGAGCAAGGCATTGACATCTTTAAAAATAGTCTGTCTTCTTTATTGGGTTACTCTTCAACTTCAGGAAACACTAAACTTACTGCCAAGATAAATGATGCTGGTCAGTTAGCTGTAACTTTGGTAGTTGAAATTGACGGTGAACCTGTTACGCTTAACAAGAGAGAATACAAGATTCAATGGATGACTTCTAATGGCAGAGTTATTTTATGGCCTAACTTTGTCAGTGAAAATTGGAATAAATACTATTTATATTCTGAGTTTACAAGTGATGTAAATGAGAACTTTATACCATTCTTTAAATCTGAAGGTAAGATACTAAGAAATATAAGGGGTGAGTTCTTAACTTCGGATTATGAGATAGCACCAGAAGAAGATCGTCAGGTTGATGTTAAACAGGCTCACCCGATAAACCTGGGGGATTAAGCATACAGCTTT